>NZ_RHJM01000003.1:0-524205 GCF_004212315.1 Escherichia sp. E10V5
CGCTTAAGTGAACGGCATTGTCCTTAGCCGCGCGTTTTGCCGCCGGCAATGTTAGTGGTTACTCCGGTGATATAGCTGGCGCGTTCAGACAGCAGATAACAAACAAAATCAGCCACTTCCGCTAATCTTCCGGCGCGCCCAATAGGAATGGCGTTTTTGGTATAGCCTTCACGCAGCTGTTCGACGGTGATATTGCGCGTCCACGCCAGCGCCTCTTCATATTCCGGCGTGCGCAGCCCGGTTTTTTCCAGAATCCCCGGCGCGATACCGACCACACGGATACCGTGTTTACCCAGCTCTTTCGACCAGGAGCGCGTGAAGCTATTGAGCGCGGCTTTGGTCGCGGCGTAGCAGCTTTGGCCTTCTGAGCCTTCCAGCCCGCTTTCCGAGGAGACATTCACAATCACGCCATCGTGTTGTTTGACCATCTGCCGCGACACCGCCTGCGACATCAGAAAAACGCCTTTCTGGTTGATATTGACCATTTTTTCGAATGTAGCTTCGTTGAGTTCATACTGCCCGGCAGGTGCTTTCTCATCGACCAGCAGACGCGGGAAGTTGACCCCGGCGTTATTGACCAGACCGTCGATGCGACCAAAACGCTGAATAATTTCCGCTACCGTATGATTTACCTCTTTGGCGCTGGAAATATCGGTCGGCCAGAACTGATAACCTTTATGACTTTCATATTGACCATCGCCACCGTGAATATCGACCATCTGTACATTCGCGCCTTGTGCTAATAATTCATCCACAATCGCCAGAACAATACCGGATGCGCCACCGGTGACAATAATGATTTTATGCTGCAAATTTAACCACGTTTGCATAACAGACTCCTGATTTTAGGTAATAGAGGCCCGCCGTAATTTTTTATTACGGTAAACATCGGGAAGATTTTTATTTCAGTAATAGTTCCGCTGTGCTGCTATTCGTTACCAGACAATTAATATATTTTCCACGCAGTGCGCCAATAATTCCGCTATATTTCTCTTCACCTATAGCAATACCAATGGAATACCGCGCCTGCTTTAATTTATTCATTTCGATAGAGAGCGTTTTTTCGCTCATATTCGTTTCAACCATTGCGCCGTGAATATCAAAAAAGCGCGAGCAAATATCACCGGCAACCTGACGGGCATTCAGGTCGTCACTCTCTTCGCCGCCATAAAATGCATGCCAGTTGGCGCCATCGCGAATAGCCGGTGAGCCAATCCCCACCAGGGCGACATCCAGATTATCCCAGTAGGCTGAGATGGTTTTAAAGTGCTGAGACTGCATGATCCCATTACGAATTAAGGGGTTATCCAGCAGAGCTGGAAAATCTGCGAGATGCGATTCCCCTTTCAGCTTTGCCGCCGCGCTGTAGGTTAATGTGTTTACGTGATAGCGGCTTTCGAGTTTACCGGACGGGCCGCCAATAATCGGCACGCAAATTAACTGCCGCGATTGCCCCGCCTGCGTCAAGTTTTCAACCAGTGCGCTCACCGCGCGGCCCCAGGAAAAACCAACAATATCACCAGGTTCCAGCAAACGATCTAACAATTGCGCGCCGTGTAACCCCATTACCGCCAACTGAGCGTCTTCCTCTTCATCGCGCCCTGATACCACCACAGCTTCTTTCAGACCAAACTTTTGCTTCAGTTGCTGCTCCAGCCAGAGGTTTTCGTTGTAGTCATAGTTGATGGCGATGGTGACAATTCCCTGTTCGCGGCCCCGTTTAAGTAAGCGGCTGATGGTGGTCCGATAAATACCCAGTTCGCGGGCGATTTGCGCCTGCGTCATGTCCTGTTCGTAATAGAGTTGGGCAATCTTCACAATCAAACGGATATCGTCACTGTTTTCCATCGCCGCCTCCTGATTTTGCACATTTGTGCAAATATGCTTTTTAACCGCTTGATCTGATATAACTCCATCATGGTGACCTTTAAAAGCGATTTTTCACTCTTTGTTTGGACTGAAATGGCGCTTTATCTTGCACATTTGTTTCTCTGCGTAGCAGTCATCAGCACAGGTGTGCAGAGATTCGTAATAGGTTGATTATCCTGGTTTTCGCCAGGCAAATTTGCATCAGGCTTCTGGTGACACTTTTGTGATAAAAGGCGCGGCAGATCACATTTAATTTCGACGTTGCCGCATAACCCTGTTTTTCCCCGCTAAGAGGTACGGTATATTCCGCGTTTTACAGGAGAATTTATGCTGCCCGACTCATCAGTCCGTTTAAATAAATACATCAGCGAAAGCGGAATTTGCTCACGCCGCGAAGCGGATCGCTACATCGAGCAAGGCAATGTGTTCCTTAATGGCAAGCGTGCCACCATTGGCGATCAGGTGAAACCCGGCGACGTTGTAAAAGTAAACGGTCAGTTGATTGAGCCTCGGGAAGCCGAAGATTTGGTTCTTATCGCCCTGAACAAGCCCGTCGGTATTGTCAGCACCACCGAAGATGGCGAGCGCGATAACATTGTCGATTTCGTTAACCACAGCAAACGCGTGTTCCCGATTGGTCGCCTGGATAAAGATTCCCAGGGGCTGATTTTCCTCACCAACCACGGCGATCTGGTGAATAAGATCCTCCGCGCGGGTAACGATCATGAGAAAGAATATCTGGTGACGGTCGATAAACCGATTACCGAGGAGTTTATTCGCGGCATGAGTGCGGGAGTGCCAATCCTCGGGACGGTGACTAAAAAATGCAAAGTCAAAAAAGAAGCGCCGTTTGTCTTCCGCATTACCCTGGTGCAGGGGCTGAACCGTCAGATCCGTCGCATGTGCGAGCACTTTGGCTACGAAGTGAAAAAGCTGGAACGTACGCGCATTATGAACGTCAGCTTAAGCGGCATTCCGCTGGGAGAATGGCGCGATTTAACCGACGACGAGCTTATCGATCTCTTTAAGCTCATTGAAAATTCCTCTTCCGAGGCGAAGCCCAAAGCGAAGGCCAAACCGAAAACGGCAGGCATCAAACGCCCGGTAGTGAAGGTAGAAAAAACGGCGGAGAAAGGTGGCCGCCCGGCATCAAACGGCAAGCGTTTCGCCTCGCCGGGGCGGAAGAAAAAAGGTCGTTAATCAGCGTTTGCCGCGCGTCGACGTATTTGCCGACCAACTGAATGACGCTTCAGGATCCGGTTTATAAGCCTGCTTTTTCTTCAACTGGCGGGCTTTTTTCGCTTCAGCCTCACGCTCAACCATTAATTTATCGATGTACTCTTTCTTAATGCTGTTGGTTTCGGCGTTGGTCAGCACGCGACCATGTGCAATACGCGCGCGATCCAGCAGCGTCTTCAGTTCGCGCTGTTCACGCTCAGTCATCTCTTTTTGAGTAATACGGGGGAGTGCCATGATGGTGCCCTCAGTTAATCGGATAGTTCAGTGTACGGGAATTTATTTGCAAGCAGAACTGATAAGATTCATTTGCCTTCTCTTTATTTTTATCTGCTTAGATAATTGGCGATAAATACAGATAAAAATTTAACGAAAATAAATGACCGCTAACTTATAAAATTTAATTAATTCTTTGTTATTCAATACGTTAAAGTTGTAATTTTACTTCTGGCCTGTTTCTCGCAATAACGCTATCTCATTGATAACATCTCTGTTTTCAGTGGTCTTGTTCGGGGTAGTTAATATCAAAGGATGAGTCAAATGCCATTAAATGGAGTCAGTGCTGCGATGCGCGAACGGGTATCGCAGCAGTTAAAGGAAATTGAACGTCGCTATGGCGTGAAAGTGCTGTACGCCTGCGAATCGGGGAGTCGCGGCTGGGGATTTGCTTCGCCCGACAGCGATTACGATGTGCGTTTTTTGTATGTTCATCCGCTGGAATGGTATCTGCGGGTAGAGTCACCACGCGATGTTATCGAACTGCCTATCGACGACGAACTTGATGTTTCCGGTTGGGAATGGCGCAAAGCGCTGGGATTGCTGAAAGGTGCGAACCCGACGCTAATTGAATGGCTGGATTCACCGGTGGTCTATCAACAAGATGAAGAAACGATAACGGCGCTTAAGGCAATGGTCCCAACGTGGTTTTCTCCGTTGCGTGCGCGCTGGCATTACTATTCGATGGCGCGGAAAAATTTTCGCGGTTATTTACAAGGCGACGAAGTGCGGCTGAAAAAATACTTTTATGTGCTGCGTCCGCTGCTGGCCGTGCGCTGGGTCGAAGCGGGAAAAGGCGTACCGCCAATGCGTTTTTCCGAATTGCTGGCGGGAAGTGAGTTGGATGCGGCCTTACGCGCAGAAATAGATGAGTTGCTGGAACGTAAACAGCGTGCAGGTGAAGCGGAATATGGCCCACGCCGTCCATTGCTACATGCGTTTATCCATGCGGAACTGGCGCGTGGGGAAATTCCGCCTGTGTTACCGGATAGTAGGGATGGTGATGCCAGGGAGCTGGATAGGTTGTTGATGACGACAGTGATGGGAGAATAAATTCGGCCCGGCAAGTATCATCCGGGCCGCACTGTTTTTACTCAAACAAATTACTATGCAGTTTCTGCACCACCTGTTCTGCATCTTCGCCTGGCACCAGGAAGCACAGGTTATGGCTGGAAGCGCCGTAGCAAATCATGCGAATGTTGAACGGTTCAAGTACGCCAAACACCTCTTTGCCAACACCACAGGCTTTTGACAGATCGTTACCAATCAGAGCCACCAGCGCCAGGCCTTCTTCCACTTCTACCCGGCACAGGGCTGAAAGCTCCATCAGCAGCGATTGTGTCAGCAACGTATCGCCAGTTGACGTTGAACCGGTAGTGTCGAGGGTTAACGCCACGCTCACTTCTGACGTAGTAATTAAATCCACCGAAATATTATGCCGTGCGAGAATGCCGAAAACCTCCGCGAGGAAGCCGCGAGAATGCAGCATATTCAGGCTATGCAGGGTTAATAGCGTTTGTTTGCGACGCAGAGCCAGCGCACGAAACAACGGCGGATTCTCGGTTTTATTACACACCAAAGTACCGCCAGCACGCGGATCTTTGCTTGAACCGACAAACACCGGGATATCGCTGCGAACTGCAGGCAGTAAGGTTGCCGGATGAAGTACTTTGGCACCAAAGGTTGCCATTTCAGCTGCTTCTTCAAAGGCGATTTCATCAATTCGTTTGGCATCAGGCACGATGCGTGGGTCGGTAGTATAAATCCCCGGCACATCTGTCCAGATATCGACGCGAGCAGCGTTTAACGCTTCTGCCAATAGTGCCGCCGTGTAGTCACTACCGCCGCGACCAAGCGTTGTGGTGCGCCCTTTACTTTCACTGCCAATAAAGCCCTGGGTGATGACTAAACCTTCGCTGAGACGTGGGGTTAGTTGCAGCGCAGACAGTTCTGCCAGCGCAGCAATATCTGGCTCCGCGCGGCCAAAGCGATCGTTTGTGCGCATCACTTTACGCACATCAAACCACTGGGCCTGAACATTGCGTTCACGCAGAATCTCCA
The DNA here is from genome assembly GCF_004212315.1 of Escherichia sp. E10V5. Lineage (NCBI taxonomy): Bacteria > Pseudomonadati > Pseudomonadota > Gammaproteobacteria > Enterobacterales > Enterobacteriaceae > Escherichia > Escherichia sp. E10V5. The sequence continues at coordinate 5,443 of NZ_RHJM01000003.1, forward strand.
CAAACAGCAGGGTAGACATCAGTTCGCCGTGGCTGACCAGTTCATCAGTTAGTGCTGGAGAGGTTGCCAGTGCAGCAGCTTCGGCCAGGACGGTAATGTTCTCCAGCAAACGTTCAATCTCTTCACGGATGACGTTCGGGTAACGCAGGCGCTCCAGAATGGCGAACTGAATATTGCGAATGGCATCGAGTTTTTCGAAACGCTCAACCGGTTCCAGACCTTCAGCCAGTGCAACCAACAGATTGGTAATGCCCGCAGAAGCAGAAAGCACAACTAAACGCACATTCACATCAGAAAGCACAATGTCGGCGCTGCGGTTCATGGCGTCGAAATCAGCCACGCTAGTACCACCAAATTTGGAGACAACAATATCGGGCATAACAACCTCGTGTCAGGGAATGAAAGAAGCGACCTTGGCACAAAGGCAAAACAGAAACCGGTGCAGGCGCAGACCGTATTTATAAATAAAAGGTGTAGGGGAGTGTGTCAACGCTGGGATTATGCGGATTATTCATGCAGCGGGCGTGGTCAGAAATTGTGCTTATAACGTCTACACTTTTTATCCTCTTCAGTGGTTAGCTGAGCTAACGGCACTAAAACCATCACATTTTTCTGTGACTGGCGCTACAATCTTCCACAGTCACAATTCTCAATATCAGAAGAGTATTGCTAATGAAAAACATCAATCCAACGCAGACCGCGGCCTGGCAGGCACTACAGAAACACTTCGATGAAATGAAAGACGTTACGATCGCCGATCTTTTTGCTAAAGACGGCGATCGTTTTTCTAAGTTCTCCGCAACCTTCGACGATCAGATGCTGGTGGATTACTCCAAAAACCGCATCACTGAAGAGACGCTGGCGAAATTACAGGATCTGGCGAAAGAGTGCGATCTGGCGGGCGCGATTAAGTCGATGTTCTCTGGCGAGAAGATCAACCGCACCGAAAACCGTGCCGTACTGCACGTGGCGCTGCGTAACCGTAGCAATACCCCGATTCTGGTTGATGGCAAAGATGTTATGCCGGAAGTCAACGCGGTGCTGGAGAAGATGAAAACCTTCTCAGAAGCGATTATTTCTGGTGAGTGGAAAGGCTATACCGGCAAAGCCATCACCGACGTGGTGAACATTGGGATCGGCGGTTCTGACCTCGGCCCGTACATGGTGACCGAAGCACTGCGCCCTTACAAAAACCACCTGAACATGCACTTTGTTTCTAACGTTGATGGTACTCACATCGCGGAAGTGCTGAAAAAAGTAAACCCGGAAACCACGCTGTTCCTGGTAGCATCTAAAACCTTCACCACTCAGGAAACTATGACCAACGCCCATAGCGCGCGTGACTGGTTCCTGAAAGCGGCAGGTGATGAAAAACACGTTGCGAAACACTTTGCGGCGCTCTCCACCAATGCCAAAGCCGTTGGCGAGTTTGGTATTGATACCGCCAACATGTTCGAGTTCTGGGACTGGGTCGGCGGCCGTTACTCTTTGTGGTCAGCGATTGGCCTGTCGATTGTTCTCTCCATCGGCTTTGATAACTTCGTTGAACTGCTTTCTGGCGCACACGCGATGGACAAGCATTTCTCCACTACGCCTGCCGAGAAAAACCTGCCTGTACTGCTGGCGCTGATTGGCATCTGGTACAACAATTTCTTTGGCGCGGAAACTGAAGCGATTCTGCCGTACGACCAGTATATGCACCGTTTCGCGGCGTACTTCCAGCAGGGCAATATGGAATCCAACGGTAAGTATGTTGACCGTAACGGTAACGTGGTGGATTACCAGACTGGCCCGATTATCTGGGGTGAACCAGGCACTAACGGTCAGCATGCGTTCTACCAGCTGATCCACCAGGGAACCAAAATGGTACCGTGCGATTTCATCGCTCCGGCTATCACCCATAACCCACTCTCTGATCATCACCAGAAACTGCTGTCTAACTTCTTCGCTCAGACCGAGGCTCTGGCGTTTGGTAAATCCCGTGAAGTGGTTGAGCAGGAATATCGCGATCAGGGTAAAGATCCGGCAACGCTTGACTACGTGGTGCCGTTCAAAGTGTTCGAAGGTAACCGCCCGACCAACTCCATCCTGCTGCGTGAAATCACTCCGTTCAGCCTGGGTGCGTTGATTGCGCTGTATGAGCACAAAATCTTTACTCAGGGCGTGATCCTGAACATCTTCACCTTCGACCAGTGGGGCGTTGAACTGGGTAAACAGCTGGCGAACCGTATTCTGCCAGAGCTGAAAGATGATAAAGAAATCAGCAGCCACGATAGCTCGACCAATGGTCTGATTAACCGCTATAAAGCGTGGCGCGGTTAATCATCGTCGATATGTAGGCCGGATAAGGCGTTCACGCCGCATCCGGCAACCAGTGCCTGATGCGACGCGGTCGCGTCTTATCAGGCCTACAGGTCGATGCCGATATGTACATCGTATTCGGCAATTAATACATAGCACGATTGATTAAATAACCTTAATAACAATGCCGACTATAAGTCGGCATTGTTTTATCAGATAAATCCCCTTGTCGGAGATTTAACGAAAATCATACCGTGAGGTTAATCCTAAAATAGATTTTTAGTCTGTAATGATTTCGGAAAATACGCAGATCAATCACTTTTTGTTTTATTTTAACTTAATGATTTTTAATCTTATTTATATATAAGTTAAAGCTTATATTTGATATTCATTCCAATTGTCCTAAAACACCTTCACTAATTCCCCGCGCCGTAATTCGCATGCTTTAGTTGTGTATACTCGATCCCGCCCGAAATGTTTTTGGGTAAATCTCCATTCATTCAATGAAGGGAAATTGTTATGAAAAAAGTTCTGTATGGCATTTTTGCCATATCTGCGCTTGCGGCGACTTCTGCGTGGGCTGCACCTGTACAGGTGGGCGAAGCGGCAGGGTCGGCAGCAACGTCGGTTTCAGCGGGTAGTTCCTCCGCGACCAGCGTCAGCACCGTAAGCTCGGCGGTGGGTGTCGCGCTCGCGGCAACCGGTGGGGGTGATGGTTCTAATACCGGGACCACCACAACCACGACCACCAGTACCCAGTAATAACGTATGTATCCCCAAAATAATTCAGTATGACGGGGATTAACCATAACCACACTCCGGTGTGGTTATTCTGCCCCTCTGGAGAAGAGTCGTGAAGCGACCTGCACTCATTCTTATCTGCCTGTTATTACAGGCCTGTTCAGCCACGACTAAAGAGCTGGGCAATTCACTGTGGGACAGTCTGTTCGGTACGCCAGGCGTACAGCTGACGGACGATGATATTCAAAATATGCCCTACGCCAGCCAGTACATGCGGCTAAATGGCGGTCCACAATTATTTGTCGTTTTGGCCTTCGCTGAAGACGGACAACAAAAATGGGTTACTCAGGATCAGGCCACTCTCGTTACACAACATGGGCGTCTGGTGAAAACTTTGCTTGGCGGCGACAACCTGATTGAAGTGAATAACCTTGCCACTGACCCGCTGATCAAACCCGCACAAATCGTTGATGGCGCAACCTGGACGCGCACGATGGGCTGGACCGAGTACCAGCAGGTACGCTACGCCACCGCACGCTCAGTCTTCAAATGGGATGGCACCGATACCGTGAAAGTCGGCAGCGATGAAACCCCGGTTCGCGTGCTGGACGAAGAGGTCTCCACCGACCGGGCGCGCTGGCATAACCGCTACTGGATCGACAGCGAAGGGCAAATTCGCCAGTCGGAACAGTATCTCGGCGCGGATTATTTCCCGGTGAAAACCACTCTCATCAAGGCGGCAAAACAATGATTAAAAAAACTATTGTCGCGTTGCTTTTGAGTGTGGGAGCGTCATCGGTCTTCGCGGCGGGAACCGTCAAGGTATTCAGCAATGGCAGCAGTGAGGCCAAAACGCTGACGGGTGCAGAGCATTTAATCGATCTGGTAGGCCAACCTCGACTGGCAAACAGCTGGTGGCCCGGTGCGGTGATTAGCGAAGAGCTGGCAACGGCGGCAGCATTGCGTCAGCAGCAGGCGTTGCTGACACGGCTGGCAGAACTGACTGCAGATTCCAGCGCCGACGATGCCGCCGCCATTAACGCCTTACGCCAGCAAATTCAGTCGTTGAAGGTGACGGGCAGGCAAAAAATCAATCTTGATCCCGACATCGTCCGCGTTGCCGAACGCGGTAACCCGCCGTTGCAGGGCAACTACACGCTGTGGGTCGGAACGCCGCCGTCCACGGTCACGTTGTTCGGGCTTATCAGTCGTCCTGGCAAGCAGTCATTCACTCCAGGTCGCGACGTGGCGAGCTATCTCTCTGACCAGAGCCTGCTCAGCGGTGCGGATCGCAGCTACACGTGGGTGGTTTACCCGGACGGACGCACGCAAAAAGCGCCGGTGGCTTACTGGAACAAGCGTCACGTAGAGCCGATGCCCGGCAGCATTATTTATGTTGGCCTCGCGGACTCCGTCTGGAGTGAGACATCTGATGCCCTTAACGCCGACATTCTTCAGACTCTGACGCAGCGGATACCCCAATAATGAAAAAAAGACATCTGCTTAGCTTACTGGCGCTGGGCATGAGCACGGCTTGCTACGGCGAAACGTATCCTGCGCCCATTGGCCCGTCGCAATCGGATTTCGGTGGCGTAGGACTGTTACAAACGCCCACCGCCCGCATGGCGCGGGAAGGGGAGTTGAGCCTGAACTATCGCGATAACGATCAGTACCGTTATTACTCAGCGTCAGTGCAACTCTTCCCGTGGCTGGAAACAACGCTGCGTTATACCGATGTGCGCACCCGGCAGTACAGCAGCGTCGAAGCGTTCTCTGGTGATCAAACGTATAAAGATAAAGCCTTCGATCTCAAACTGCGTTTGTGGGAAGAGAGTTACTGGATGCCGCAAGTGGCGGTTGGCGCGCGGGATATCGGCGGTACGGGGCTGTTCGATGCAGAATATCTTGTCGCCAGCAAAGCCTGGGGGCCGTTCGATTTTACGCTCGGTCTGGGCTGGGGATATCTGGGCACCAGCGGTAACGTGAAAAATCCGCTCTGTTCAGCCAGTGATAAATATTGCTATCGCGATAACAGCTACAAACAGGCGGGATCTATCGACGGCAGCCAGATGTTCCACGGCCCGGCCTCACTGTTTGGCGGTGTGGAATACCAGACGCCCTGGCAACCGCTGCGCCTGAAACTGGAGTATGAAGGCAATAATTATCAGCAGGATTTTGCCGGGAAGCTGGAGCAAAAAAGTAAGTTTAACGTCGGTGCGATTTATCGCGTTACCGATTGGGCCGACGTTAACCTTAGCTATGAACGTGGCAACACTTTTATGTTTGGCGTCACGCTGCGCACCAACTTTAACGATCTGCGCCCGTCTTACAACGATAACGCCCGCCCGCAATATCAACCGCAGCCACAGGATGCCATTTTGCAGCATTCGGTGGTGGCGAATCAGTTAACGCTGTTGAAATACAACGCCGGACTGGCCGATCCGCAGATCCAGGCGAAAGGCGATACACTGTATGTTACTGGCGAGCAGGTGAAGTATCGTGATTCGCGCGAAGGGATCATTCGTGCTAATCGGATCGTGATGAACGATCTGCCGGAGGGGATCAAGACGATCCGCGTTACGGAAAATCGCCTTAACATGCCGCAGGTGACGACGGAAACCGATGTCGCCAGCTTGAAAAATCATCTCGCCGGAGAGCCGCTGGGCCACGAAACGAAGCTGGCGCAAAAACGCGTCGAGCCAGTGGTTCCGAAGTCCACCGAGCAGGGCTGGTATATCGACAAATCGCGCTTTGATTTCCATATCGATCCGGTGCTGAACCAGTCGGTCGGTGGCCCGGAAAACTTTTACATGTATCAGCTGGGCGTGATGGGAACGGCGGATTTGTGGCTGACGGACCATCTGCTCACCACCGGTAGCCTGTTTGCTAACCTTGCCAACAATTACGACAAGTTTAACTACACCAATCCACCGCAGGACTCACACTTACCGCGTGTTCGTACCCATGTGCGCGAGTATGTGCAGAACGATGTCTATGTGAATAACCTGCAAGCCAACTACTTCCAGCATCTGGGCAACGGCTTCTACGGTCAGGTCTACGGCGGCTATCTCGAAACCATGTTTGGCGGTGCGGGGGCAGAGGTGTTGTATCGCCCCCTGGACAGCAACTGGGCGTTTGGTCTGGATGCCAACTACGTTAAACAGCGCGACTGGCGTAGCGCAAAAGATATGATGAAATTCACCGATTACAGTGTGAAAACCGGACATCTGACCGCGTACTGGACGCCATCTTTCGCCCAGGACGTGTTGGTGAAAGCGAGTGTCGGGCAGTATCTGGCAGGGGATAAAGGCGGCACGCTGGAGATCGCCAAACGCTTTGATAGCGGCGTGGTGGTGGGTGGCTATGCCACGATCACTAATGTTTCGAAAGAGGAGTACGGCGAAGGGGACTTCACCAAAGGTGTGTATGTCTCTGTACCGCTGGATCTCTTCTCGTCTGGCCCGACACGTAGCCGTGCGGCAATTGGCTGGACGCCGCTGACGCGTGACGGGGGTCAGCAACTTGGGCGTAAGTTCCAGTTGTATGATATGACCAGCGACCGTAGCGTGAATTTCCGCTAAGTCATGGGAAAGGTGCCAGTTTTCGCAATCACTGGCACCCTCATTCTTAATGGCCTGTTGAGCCATCAGGAACGCAGTTCACCCCCGGTTTGCGATCTGGTGTGTAAAGGCGAAAACATTCTGTCTTCCTGTCCGTCGATATGGGTTGCAGGTCTGGTTGCCTGAGCGACTGGGCCATCATGGGGCTGGAGACATTGCTTTGCGGTAGGTCGGCTTTATCAGCAGTACCGAGCGGACCGGCATAAGCAGGAAGAACAGAGACTGATAACATCAAAGCAGCAAAATAAGGCTTCATTTTTACCACCTTTATCAGGTTACGTTTCATTTGTTCCAGAGGAACATTGTCGATTTTTCGCGCATTATTGGTGGCTGAGAATCACCTGAATGGGTGATTTTTGCATTACCGGCTTTGGTGCGGTTTGCCTTGCCGGATGCGCGCCCCCAAATCCAGGTTGAACAAAACATACACAAAAAATATAGATCTCCGTCACATTTTTACGTTATACAGGAAGCTCGCCACTGTGAAGGAGGTACAGCTATGACGTCACTCTCTCGTCCGCGCGTGGAGTTTATCTCCACCATTTTGCAGACCGTTCTCAATCTGGGTCTGTTGTGTCTCGGCCTGATTTTGGTTGTCTTCCTCGGCAAAGAAACGGTGCATCTGGCTGATGTGCTGTTCGCGCCAGAACAAACCAGCAAATATGAGCTGGTGGAAGGGCTGGTGGTTTATTTTCTCTATTTCGAATTTATCGCGCTGATTGTGAAGTACTTTCAGTCCGGTTTTCACTTCCCGCTGCGTTACTTTGTCTATATCGGGATCACCGCCATTGTGCGCTTGATCATCGTCGATCATAAATCGCCACTGGATGTGTTGATCTACTCGGCAGCGATCTTGTTGCTGGTGATCACCCTGTGGTTATGTAATTCGAAACGGCTGAAGCGGGAGTAAAAAAGAGGCGCTCCGAAGAGCGCCGAATAACAGTCACAAGTTAGGATAACGTAAGTTGAGGGTCTAGCGGCATAACATTGGCAGAACAACATCTTTAACCTTTCACACCACCTGCCGTCAGGCCGTTAACCAGCCAGCGCTGAGCCAGCAAGAAGACGATGGTGATGGGTAATGCAGACATCACGGCAGCGGCAGCAAAGTCGCCCCACAGGTAGTTTTGCGGGTTGAGGTATTGCTGCATACCCACGGCCAGGGTGTAACTGTTCACGTCACGCAGTAACAACGACGCGACCGGAACTTCGGTAATGGCAGCGATAAACGACAGGATGAACACCACCGCCAGAATCGGTACAGATAATGGCAACAGGACGAGGCGGAAGGCCTGCCACGGTGTCGCACCATCCAGCGCTGCTGCTTCTTCCAGCGAGCTATCGATGGTTTCGAAATAGCCTTTAATCGTCCAGACGTGCAGCGCAATCCCCCCCAGGTACGCGAAGATCACGCCGCCGTGAGTATTCAGGCCGATGAACGGAATGTATTCACCCAGACGATCAAACAACGCATACAACGCCACCAGTGAGAGTACTGCCGGGAACATCTGGAAAATCAGCATCCCTTTCAGCAGCGTCGCTTTGCCAGGGAAGCGCATACGGGCGAAGGCATAAGCGCAGGTGGTGGAGAGCGCCACAATACCAATCGCGGAAATACCGGCGACCTTCACCGAGTTCCACAGCCACAGCAGTACCGGGAATGGCGGTGGCGTAATGCGGCCATCAGCCTGTTCAACGCTAAAACCTAACGCCAGTTTCCAGTGATCCCACGAGATTTGCTCCGGGATCAGGCTACCGGTCGCGAAGTTCCCCTGGCGCAGCGAGATGGCGACGACCATCAGCAGCGGGAACATAATTGCCGCGATAAAAAGTAGTAGTAGCAGGTGAGTAATAAACAAACGTGCTTTTTGCGATTTCGGTTGGACCATTGCCATTTTGTTATCTCCCTTAATCAAACTTCATTCGCGTGGCTTTCAGGTTCACAATCGCCAGCGCACCGACCAGCAGGAAGATCAGCGTGGCAATCGCCGCCGCCAGACCGAAGTCCTGACCCCCGCCGCCTTCAAAGGCGATACGGTAGGTGTAGTTAACGAGCAGGTCGGTATAACCGGCTGGCGTGGTCGTGCCAAGACGATCCGGGCCGCCGTTGGTTAACAGTTGAATCAGCACGAAGTTGTTAAAGTTAAAGGCAAAGCTGGCGATCATTAGTGGTGTGAGCGGCTTGATCAGCAGCGGTAGCGTAATTTTGAAGAAGTTCTGGAACGGACCTGCGCCATCCATCGCTGAGGCCTCATACAGATCGTCCGGAATCGCTTTCAGCAAGCCCATGCAGAGGATCATCATGTACGGATAACCCAGCCAGGTGTTGACGATAATCAGCATCGTTCTGGCGGTGGTTGGATCGCTGAACCAGGCGGGCTTCACACCAAACAGCGCGCTCAACATCATGTTGATTTCACCAAAGCTCTGGTTGAACAATCCTTTGAAAATCAAAATTGAAATAAACGATGGCACCGCGTAGGGCAGAATCAGCAGGACGCGATAGACAGCTTTGCCGCGCAACGCTTCCCACTGCACCAGACACGCCAGCACCATGCCGACCGCCACCGTTAAAAAGACGGTGATAAGTGAGAACACTACGGTCCAGACGAAAATTGCAAGGAACGGTTTTTGGATCCCTTCGTCGGTGAAGACGCGGGTAAAGTTTTTCCAGCCAGTAGTCACGGTATAACCCGGGCTGAGTTTTTCGTCACCCCAGTTGCCGTCAGCAGTGATGGACTGGTAAAAACCAATCTGGTCGTTTGGACGATATTTTACGCCACTCTGGTTATTGGTCAGCGTACCGTCATCGCCTAATGTGTACAGCGGCTGAGTGCCGGAGAACTGGCGCAGGGAGCTCATCATCACTTTGTTGCCATCCGGCAGAATGGCGGTAATGTTGCTCAGGGCTTGACGATTCTGGGTAATCACGCGCAGATTCGCACGCTCGCCTTCAGGCTGCGTGGCGCTTTCTTTCAGTTGCAGTTTTTGCTCGCCGCTAAATTTAAAGGCGTCGGAGAGATAATTTTTGCCGGTTTCGCCGTCGGTGAGCGCCAGTTGCCACTCATCACCCGCGGGATAAAGACCAAAGTTATAGGTTTTCCCTGCCTGCCAGGCGCGGTCCAACAGAACTTCCTGAGCGCGTTCAAAGGTAAGCTGGTTGGTGCTGCTGTAGTTGGTGAAGGCGATGGCGATGGTGCAGACCAGAGGGAAAAGAACGAATAGCCCCATCCCGGCCATTCCCGGGTAGACATAGCGCCAGGCGTAGGCTTTACGATTGGCGAAAATATAGAGCCCCGCTGAGCTCAAAATTAGCGTGGTAATGGCGAACAGGTATTCCCCTTGTGCGTACATTAAAACAACAAGGTAACCCACCAGCAGGCCGAGCAGACCTAACACTGACCATTTCAGCGCGTCGCTTTGCCACCAATGTTTCTTTTTAATGACATCCATGGGGTTCTTCCTCATTCCAGGACAGATAAGGCGTTTACGCCGCATCCGGCAACAACTGCCTGATGCGACGCTGGTGCGTCTTATCAGGCCTACATACGTTTAGTTTTCGTAGGCCGGATAAGGCGTTTACGCCGCATCCGGCATTTCAGGCATTACTTAGTGATACGACCCTGTGCATCTTTTAGCGCGGCATCAACGGTCTGACGACCACTGGCTGCGTTGATTACTGCGGTACGCACGGCATACCAGAAGGCGGACATCTGCGGGATGTTCGGCATGATTTCACCGTTCTTGGCGTTATCCATGGTGGCGGCGATGCGTTGATCTTTCGCCAGCTGATCCTGGTAAGACTTCAGCGCCACGGCACCCAGCGGTTTGTCTTTATTCACCGCTTCCAGACCTTCGTCGGTCAGCAGGTAGTTTTCGAGGAACTCTTTCGCCAGCTCTTTGTTCGGACTGGCCGCGTTAATGCCTGCGCTCAGCACGCCAACGAACGGTTTGGAAGGTTGTCCCTTGAAGGTTGGCAGCATCGTCACACCGTAGTTCACTTTGCTGGTGTCGATGTTAGACCATGCCCACGGACCATTAATGGTCATCGCAGTTTCACCTTTGTTAAAGGCTGCCTCTGCAATGGAGTAGTCAGTATCCGCATTCATGTGTTTGTTTTTAATCAGATCAACCAGGAAGGTCAGACCCGCTTTCGCGCCAGCGTTATCCACGCCAACGTCTTTCACGTTGTATTTGTCGTTTTCATACTTGAACGCATAACCACCGTCGGCAGCAATCAGCGGCCAGGTAAAGTACGGTTCTTGCAGGTTGAACATCAGCGCGCTCTTACCTTTCGCTTTCAGTTCTTTATCCAGCGCCGGGATCTCTTCCCAGGTTTTTGGCGGGTTCGGCAGCAGATCTTTGTTATAAATCAGCGATAACGCTTCAACTGCAACCGGGTAAGCAATGAGTTTGCCGTTAAAACGCACGGCATCCCAGGTGAATGGATAAATCTTGTCCTGGAGCGCTTTGTCCGGAGAGATTTCAGCTAACAGACCAGACTGGGCATAGCCGCCAAAGCGGTCGTGCGCCCAGAAGATGATGTCCGGACCATCGCCAGTTGCCGCAACCTGGGGGAATTTCTCTTCCAGCTTATCCGGATGCTCAACGGTGACTTTAATTCCGGTATCTTTCTCGAATTTCTTACCGACTTCAGCAAGGCCGTTGTAGCCTTTATCGCCGTTGATCCAGATTACCAGCTTACCTTCTTCGATTTTGGCGAGAGCCGAGGCGGAAAACATCATCGTCGTTAAAACAGATAATGCGAGGATGCGTGCACCTGTTTTTATTTTCATAATCTCTGGTCCTTGTTGGTGAAGTGCTTGTGAAAACGCCTAAACGGACTCTAGTTTCTTTATACGGCAACCTCTTTCCATCCTCCTTGCCCCTACGCCCCACCTTCGTTTTGTGTGATCCATGTCGCAGAAACGGCAGTATTGCGGGAGGGCGCACACAAAATCGCCATGTTTTTTGCAAGCAACATCACGAATTTCCTTACTTTCCTTCGGATTAGTACGCAGACACCACCTTCTCATCCTCCCGCCTCCTCCCCCATAAAAAAGCCTGGGGGTGGAGGATTTAAGCTATCTGTCGATCAAGCATAGTCACCGCATCATGAATGTTGCTGTCGATGACAGGTTGTAACGAAGGGAGAAGGGCATGGCGAGCGTACAGCTGCAAAATGTAACGAAGGCCTGGGGGGATGTGGTGGTATCGAAAGATATCAACCTCGAGATCCACGAAGGTGAGTTCGTGGTGTTTGTCGGGCCATCTGGCTGCGGTAAATCAACGTTACTGCGTATGATTGCCGGTCTTGAGACGATCACCAGCGGCGACCTGTTCATCGGTGAGAAACGAATGAACGATACCCCGCCAGCAGAACGCGGCGTCGGCATGGTGTTCCAGTCCTATGCGCTCTATCCCCATCTGTCAGTGGCAGAAAACATGTCCTTTGGCCTGAAACTGGCGGGCGCGAAGAAAGAGGTGATTAACCAGCGCGTTAACCAGGTGGCGGAAGTACTGCAACTGGCGCACTTGCTTGATCGCAAACCGAAGGCACTCTCTGGCGGGCAGCGTCAGCGAGTGGCGATTGGTCGTACTCTGGTGGCAGAGCCAAGCGTGTTTTTACTTGATGAACCGCTATCCAACCTTGACGCTGCGCTGCGTGTGCAGATGCGTATCGAAATCTCCCGCCTGCATAAACGTCTGGGCCGCACGATGATTTACGTCACCCACGATCAGGTCGAAGCGATGACGCTGGCCGATAAAATCGTGGTGCTGGATGCCGGGCGCGTGGCGCAGGTCGGGAAACCCCTCGAACTGTATCACTATCCGGCAGACCGCTTTGTCGCAGGTTTTATTGGTTCGCCGAAAATGAACTTCCTGCCGGTAAAAGTGACCGCCGTTGCAATCGATCAAGTCCAGGTTGAGCTGCCGATGCCAAACCTCCAGCAAGTCTGGCTTCCTGTTGAAAGCCACAACGTTCAGGTCGGAGCCAACATGTCACTGGGCATTCGCCCGGAACATCTACTGCCAAGTGATATCGCCGACGTCATCCTTGAAGGTGAAGTTCAGGTCGTCGAGCAACTCGGCAACGAAACCCAAATTCATATCCAGATCCCTTCCATTCGTCAAAACCTGGTGTACCGCCAGTCTGACGTGGTGTTGGTAGAAGAAGGTGCCACATTCGCTATCGGCCTGCCGCCAGAGCGTTGCCATCTGTTCCGTGAGGATGGCACTGCATGTCGTCGACTGCATCAGGAGCCGGGCGTTTAAGCACCCTACAAAAGACACAAAACCTGTGACAGGTGATGTGAAAAAAGAAAAGCAATGACTCAGGAGATAGAATGATGATTACTCTGCGCAAACTTCCTCTGGCGGTTGCCGTCGCAGCGGGCGTAATGTCTGCTCAGGCAATGGCTGTGGATTTCCACGGTTACGCTCGTTCCGGTATCGGCTGGACAGGGAGTGGCGGTGAACAACAGTGTTTCCAGACCACTGGTGCTCAAAGTAAATACCGTCTTGGCAACGAATGTGAAACTTATGCTGAATTAAAATTGGGTCAGGAAGTGTGGAAAGAGGGCGATAAGAGCTTCTATTTCGACACTAACGTGGCCTATTCCGTCGCGCAACAGAATGACTGGGAAGCCACTGATCCGGCCTTCCGTGAAGCGAACGTGCAGGGTAAAAACCTGATTGAATGGCTGCCTGGTTCCACCATCTGGGCGGGTAAGCGTTTCTATCAACGTCATGACGTTCATATGATCGACTTCTACTACTGGGATATTTCTGGTCCTGGTGCCGGTCTGGAAAACATCGATGTTGGCTTCGGTAAGCTCTCTTTGGCTGCAACCCGCTCTTCTGAAGCAGGTGGTTCTTCCTCGTTCGCCAGCAACAATATCTATGACTACACCAACGAAACTGCGAACGATGTCTTCGACGTGCGTTTAGCGCAGATGGAAATCAACCCTGGCGGTACGTTAGAACTGGGTGTCGACTACGGTCGCGCTAACCTGCGTGATAACTATCGTCTGGTTGATGGCGCATCGAAAGACGGTTGGTTATTCACTGCTGAACATACTCAGAGCATCCTGAAGGGCTTCAACAAGTTTGTTGTTCAGTACGCAACTGACTCGATGACCTCGCAGGGTAAAGGTCTGTCGCAGGGCTCTGGCGTCGCGTTTGATAACGAACACTTTGCCTACAACATCAACAACAACGGTCACATGCTGCGTATTCTTGATCACGGTGCGATCTCGATGGGCGACAACTGGGACATGATGTACGTGGGTATGTATCAGGACATCAACTGGGATAACGATAACGGCACCAAGTGGTGGACCGTCGGTATTCGCCCGATGTACAAGTGGACGCCAATCATGAGCACTTTGATGGAGATCGGCTACGACAACGTCGAATCCCAGCGCACTGGCGACAAGAACAATCAGTACAAAATTACCCTCGCACAACAATGGCAGGCTGGCGACAGCATCTGGTCACGCCCGGCTATTCGTGTCTTCGCAACCTACGCCAAGTGGGATGAGAAATGGGGCTATGACTACAACGGTAGTTCCTCTTCCAACCCGAACTACGGTAAAGCCGTTCCGGCGAGCTTCGAAGGTGGTAGCTTCGGTCGCGGTGATAGCGACGAGTGGACCTTCGGCGCCCAGATGGAAATCTGGTGGTAATAGCAATGTGCATGCCGGATAAGGTGCTTGCGCCGCATCCGGCAACCAACGCCTGATGCGACGCTGTCGCGTCTTATCAGGCCTACAACAGCTGCCGAATGTAGGCCGGATAAGGCGTTTACGCCGCATCCGGCATAAAAACACGTTGCCATTATCTATAAGGGGCGCAAGCCCCACTGATTATCGGTTTAGCGCGCTATTGCCTGGCTACCGCTGAACTCCAGATTTTGAGGTGAAAACAATGAAAATGAATAAAAGTCTCATCGCCCTCTGTTTATCAGCAGGGTTGCTGGCGAGCGCGCCTGGAATTAGCCTCGCCGACGTCAACTACGTACCGCAAAACACCAGTGACGCGCCTGCCATTCCATCTGCTGCGCTGCAACAATTAACCTGGACACCCGTCGATCAATCCAAAACTCAGACTACCCAGTTAGCGACTGGCGGCCAACGGTTGAACGTTCCTGGTATCAGTGGCCCGGTTGCGGCATACAGCGTTCCGGCAAACATTGGCGAACTGACCCTTACGCTGACCAGCGAAGTGAACAAACAAACCAGTGTATTTGCGCCGAACGTGCTGATTCTTGATCAAAACATGACGCCATCTGCCTTCTTCCCCAGCAGTTATTTCACTTACCAGGAACCTGGCGTCATGAGCGCCGATCGTCTGGAAGGAGTGATGCGCCTGACACCAGCACTGGGGCAGCAAAAACTGTATGTTCTGGTCTTTACCACGGAAAAAGATCTCCAGCAGACGACGCAACTGCTCGACCCGGCAAAAGCCTATGCCAAAGGTGTCGGTAACTCGGTGCCAGATATTCCAGATCCGGTTGCCCGTCATACCACTGATGGTCTGCTGAAACTGAAAGTGAAAACCAACTCCAGCTCCAGCGTGTTGGTGGGGCCGTTATTTGGTTCTTCCGCTCCAGCTCCGGTTACGGTAGGTAACACGACGGCACCCGCCGTGGCTGCACCCGCTCCGGCACCGGTGAAGAAAAGCGAACCGATGCTCAACGACACGGAAAGTTATTTTAATACCGCGATCAAAAACGCTGTCGCGAAAGGTGATGTTGATAAGGCGTTAAAACTGCTTGATGAAGCTGAACGCCTGGGATCGACATCTGCCCGTTCCACCTTTATCAGCAGTGTAAAAGGCAAGGGGTAAGTACGCCCCACAGTGCTGATTTTGCAACAACTGGTGCGTCTTCGGGCGCACCTTTTTTTCTCCCTCCCAGTGATTGTTGCGTTTTTGTTGCGTATTAGATCACTTAATATGCTTTACATCTCCCGTTATCGCTTTTCTGCGATACAATGCCTTTACGTTATGTAACGGAGAGTTCGGCATGTCACACCCCGCGTTAACGCAACTGCGTGCGCTGCGCTATTTTGCAGAGATTCCTGCGCTGGAACCGCAACTGCTCGACTGGTTGTTGCTGGAAGATTCCATGACTAAACGTTTTGAACAGCAGGGAAAAACGGTGAGCGTAACGATGATCCGCGAAGGGTTTGTCGAGCAGAATGAAATCCCCGAAGAATTACCGCTGCTGCCGAAAGAGCCCCGTTACTGGTTACGAGAAATATTGTTATGTGCTGATGGTGAACCCTGGCTCGCCGGACGTACCGTCGTTCCTGTGTCAACGTTAAGTGGCCCCGAGCTGGCGTTACAAAAATTAGGTAAAACGCCGTTAGGCCGCTATCTGTTCACATCATCGACATTAACCCGGGACTTTATTGAGATAGGCCGTGATGCCGGATTGTGGGGGCGACGTTCCCGCCTGCGATTAAGCGGTAAGCCACTGCTGCTGACTGAGCTGTTTTTACCGGCGTCACCGTTGTACTAAGAGGAAAAAAATATGGAGTGGAGTCTGACGCAAAATAAGCTGCTGGCGTTTCACCGCTTAATGCGTACGGATAAGCCAATTGGCGCGTTACTGCTGCTCTGGCCAACGTTGTGGGCGCTGTGGGTGGCGACCCCAGGTGTTCCCCAACTCTGGATCCTGGCGGTGTTTGTCGCAGGCGTCTGGCTGATGCGCGCCGCCGGTTGCGTGGTGAATGACTATGCTGACCGTAAGTTTGACGGCCATGTTAAGCGCACGGCAAACCGACCACTTCCCAGCGGTGCGGTTACGGAGAAAGAGGCGCGAACGCTATTTGTGGTGCTGGTGCTGCTTTCGTTCTTACTGGTATTGACACTGAACACGATGACCATTCTGTTGTCGATTGCCGGACTGGCGCTGGCGTGGGTTTACCCGTTTATGAAGCGGTATACCCATTTACCGCAAGTGGTGCTGGGTGCGGCGTTTGGTTGGTCGATTCCAATGGCTTTTGCCGCTGTGAGTGAATCGGTGCCGTTAAGCTGCTGGCTGATGTTCCTTGCCAATATTCTGTGGGCGGTGGCTTACGACACGCAATATGCGATGGTCGACCGTGACGATGACGTGAAGATTGGCATTAAATCCACCGCAATTCTGTTCGGCCAATACGATAAGTTGATTATCGGTATTTTGCAGATTGGCGTACTGGCGCTGATGGCAATCATCGGTGAGTTAAATGGCTTAGGCTGGGGATATTACTGGTCAATTCTGGTGGCTGGCGCGCTGTTTGTTTATCAACAAAAACTGATTGCCAACCGCGAGCGTGAAGCCTGCTTTAAAGCATTTATGAATAATAACTATGTTGGCCTGGTGCTGTTTTTAGGGCTGGCAATGAGTTACTGGCATTTCTGATGATGTAAAAAAGCCGGATGATCATCCGGCTTTCTTCTGGGCTGCCTGATGCGCTGTGCTTATCAGACCTACACAATAAATCGCAATTTATTGAATTTGCAGATTATGGTCGGCCGGATAAGGCGTTTGCGCCGCATCCGGCAACTCTCACCGATTACCCTTCGCTTTGCGTCGCACTCTCAATCGTCAAACGTACATCTGACGTAATCAACTCCGCCAGCAACTGATAGACCTTCATCGTCTCTGCCGGTTCGGCGTCGCCGCTGTCGCTGATATACCCTTCATCACGCAGCGTCAGTACCAGAGAACTGAATACTGCTTTGTCGAAGAACTCTGGCGCGTTGATGCCGTGCAGCACGGAGAGACGTTGCGCCACGGTGCGGCTCTCTTTCTCCAGCGTACCGCGGTTGATCGACGGGTTGGCGCTCAGCAGCCAGAAAGTGATGGCATAACGTTGCAGCGTTTCGCGCGCGCCTGCGGCCAGCAACTGAAGCGTGCGGGAATGCGCTGGGTTGATATGCAATTCATCATCTTGCAGCGTAATCAGCCCCTGACGTTGCATTTCATTCGCCAGCGCATCAATAACGCCCGGCAACTCGTCGCGCTCCCAGCGCAGGAACAGCTCCGCTTTCAGCATCGGATACAGCACATTGACGTGCTCCATCAAAACGTCGCGAGAGATGTGGCGATGCTGGGTGACAATTGCCGCCATCAGCGAAGGCAGCACCAACATATGCGCGATGTTGTTGCGATAGTAGGTCATCAGCACTGCTTGCTCGCGCGGCAGAATGATGATGTCGCCGATCGTATCCTTCTCAACTTCAAACTTGTTCATCTGCAGCGCGTGATCGATAAGCTCGCTGGCACTGGCTGAAGGAACGGTAGAGTCCGTGGAGTAAGGCACGTTGCGCATCAAATCCAGATAGCAGTTGAGTTGCTCGGTTAACTGCTCGCGGGTGAGTGAGCGCTGACGTGACGCCAGCAGCGCAGTACAGCACAGGTTCATGGCGTTTGCGGCGCCCGCGTTGTTAATGCGTACCATCAGATCGGCTGCAATGTTATTGACCGTCGGCGTTAACCAGGCCGGACGCACCGCTTCGATGGGATCGATAGATTCACGCCAGTCTGGCACGTGCTGGTTAAGGTAGGTCATCAACGGCATTGGTTCACCGAAGTTGACATAGCCCTGACCGAGATTACGCAGCTTGCTTAAACCGCGCAGCATCTGCAGCAGGCTCTCTTTCTCTTTCGTTGCCCCGCGCAGTTCTTTGGCGTAAGTACCCACTTCCATGACGTGCTCATAACCGATGTAGATCGGAATCAGCGTAATCGGACGTGTGCCGCCACGCAGCATCGCCTGAATGGTCATCGACAGCGTACCGGTTTTCGGGTCCAGCAAACGGCCTGTACGCGAACGACCGCCTTCCACAAAGTACTCGACGGAATAACCACGGCTGAACAGTTCGCCGAGATACTCACGGAAAACCGTGGAATAGAGTTTATTGCCTTTAAACGTGCGGCGAATAAAGAATGCACCCAGACGGCGGAAAATCGGCCCGGCAGGCCAGAAATTCAGGTTGATCCCGGCGGCGATATGCGGCGGCACCAGCCCCTGGTGATACAGCACGTAAGAAAGCAGCAGGTAGTCCATGTGGCTGCGGTGGCAAGGAACATACACCAGCTCATGACCGTCGTGGGCCAACTGGCGAACGCGCTCGGCGTTATGGACGTTGATGCCCTGATAAAGTCGGTTCCAGGTGAAGCCCAGAATACGGTCAGTCAGGCGGATCATCTCGTAAGAGAAGTTCGCAGCAATCTCTTCCATCAGTGCAATAGCATTCTGCTGCGCTTTTTCATGGGAGATTTTTTTGCTGCGCGCTTCGTCTTCTACCGCTTTGGCAATGGCGCGGGAGGCGAGCAGTTTGTTAAACAGATCCTGACGAGCTGGCAGGCGCGGCCCTACGGCAGCCAGACGCTGGCGGGCAAAGTGCATACGCGCCACGCGTGCCAGTTTTTGGGCGATGGTTTTATCCGTGCCGTGTTCATCCGCCATACGGCGCAGCGAAACTGACGGAGAGAAGCGCACAAAACTGTCGCGACCGAGCCATAGCACGGCGAAAAATTTCTGTACGCCGTTGAGCATGCGCAGTGGCGGGTTAACTTCACCTTTTTCGCGCCCCGGCGCACGACCAAACATCACCGATACCGGCACCATCTGCACATCCAGATTTGGGTTGCTGCGGTGCAGATCGAGATAGTCGTGGAACAGCTTAATAGACTCTTCTTTCGGTGTGTAATAGGTGAAAACACGCGGCCCGCCATGAATAAACACATAGCGCGGTAGTAACGTGCCGTCTATTTCCAGCGGCTCTAATGGGTCAGGCAGGTCGTGCGCCAGGCACTGGGCGCGCAACGTCAGCAAATCCGCTTTTGAGTTGTACGGTAAAACGTACATAATTGGACGAGAGGTATCCAGTCCCAGTTCCGGGGCAGGATCTGCCGGAATAGACTTGCTTTTTACCAGGATGCTTAATGGTAAATTCAGTAATTTGTAGTAAATTCGTGGCCAGCCGGACATAAACGATGTAAAGCCTCTGGTTAATAATGCAAATGCGCGGGAAGGATAGCAGAAAGTCATGGGAAATTCTGTGGTATCCGCTCATGTTTCGCGCGACGTTACGCTAACCGTAATCTTCGGATTCAACGGTACACTGATATTGACGCTCATAATGTAAAAAGGTTCTTTCGATGGCCAATAATACCACTGGATTCACCCGAATTATCAAAGCTGCTGGCTATTCCTGGAAAGGTTTACGTGCCGCATGGATCAACGAAGCGGCATTCCGTCAGGAAGGCGTGGCGGTATTGTTGGCGGTGGTCATCGCCTGCTGGCTGGATGTGGATGCAATAACCCGAGTATTGCTTATTAGTTCTGTCATGCTGGTGATGATTGTGGAAATTCTCAATAGTGCCATCGAAGCGGTGGTTGACCGTATTGGCTCTGAATACCATGAGCTTTCCGGGCGGGCGAAAGATATGGGCTCTGCCGCGGTGCTGATCGCTATTATCGTCGCCGTGATTACCTGGTGCATTCTGTTATGGTCGCATTTTGGATAACCCTTCCAGAATTCGATAAATCTCTGGTTTATTGTGTAGTTTATGGTTCCAAAATCACCTTTTGCTGTATATACTCACAGCATAACTGTATATACACCCAGGGGGCGGAATGAAAGCGTTAACGGCCAGGCAACAAGAGGTGTTTGATCTCATCCGTGATCACATCAGCCAGACAGGTATGCCGCCGACGCGTGCGGAAATCGCGCAGCGTTTGGGGTTCCGTTCCCCAAATGCGGCAGAAGAACATCTGAAGGCGCTGGCACGCAAAGGCGTTATTGAAATTGTTTCCGGCGCATCGCGCGGGATTCGTCTGTTGCAGGAAGAGGAAGAAGGGTTGCCGCTGGTGGGTCGTGTGGCTGCCGGTGAACCGCTTCTGGCGCAGCAGCATATTGAAGGTCATTATCAGGTCGATCCTTCCCTGTTCAAACCGAATGCCGATTTCCTGCTGCGCGTCAGTGGGATGTCGATGAAAGATATCGGCATTATGGACGGCGACTTGCTGGCAGTGCATAAAACCCAGGATGTGCGTAATGGTCAGGTCGTTGTCGCGCGTATAGATGACGAAGTTACCGTTAAGCGTCTGAAAAAACAGGGTAATAAAGTCGAACTTCTGCCAGAAAATAGCGAGTTTAAACCCATTGTCGTTGACCTTCGTCAGCAGAGCTTCAGCATTGAAGGGCTGGCGGTTGGTGTTATTCGCAACGGCGACTGGCTGTAATCTATCTCTGATACCGCGATGCCGCCTGGCATCGCGGTTTGTTTTTAATCTCTCTTCATCAGGCTTGTCTGCATGGCATTCCTCACTTCATCTGATAAGGCACTCTGGCATCTGGCTTTACCCATGATTTTCTCCAATATCACCGTTCCCTTGCTGGGACTGGTTGATACGGCGGTCATTGGTCATCTTGATAGTCCGGTTTATCTGGGCGGCGTGGCGGTTGGCGCAACGGCGACCAGTTTTCTCTTTATGCTGTTGCTGTTTTTGCGTATGAGCACTACCGGGCTTACTGCACAGGCTTATGGTGCCAAAAATCCTCAGGCATTGGCGCGTGCACTGGTGCAGCCGTTGCTGCTGGCACTGGGGGCCGGAGCGTTGATTGCCTTACTGCGTACGCCGATTATCGAGCTGGCGCTGCATATTGTTGGTGGTAGCGAAGCGGTTCTGGAACAGGCGCGGCGCTTTCTTGCAATCCGCTGGTTAAGCGCACCGGCGTCGCTGGCGAATCTGGTGCTGCTCGGCTGGTTGCTCGGCGTGCAATATGCCCGCGCGCCAGTGATTTTGTTAGTGGTTGGCAATATCCTCAACATTGTGCTGGATGTCTGGCTGGTGATGGGGCTGCATATGAACGTGCAGGGCGCGGCGCTGGCGACGGTTATTGCGGAATATGCAACATTGCTGATTGGTCTGCTAATGGTGCGTAAAATCCTCAAACTACGTGGCATCTCCGGCGAAATGCTGAAAACTGCCTGGCGAGGAAACTTCCGTCGCTTGCTGGCGCTTAACCGCGATATCATGCTGCGCTCGCTGTTGTTGCAACTCTGTTTCGGCGCGATCACCGTGCTTGGCGCGCGACTGGGGAGCGATATTATCGCCGTCAACGCAGTCCTGATGACGTTACTCACCTTTACAGCCTATGCGCTGGATGGTTTTGCCTACGCGGTTGAAGCCCACTCCGGTCAGGCGTATGGTGCGCGCGACGGTAGCCAGTTACTGGATGTCTGGCGCGCAGCGTGCCGCCAGTCGGGGATCGTGGCATTGTTGTTTTCGGTGGTTTATTTGCTGGCAGGGGAGCACATCATTGCGATGCTGACGTCGTTAACCCAGATTCAGCAGCTGGCCGACCGCTATCTTATCTGGCAGGTGATTTTGCCGTTGGTTGGCGTCTGGTGTTATCTGCTGGACGGCATGTTTATAGGCGCAACGCGCGCAGCCGAAATGCGTAACAGTATGGCGGTGGCCGCCGCAGGTTTTGCGCTGACGCTCTTTACGCTGCCGTGGCTGGGTAATCATGGTTTGTGGCTGGCATTAACCGTCTTTCTGGCGTTGCGCGGGCTTTCACTGGTGGTTATCTGGCGTCGTCACTGGCGTAATGGAACCTGGTTTTCAGCAACGTGACGGTTAAAAATTCTGAATAAATAATCCTAAGCCAAATTCCTGACTACACTTAATCCCACGTTCAGAAGAAAAGTGAGCGTACTCTCATTCACCACCTAACGATGAGGATTTGAATATGAATAAAGACGAAGTCGGCGGTAACTGGAAATAGTTCAAAGGTAAAGTGAAAGAGCAATGGGGCAAACTGACCGATGATGACATGACGGTCATTGAAGGTAAGCGTGACCAGTTAGTGGGTAAAATCCAGGAACGTTACGGTTACCAGAAAGATCAGGCAGAAAAAGAGGTTGATAGCTGGGAAAAACGCCATGATTACCGCTGGTAATTAATCCCTCCTGCCCGACGTGTACAAGGATGTACGCCCTCTTAACGCGGTTTCTTTTTAACCTGCACAGAGTGATCATGCTGGCACTGTTCAGGATGACGACACGCTTCAACTTCCACACATGCCGCACAGAGACCATGTGCTTCAATCACATTATGCCGCAGGGCAAACCCCATTTTTGCCGCCAGCGTATGCATGATGTCTTCCACGCCTTCTGCACACTCTTCTTTCACTGCGCCGCAGCGATCGCAAATAAACATGGCTGACGTATGGGTGGGCTGATCGAACAGATGACAGAGCACATAACTGTTAGTGGATTCCACCTTATGCACAAAACCTTGTTCAAGCAGAAAATCGAGCGCGCGATAAACCGTCGGCGGCTTGGCTTGTGGCTCGGCTTCGCGCAGCAAATCAAGTAGATCGTAGGCGCTGATAGCCCCTTCTTGCAGGCTCATCAGGCGCAGCACTTCGAGACGTTGCGGAGTCAGGCGCACATTACGCTGCGCGCAGAGTTTTTCAGCCTGCGCCAATAACTCCTGCGTTGTGGTCTTTTCCATTGTGCACCTCGAAAGTGGGGTTAAGAATGTCCTTACTTTACCATAATTCTCACTTAAACACTGACAACCGGGCATCGAAGCTGCCACATTGCCTGATCGCATATTCGTTATGCTATAGTAGCGCCCCCAATTCACCAGATGCTTAAAAAATCGCCATGTCAGCAGAATCACAAACCGCTTATCCCGCATACCGTTTCTCTATTGCTCCTATGCTCGACTGGACGGACAGACACTGCCGTTATTTCCTGCGTCTGCTCTCCCGTAATACGCTGCTCTATACCGAAATGGTGACCACAGGGGCGATTATTCACGGTAAAGGTGATTACCTGGCATACAGTGAAGAAGAG
Source organism: Escherichia sp. E10V5 (assembly GCF_004212315.1). NCBI lineage: Bacteria > Pseudomonadati > Pseudomonadota > Gammaproteobacteria > Enterobacterales > Enterobacteriaceae > Escherichia > Escherichia sp. E10V5. The sequence goes on from NZ_RHJM01000003.1 coordinate 28,978, forward strand.
CATCCGGTGGCGTTGCAGTTGGGAGGTAGCGATCCGGCGGCGCTGACGCAGTGTGCAAAGCTGGCAGAAGCGCGCGGATATGATGAGATCAACCTGAATGTCGGCTGCCCGTCAGACCGGGTACAGAACGGCATGTTTGGCGCGTGCCTGATGGGGAATGCGCAACTGGTGGCTGACTGCGTAAAAGCGATGCGCGACGTAGTGTCGATTCCAGTGACGGTGAAAACGCGTATTGGCATTGACGACCAGGACAGCTATGAATTTCTCTGTGATTTTATCGACACTGTTTCCGGCAAAGGCGAATGCGAGATGTTTATTATCCATGCGCGCAAAGCCTGGCTTTCTGGTTTAAGTCCGAAAGAAAACCGTGAGATCCCGCCGCTCGATTACCCGCGTGTCTATCAACTGAAGCGTGATTTCCCGCATCTGACTATGTCGATTAACGGCGGCATCAAGTCACTGGAAGAGGCTAAAGCACACCTGCAACATATGGATGGCGTGATGGTCGGGCGTGAAGCGTATCAAAACCCAGGCATTCTGGCGGCGGTGGATCGAGAGATATTTGGTTCCTCGGATACCGATGCCGATCCGGTGGCGGTGGTACGAGCTATGTATCCGTACATTGAGCGTGAACTCAGCCAGGGGACGTATCTCGGTCATATCACCCGGCATATGCTGGGGCTGTTCCAGGGGATTCCTGGTGCGCGGCAGTGGCGGCGGTATTTAAGTGAAAATGCCCATAAAGCGGGCGCTGACATTAACGTGCTGGAACATGCGCTCAAACTGGTAGCGGATAAGCGTTAATTTTTCACCACAAAGTAGTCAAATTCACCACGCCCTGCGCTTCGATGCGGGGCATTTTGTTGATAAATCAATATGTTATTTCTGGCATGATTCTTGTAAAGCCAGCAAGAGATTTCATTTTTGGGAGAACATCATGCTGGAACTACTTTTTGTGATTGGCTTTTTTGTCATGTTGATGGTCACCGGCGTTTCATTGCTGGGCATTATCGCTGCGCTGGTTGTGGCGACGGCCATTATGTTCCTCGGTGGGATGCTGGCATTGATGATTAAGTTGCTGCCGTGGCTGCTGTTGGCGATTGCGGTAGTGTGGGTGATCAAGGCGATTAAAGCACCAAAAGTGCCGAAATATCAGCGTTATGACCGCTGGCGTTACTAAGGGATTGTGCGGATGATCACAACCTCGGGTTTTATCCTTAGAACAAAATAGGAATTGATAATCAAATCTGTCACTATTGCGCGTCAAACAAATTCATCGAGCTGTACCCTACATACAGCCGAACTATAAAAGAAAGGGCTTCCCAGGTGGAAGCCCAATTTCTTTATGGAATCAGTAAGCTGGAACCCTGCGTCGCCCGGCTTTCCAGAATCTCATGCGCACGCCGCGCATCCTTCAGCGGGTACTTCTGATGTTCTGCGACATCCACTTTAATTACGCCGCTGGCAATCAAAGAAAACAGTTCATTACTGGCTTCAGTTAACTCTTCCCGCGTGGTGATATAGCCTTGCAGGGAAGGGCGTGTCACATACAGCGAGCCTTTCTGATTGAGAATGCCTAAGTTCACACCCGTCACCGCGCCTGATGAGTTGCCAAAACTGACCATTAAACCGCGACGTTGCAGGCAATCCAGCGAGCGTTCCCAGGTATCTCTGCCCACGGAATCGTACACTACGCGCACTTTCTTGCCGTCGGTAATCTCTTTTAACCGCTCGACCAGATTCTCTTCGCGATAGTTAATGACCTGCCATGCCCCGGCTTTTAAGGCGCTTTGCGCTTTTTGCGCCGTTCCCACGGTGCCAATAAGTTTTGCCCCTAAGGCTTTTGCCCACTGACAGGCAATTAAGCCAACGCCGCCAGCAGCCGCATGGAACAGGAACTGTTCGTCAGGTTTGATTTCATACGTTTTGCGTAGCAGATAATAAACCGTTAAGCCTTTCAGGAATGATGCGGCGGCTTGCTCAAAAGAGATCGCCGCGGGAAGAATTGCGGCTTTATCGGCATTGACGTTATGCACAGAGCTGTAAGCCCCTAACGTTGACTGTGCATAAACCACGCGATCGCCTGCTTTAATATGCTTCACGCCGCTACCGACTTTGCTCACGATGCCAGCCGCTTCTGTGCCTAATCCACTGGGCAGCGATGGCGGCGGATAAAGGCCGCTGCGGATATACGTGTCGATAAAATTAATGCCAATGGCTTTATTTTCGACCTGGATTTCATTCTCTGCCGGATCGACAGGCGTGAACTCCACGGCTTGCAGAACTTCCGGGCCACCGTGCTTGTGAAATTCGATGCGTGTTGCCATTTAAACTCCTTTACTGAGCGACATATCTGTTTTAAGCCTAACAGTAGTCGCCGGGCCGCGCGGGGATTTTTTCCGGGCTGTGGTCACAACCCGGAATATCTCTGGTCAGTATTGAAACAGCGTCGCCGCAATCCAGTTTTGCCACTGGCGCTCAAAGTTGGTTAGCGTTAATACGCCCCGCTCACGGCACAAGCGAATCCAGGCATGGCAATCATTAGCTTCCAGACAAACACAAATCATGTATTGCCGGGCATCCTGATTTTCTGGTCGAAAACGCCAGGTCAGGAGTGGCCCACCTGGCGTTTGCGGTGCGATACCGGCTTCGCCATCATAGACAGCCCTGGCGCCACGGCTCCCGCCACCATTTTCGATATAGCATTGTAAAGAGCGCAGTACAGCCAGCGCCAGTTGCGCACTTTGCCGCCACTGGAAAGATTGGGCGAGGCTGTTTTCATCGCTTTGAATGCCTTCCCGGCGAATATCTTCACAAAGTGTTGCTATGGTTTGCGCGGCAGCGTTGATCCCCTGCGTATGACACAAAATTGCAGCATGGTGGCTCATGGTATTTTGTATCGTTTCTCGCACGTCGTCGCGCAGCAGCCCCTGATTCAGGAACTGTTGCGCCTCATTAATCGTGCTGAGAATTTGTTGCCTCTCGAGAGGGAGGTCCTGACTTTTCTGATGAGCAATATGCAATGCACAGCGGCGGGCGAAAACTTGCCCGGCATTGAGCGCCGACCCACCAGGACGCGTCACACCATGTGTTCCGGCATTTTCTCCGGCAGCATAACAACCAGTTAGCGATGTACGCCCCCAAATATCAACATCAATTCCGCCATTAAGATGTTGATTGTTTAGCGTAAATTTTAGCGGTGAGGCTGTGAGATCATGACCATGCATCTGATACAAACGAATAGCCAGAGGATTCATCTGTGTTAATCGCGCCAGCGGTTGCGCCAGCAGGGCGTGATTTTGTTGCAGATAGTCGATGACATCATCATCCAGTTCCCGCAGGTTGAATGGCGTTCCGTCCGCTGCGGGTTCGGGTTCCCGCAGAAAATCGAGGAAAACATCGCGCCCTTTTTGTGTCTCCTCATACACCGCGACATCCAGCAGGCTGGAGCCATATTCCAGCATTCGTTCCGCGTGAAACGGCCACTGGTAACCTTTGCGAAATATCGCGGAGGCCAGCATACGAGTCGTGGGGTAATAAGCTGCCAGAAAATTATACTGACGTCCGGAGTGGTCCTGCGAGTAGATGCGCGGCATCGCTTGCATGTAAGTACCGGAAAGATTCCACGGAAATTGGCTGCGCGGTGTACCGATACCAAACTGACTCTCCGTAAGATTCACCAGGCTTATACCTGCTTCCAACGCCATGCCCAACGCACTAAAACAGTTCACCGGATAGACACTGTCACGATAAAGTTCACCTGGCCCGCCCGTGGCTAAAACCAGATGTTGGCAGCGAATTACTACCATTCGCCAGGGATTATCCCGACAGGCTTTATCGATAGCGATCACCCCTACGACTCGTCTGTTTTCTCCTTCACCGCGGGTCAGGATACGAATCGCCGTTGTGTGATCGCGCAGAGGAATATTAAGGCGCATTGCCTCCAGAGCCAGAACTTTAACCATCAGGCGAGAAGTTCGTGGGCCGCAACTGGTGGCGCGACCGAACTCATCGTGATCGGTTTGATAACGCAACGTTGCGCCAAAGAGATCTTCTGGCAGATCCAGACCCAGATATTTCAGTACTTCACAGGTGTTCACTGAGCCGACGGCTTCAACATAGGCAGTGTCATGATCCATCGAACCGCCCGCCGCCAAAGTGTCACTTAATGCCAGAAAATGGTCACCATTTGCACGGGTATTGGCGGTGTGGAGAGTTTGTTTATCAGAACCAGAACAGGCGGAAGTGCCCCAGAAAACTTTGCTGGAAGCGACCATGACATCGATATTTTGCCGTTTCAGCTCGACGGCAGCTCGCCATCCGGCAGCACCACTGCCTAGCACCAGCGTGTTGCAGCAGTACTCAGGTAAAATGGCGCCGTTAAGGTCGATACTACCGCTGGCTTGAGCCAGCGGTGCGTAATGGGGCATTTTGATATCAGTGAGCGCCGTTAGCGTTTCGTCAATCATTGCGTCCCACCTATTTCATCAGACTTTCGATTAAGCCGCTCATTGCCATATAGCCCATGATTAGCGTAAATGCGCTTATGGCAATAAACATGACGTTTTCCCAGCGTGAGCAACGATATTCGCCCATTAACGAAGGCTTGTTCGCCAGCCAGAACATACATAAAACAGTCAGCGGCAGAATAATGGCGTTAAAGGCCTGGCTGGCAATCATCACCAATACCGGGCGTGCGTGGAACAGCGGCACAACCAGACAAAGCAGAGACATAACCGTCATCAGGATACGGTAACCTGGGCTAACTTCGTTGCTGGTATCACGCCAGTCAGCCAGCAGCCAGGGCGTTAACAGTAAATTCGGGAACTGACTGGAAAGCCCGGCAGCAACAATACCAATAACAAATAGTCCCACGGCAGCCGAGCCAGCAATAGGTTCGAGAATAATGACCATTTGCGAGGCGTTATTTAAACCTGTGCCAGTTTGATACAACGTACCCGCAGCCGCAGCCATCACCGCCGCACTGATGATGAACATCATTCCTGCACTGACAATGGCATCACGATTTTGATGAGGCAGATTGTCCACACCCCAACCATTACTTTTTACCAGAGTCGTGCGCATAAGAAACATTGCTGGCGCTACGGTGGTACCCACCATGCCAGAAATTATCAGAAATGGCGTACTGTTATCGCCAGCGACAGGATCGGGAACAGACGGAATAAATCCGGCCAGCAGATCTGCGACCGGCGGCATCATAATGAAAAAATTAATCACAAACGCCAGCCCCATAATGCCAACCAGCGCGGAGAGGATTTTGTCGAACCCGGCGTTGCTGTTGGTCCAGAGCATCACGTTAATCATAATGACCATCGCGATAGCCCAGGCGAGTGCTGAGATACCGCCACTAAACCAGGTCGTGGACCATGTTGCCATTACATCCGCCAGAATGCCCATTACCCCCATAATGGAACCACTGACGGCAACGGTTAACCCGATCAGAAACAACATAGCAACGCCAGGATGGATATGGCGACGAAATGCAGTCAACGCGCGTTCACCTGTGACGGAAGCATAACGACCATAAATACGGATTAAAAACCAGGTAACAATGCAAGAAAGCGCCACGGCCCACATCAGCGAGACGCCATAGTTTGCACCCGCTTTCGCCATAGTGGTGATACTGCCTGTCCCAATGCTGTAGCCAATAAGAAAGATGCCAGGCGCAAAGGCCGCAAGTTTTGTCATTATTCGCCGGAATAAAGAAGGCGTTTGGGGAACAGAGGTTGTCATATTCATTATCTTTCTTTCCTTGTAAGAGGCTTTCAGCGCGCCTGAAAGTGCGGGAGACGCTTCTCGGCGAATGCCTGACTTCCTTCACGAGCATCTTCAGTAGTGGCGGAAAAAGCGCCAGCAAGCGCTTCAAGCGTCGAGGCAACGGCAATACCTTCTCCGGCATCGATAACTTGCTTGGCGATCTGCACAGCAACCGGAGCACGTTGGGCGATACGTTGTGCCAGTTGCAGCCCGGCGTCGTGTAACGCTTCCCAGGTGACAACACGATTCACCAGCCCGCAGGACAGCGCACGCTGTGCATCTAGTGGTTCGCCGGTAAATACCAGTTCTTTCACCAGTGAACGCCCAAGTAGTGCCGTCAGCCGCTGCGTTCCTGACCAGCCAGGCACTGTCGCCAGTCCGGTTTCTGGTAGCGCCATCCGAGCCTCGGCGCTACAAATACGGATATCGGCGGTAGCAGCCAGTTCCAGACCACCGCCATAAGCCAGTCCGTGCACCAGGGCGATTACGGGTTGTGGCAGTTGTGCCAGAGCGTCAAATGCCTGATGACCGCGGCGGATCCAGTTGCGCCACATATCAAGTGCAGAAAGAGAGGTCCAGCGATGAATATCCGCACCGACACAAAACGCTTTTTCACTGGCGCTGGTCAGCAGAACCACGCGGATCTCCGAATCCGTTTCCAGCGTGTGGCAATGTGTCAGCAGCTGTTCAAGCATCTCCGGGGTTAATGCGTTGAGTTTCGCCGGACGATTAATCACCAGAGTGGCAATGAAACCGTTGCGCTGGAGGTCAATAGTGCCGTTATTCATGGTGACGTCCTTGTTGAAAATAGTGGGGATTCATTAGCTTGAGATCGTCTGCCAGACGGAGTGGGGCATCGCTTTGGGCGAGAATGTCGCGTTCAGGATCAATACCAGGGGCAATTTCTGTGACCAGTAGCCCGTCTGGTGTTAATTCCAGAACGCAGCGTTCAGTGATGTACTGCACTTGCTGCCCGAGTCTTATTGCGCGTTTGCCGGAGAACGTCACGTGGGCGACTTCTTGCACCAGCTTTTTGGCTTTGCCTTCTTTAATGATACGCAGCTGACCATCATCCAGTTGCAGCTGGGCACCAGCATTGAAAAAGCCAGAGAAAATAATTCGCTTCGCATGTGAAGTGATATCAATAAACCCACCGCATCCGGCAGTGACATGTGGACGGGCAGGCAGATGCGAGACGTTTACTGAGCCATCTGCGCCGATTTGTAAAAATGACATCAGAGTGAGATCAAAACCCCCGCCCTGGAAATAGGTGAACTGCTGGGGAGAGGGCAAAAATGCTTCTGCATTAGAGGCGCAGCCGAATTGAAATTCCAGTAGTGGAACTCCGCCAATTGCGCCCTGTTCCAGCAGCCAGGTGACATCACCGTGGCGACCTTGTTCCAGTAAAATACGCGGTACATTGGCAGAAATACCAAAGCCAATATTTACCGCATCTCCACTTTGTAGTTCTTGCGCGACTCGCTGGGCAATAACCCGCGCCGGGCCATGTTCCATATAACGAAAGGCGGACAGCGGACGACTGATTTCGCCGGAAATGGCAGGTTCGTATTGTGTTTGCGTGGTTTGTGTTTGTTCCGGCTCAATCACGATGTAATCCACCAGTACACCCGGAATACGCACCTCTTTTGGTTTCAGACTTCCGGCGGCAACCTGCCGTTTTACCTGCGCAATTACGATGCCACCGTTATTGCGAACGGCGGTGGCCTGTTCCAGTGGCCCAAGATAAGCCCCTTCATGTTCATAAGTCAGGTTGCCGCGTTCATCGGCAGTGGTAGCGCGAATGATCGCTACCTGGGGCACGATGCTGGGAAAAAACAGCCAGTCGTCGTTAGCAAATCGAACACGTTCAACCAGAGATTGTTGCGCCGCTTTTTCATTCATTGCGCCGCCCTGCAACAGGGGATCCACATAGGTATCCATGCCTGTTTGTGTCAGCACGCCAGGACGATGAGCCGCCGCTTCCCGGTGCATATCAAATAAGATCCCGGAAGGCAGATTCCAGGCGGGGATCGCGTTGTCATTGATCATTTGCCAGATTAACGGAGGCGTCATTGATGATGGCCCGGAGGGGTAGGAGCCAGCGATCACTTTTGCCAGTAAACCCGATTGCGCCAGATGATCGATGCCTTTTACGCCATACATATCACCTGCGGCGATAGGGTGGATGCTGGTGATGTTTTGCGGATGTCCGGCATGTTGAAAGCGTTCACCTATTGCTGCCAGCACGGCATCAGGACACCCCATTCCACTGGAGGAGGAGACGGTGACAACTGCGCCATCAGCAATCAAATCTGCAGCTTCCGATGCAGTGATCGTGCGTACAGAGCACATAATAATTTCCTTATTTCGATATAAAAATAATTAAAAATATCAATGTAAAACAACATAATAGTGATTATAAATTAATTGGAACGATCTAATTTATGCGTAATTTGTACGATTGGCGTGCAAAAAATACAACAAGGGAAGTATGAATCTGTGATCGAAACGACGATCTCCTGCGATCCATGGCGTTAACGGATCGCATGAGTAAAAGGAGATTATGATAAAGTAAATGCCTTGATCTTATGGGGGTTTGGAGTAGTCATGGCGAAGTCGGATACAGGAAGAAAGCGGGTAACATTAACCGATGTTGCACGTGCGGCTGGCGTTTCGAAATCGACCGTGTCGCTGGTACTCAACGACAGTCCGCTTATCAAAAAAGAGACGCAACAAAAAGTCCAGCAAGCCATTGAGCAATTAGGCTATGTCTATAACCGTTTTGCTGCCAATCTGCGTTCGCAAAAATCGCTGACTATCGGCGTGGTGATTGATGATTTGACCAACCCTTTTTTCGCTGAATTTACAATGGGCCTTGAGATCACGCTGGCGGAGCACGGTTTTATCACCGTAATGTCCAATACCTCCCAGCGTAGCGATCGGCAAAAACAGGTACTTGATACCTTGCTGGAACACCACGTCGCGGGCATTGTCCTCTGTCCAGTAAACAGCACCTCAGAAGCCGATTTACAGCGTTATGCCAACAGTTCCACACCCTTATTAATCACAATGCGCCCTCTGGACTGGCAACAATTGCCCGTCGATTACGTTGGCGTGGACAGCCACGCAGGCGTCCGGGAAGCTACGGAATATCTCATTCAACAAGGGCACAGAGACATCGTGTTTATTGGGGGACTTACGCACCATATGCGTTATCAGGGATACCTGGAGGCGATGAACCATCATGATTTACAGCCGTGGAGCACTGATGCTTTTTCGCTTCGCGCTGAACCGACTCAGGCCAACGGTTACCAGTTGATGCAACAACTGTTGGATATGCCTTCGCCACCCACAGCGGTGATTTGTTATAACGATTTAATGGCTTTTGGCGCGGAGTCGGCACTGGGCGAAAGAGGATTATTTGCCGGGGAAGATATTTCGTTGATTGGTAATGATGGCGTGGCGGCTTGTGCTTACAGTAACCCGCCGTTAACCACAATTGCGGTAGAGCCATTGGCTCTGGGGAAACAGGCGGCGCAGCAAATTTTACGGCGTATTGCGCAGCCAGACGCACCGCTCAGCCATTACGTCTATCGCCCAACCCTGCAAATTCGCGCTTCTACCGGAAGACGGGGGCGTTAAATGCTGTAGCGAGAAACTGTTTCTCGCTATACTCTCTATCCCTTTTTAACAGCAGGTAACTCCATTCACTATGGCTGGAAATAAACCCTTCAACAAACAGCAGGCTGAGCTTCGCGAACGCGATCCACAAGTTGCCGGGCTGAAAGTGCCTCCGCACTCGATCGAAGCGGAGCAGTCGGTGTTGGGCGGTTTAATGCTGGATAACGAACGCTGGGACGATGTGGCCGAGCGTGTAGTGGCAGACGATTTCTACACCCGTCCGCACCGCCATATCTTTACCGAAATGGCGCGTTTGCAGGAAGGTGGTAGCCCGATAGACCTGATAACTCTGGCGGAATCGCTGGAGCGCCAGGGGCAACTTGATAGCGTCGGTGGTTTCGCTTATCTGGCAGAGCTGTCAAAAAATACGCCAAGTGCGGCGAACATCAGCGCTTATGCTGACATCGTGCGGGAACGTGCTGTTGTCCGTGAGATGATCTCAGTTGCTAACGAGATTGCCGAAGCCGGTTTTGATCCGCAAGGGCGCACCAGCGAAGACCTGCTGGACCTGGCTGAATCCCGCGTCTTTAAAATTGCCGAAAGTCGCGCCAATAAAGACGAAGGGCCGAAGAACATCGCCGATGTGCTCGACGCTACCGTGGCGCGTATTGAGCAACTGTTCCAGCAGCCGCACGATGGCGTCACCGGGGTAAACACCGGCTATGACGATCTCAACAAAAAAACCGCCGGTTTGCAGCCGTCGGACTTGATTATCGTCGCGGCGCGTCCGTCGATGGGTAAAACGACATTTGCGATGAACCTCGTCGAAAATGCGGCGATGTTGCAGGATAAACCGGTACTTATCTTCTCGCTGGAGATGCCATCGGAACAGATTATGATGCGTTCTCTGGCATCGCTGTCGCGCGTTGACCAGACCAAAATCCGTACCGGGCAACTGGATGATGAAGACTGGGCGCGTATTTCCGGCACGATGGGCATTTTGCTCGAGAAACGTAACATCTATATTGATGACTCCTCCGGTCTGACGCCAACGGAAGTGCGCTCGCGCGCGCGTCGTATTGCCCGTGAGCACGGCGGCATCGGGCTTATCATGATCGACTACCTGCAGCTGATGCGTGTGCCGTCACTTTCCGACAACCGTACGCTGGAAATTGCAGAAATCTCCCGCTCGCTGAAGGCGCTGGCAAAAGAACTGAATGTGCCGGTGGTGGCCCTGTCCCAGTTGAACCGTTCTCTGGAACAACGTGCCGACAAACGTCCGGTCAACTCCGACTTGCGTGAATCCGGCTCCATCGAGCAGGATGCGGACTTGATCATGTTTATCTATCGTGATGAGGTTTATCACGAGAACAGTGATTTGAAAGGCATCGCGGAAATTATTATCGGTAAACAACGTAACGGCCCAATCGGGACGGTACGCCTGACCTTTAACGGTCAATGGTCGCGCTTCGACAACTACGCGGGGCCGCAGTACGATGACGAATAATAATTATTTTATGTATTAGGTAATTAAAGCAAACACTTATCAAGGAATACAAATGCAAGCGGCAACTGTAGTGATTAACCGCCGCGCTCTGCGACACAACTTGCAACGTCTGCGTGAACTGGCCCCCGCCAGTAAACTGGTTGCGGTGGTGAAAGCGAACGCTTATGGTCACGGTCTTCTTGAAACCGCGCGAACGCTTCCTGATGCCGACGCCTTTGGCGTAGCCCGTCTCGAAGAAGCCCTGCGGCTTAGAGCAGGGGGCATCACGCAACCTATATTGTTACTGGAAGGCTTTTTTGAAGCAGACGATCTGCCGACGATCTCCGCTGAACATCTGCATACCGCCGTGCATAACGAAGAACAGCTTGCTGCTCTGGAAGAGGCCAGTCTGGAGGAGCCAGTTACCGTCTGGATGAAACTCGACACCGGTATGCACCGACTGGGCGTTTTACCGGAACAAGCTGAGGCGTTTTATCAACGTCTTACGCAATGTAAAAACGTCCGTCAGCCGGTGAATATTGTCAGCCACTTTGCTCGCGCTGATGAGCCAAAATGCGGCGCGACTGAGAAACAACTCGATATCTTCAATACCTTTTGCGAAGGCAAACCCGGCAAGCGTTCAATCGCCGCATCGGGTGGAATTTTGTTATGGCCGCAGTCGCATTTTGATTGGGTGCGCCCGGGCATCATTCTTTACGGCGTGTCACCGCTGGAAGATGGCTCCACCGGTGCTGATTTCGGTTGCCAGCCAGTGATGTCTCTGACCTCCAGCCTGATTGCCGTGCGTGAGCATAAAGCGGGTGAACCGGTAGGCTATGGCGGCACCTGGATTAGCGAGCGCGATACCCGCCTTGGCGTGGTGGCGATGGGCTATGGCGATGGCTACCCGCGCGCCGCGCCGTCCGGTACGCCAGTGCTGGTTAATGGTCGTGAAGTGCCGATTGTTGGTCGCGTGGCGATGGATATGATCTGCGTAGATTTAGGTCCACAGGCGCAGGATAAAGCCGGGGACCAGGTCATTTTATGGGGTGAAGGTTTGCCCGTAGAGCGTATCGCAGAAATAACAAAAGTGAGTGCTTACGAACTTATCACGCGCCTGACGTCAAGGGTCGCGATGAAATACGTGGATTAATCGTTCTGTAATAGTTGATTGTCTGTGCCGGATGCGGCGTGAATGCCTTATCCGGCACGTAATATCTTGTAAATTCAATAAATTGATATTCTCGCATAGGCCTGATAAACGTCATGCATCTGGTGGTTTTGCGTTTGTCATCAGTCTTACCCTCTGGTTAATTGCCGTTCGTCGCTGAACATCCTCTCGATCTTCGCCATCTTCCGGTTTATTGTGTTTTAACCACCTGCCCGTAAACCTGGAGAACCATCGCGTGTTTCAAAAAGTTGACGCCTATGCTGGCGACCCGATTCTTTCGCTTATGGAGCGTTTTAAAGAAGACACTCGCAGCGACAAAGTGAATTTGAGTATCGGTCTGTACTACAACGAAGACGGGATTATTCCGCAACTAAAAGCTGTCGCGGAAGCGGAAGCGCGTCTGAATGCACAACCTCATGGCGCTTCGCTTTATTTACCGATGGAAGGGCTGAACAGCTACCGCCATGCCATTGCGCCGCTGCTGTTTGGCTCTGGCCATCCGGTGTTACAACAACAGCGTGTGGCGACCATTCAGACGCTCGGTGGTTCGGGGGCATTAAAAGTAGGCGCTGACTTCCTGAAACGCTACTTCCCGGAATCAGGCGTCTGGGTCAGCGATCCTACCTGGGAAAACCACGTAGCAATATTCGCTGGGGCTGGATTCGAAGTGAATACTTACCCCTGGTATGACGAAGCGACTAACGGCGTGCGTTTTAATGACCTGTTGGCGACGCTGAAAACATTACCTGCCCGCAGCATTGTGCTGCTGCATCCTTGTTGTCATAACCCAACGGGCGCCGATCTCACCAACGACCAGTGGGATGCGGTGATTGAAATTCTCAAAGCACGCGAGCTTATCCCATTCCTCGATATTGCCTATCAAGGATTTGGTGCCGGTATGGAAGAAGATGCCTATGCCATTCGCGCGATCGCCAGCGCCGGATTACCTGCTCTGGTGAGCAATTCATTCTCGAAAATTTTCTCCCTCTACGGTGAGCGTGTCGGCGGTCTTTCTGTGGTGTGTGAAGATGCCGAAGCCGCAGGTCGCGTACTGGGGCAGTTGAAAGCAACTGTTCGCCGCAACTACTCCAGCCCGCCGAATTTTGGTGCGCAGGTGGTGGCTACGGTGCTGAATGATGCGGCGTTAAAAGCTAGCTGGCTGGCAGAAGTGGAAGAAATGCGTACCCGTATTCTGGCGATGCGTCAGGAACTGGTGAAGGTATTGAGTAAAGAGATGCCAGAACGCAATTTTGATTATCTGCTTAAGCAGCGCGGCATGTTCAGTTATACCGGTTTAAGCGCTGCTCAGGTTGACCGACTGCGTGAAGAGTTTGGTGTTTACCTGATTGCCAGCGGCCGCATGTGTGTTGCCGGACTTAATGCGCAAAATGTGCATCGCGTGGCGAAGGCGTTTGCAGCCGTGATGTAATGTCGTTAGCAGGTGGTTGAACAGCCGCCTGCTCAATTTTAACTTGTTGATATAATTATTATCATTGAGAATAGAGAGAAAGAAAAACTCTGCCCCTCATATAAAGCCGCTCACTTCTGGTAAGCGATATTAACCACGGACTAAATGGATATACCTACTCCATGGATAGACATTAAGCTATTAAAAAACACGAACTTCTCTCATGTGATCCTGCTCCCTTTCTCTAACAAAACCGCAGATAATCCTTCCTTTCCTCCGCTGCTGGCGTTATGGTCAGATGGTTTTTTCAACAAATCTCACAATAAAAAGTTTTAACTTACTGACTATTTAGGGAAAAATATGCGCAAGATCACACAGGCATTGAGTGCCGTTTGCTTATTGTTCGCTCTAAACAGTTCCGCTGTTGCCCTGGCCTCATCACCTTCACCGCTTAATCCGGGTACTAACGTAGCCAAACTCGCTGAACAGGCGCCAATTCATTGGGTTTCAGTCGCCCAAATTGAAAACAGTCTGGCAGGACGCCCACAGATGGCTGTTGGGTTTGATATTGATGACACTGTTCTGTTTTCCAGCCCTGGATTCTGGCGCGGCAAAAAAACGTTCTCGCCAGAAAGCGAAGATTATCTAAAAAACCCAGCATTCTGGGAAAAGATGAACAACGGTTGGGATGAATTTAGTATTCCAAAAGAGGTCGCGCGTCAGCTGATTGATATGCATGTCCGCCGTGGCGACACCATTTTCTTTGTGACAGGTCGTAGCCCTACGAAAACTGAAACAGTGTCAAAAACGCTGGCTGATGACTTTCACATTCCTGCAACCAGTATGAACCCGGTGATTTTTGCGGGCGATAAAGCAGGACAAAATACAAAAACGCAGTGGCTACAGGATAAAAATATCCGAATTTTTTATGGTGATTCCGATAACGATATTACCGCTGCACGTGATGTTGGCATCCGTGGCATCCGCATTCTGCGAGCCTCCAACTCCACCTACAAACCCTTGCCACAAGCGGGTGCATTCGATGAAGAGGTGATCATCAATTCAGAATACTGATAAGTCGGGAGAGCGCCTGACTCTCCCGAATGCTGTTTTTTTAATCGCACCTTTATCCTTTCGCTGTCTTGCTGCAAACTGATTAAGAGAGTTTTATCAAGGAGCAGCACATGTGGTTTCAAAAGACGCTCACGCTTAGCGCTAAATCTCGTGGGTTTCATTTGGTAACGGATGAAATCCTGACTCAACTAGCTGATATGCCGCGTGTTAATGTCGGTTTACTGCACCTGTTGCTGCAACACACTTCCGCCTCTCTGACACTTAATGAGAATTGCGACCCCACAGTACGCTATGACATGGAGCGTTTTTTCCTCCGCACCGTTCCCGACAACGGAAACTATGAGCATGACTATGAAGGGGCAGACGATATGCCTTCTCATATCAAATCCTCGATGCTGGGGGTATCGCTCGTATTGCCAGTGCATCAGGGGCGTATTCAGACCGGCACCTGGCAGGGAATATGGCTTGGGGAACATCGCATCCACGGCGGTTCGCGTCGCATTATCGCGACACTACAAGGGGAGTAAAAAATGACCATTTCGGAGTTGCTACAATATTGCATGGCAAAACCAGGCGCAGAACAGAGTGTGCATAGTGACTGGAAAGCAACGCAAATCAAAGTGGAAGATGTGCTGTTTGCGATGGTGAAAGAAGTGGAAAATCGCCCAGCGGTTTCGCTGAAAACCAGCCCTGCGCTGGCCGAGCTTTTGCGACAGCAGCATAGCGATGTTCGTCCCAGTCGGCATCTGAACAAAGCGCACTGGAGCACCGTATATCTCGACGGCTCGTTGCCGGATTCGCAAATCTATTATCTGGTCGATGCGTCGTATCAGCAGGCGGTGAATTTGCTGCCGGAAGAAAAACGTAAATTGCTGGTGCAATTCTGAAAGGAAAAGACCGTTCAGCAAGCGGCCTGAGAATGATGACAAACGCAAAATTGCCAGATGCGCTACGCTTATCAGGCCTACGTAACCCATGCAATATATTGAAATTGCATGTTTTTGTAGGTCGGATAAGGCGTTCACACCGCATCCGGCAAGAACAAAGCGCACTTTGTCAATAATCTGAGGCCGCTCAGAAAGCGGCCTTAACGATTACAGCATCGGCTTGAGGAAGCGTGCCGTGTGTGATGCTTCACACTCCGCGACGGTTTCTGGCGTACCGGAGACGAGGATCTCGCCGCCGCCGCTACCACCTTCCGGCCCCAGGTCGACAATCCAGTCTGCGGTTTTGATTACGTCGAGATTGTGCTCAATCACCACAATGGTGTTGCCCTGATCGCGCAGTTTATGCAGCACGTCGAGCAGTTGCTGAATATCGGCGAAGTGCAGGCCGGTAGTCGGCTCGTCGAGAATATACAGCGTCTGCCCGGTGCCGCGTTTTGACAGCTCACGCGCCAGCTTCACACGCTGGGCTTCACCGCCGGAAAGCGTGGTTGCGGACTGCCCGAGGCGGATATACGTCAGGCCAACATCCATCAACGTTTGCAGCTTACGCGCCAGCGCAGGTACGGCATCGAAGAACTCTCGCGCCTCTTCGATGGTCATATCCAACACTTCGTGGATGGTTTTGCCTTTGTACTTAATCTCCAGCGTTTCACGGTTATAGCGTTTACCTTTGCACTGGTCGCACGGTACGTAAATATCCGGCAGGAAGTGCATCTCCACTTTGATTACGCCATCGCCCTGACAGGCTTCGCAGCGTCCGCCACGGACGTTAAAGCTGAAACGCCCCGGCGTATAGCCGCGCGCACGAGATTCCGGTACGCCCGCAAACAGTTCGCGCACAGGCGTAAACACGCCAGTATAGGTCGCCGGGTTAGAACGCGGAGTACGACCAATCGGGCTTTGGTCGATATCGATGACTTTATCGAAATGCTCAAGTCCCTGAATATCTCGATACGGTGCCGGTTCGGCGATGGTCGCGCCGTTCAACTGGCGTTGGGCAATCGGGAACAGCGTGTCGTTAATCAGCGTCGATTTACCGGAACCTGAAACACCTGTAATGCAGGTAAACAGACCGACTGGCAGTGTCAGCGTCACGTCTTTCAGGTTGTTGCCACGCGCGCCTGTCAGCTTCAACACTTTTTCCGGATCCGCCGGAACGCGTTTTTTCGGCACTTCAATCTTGCGTTTGCCGCTCATGTACTGCCCGGTCAACGACTCCGGCACGGCCATAATCGCTTCCAGCGGACCTTCCGCGACCACTTCACCACCGTGTACACCCGCGCCCGGGCCAATGTCGATAACGTGGTCAGCGGCGCGAATAGCGTCTTCGTCGTGCTCCACCACAATCACGGTATTACCGAGATCGCGCAGATGGATAAGCGTACCCAACAGGCGCTCGTTATCGCGCTGGTGCAGGCCGATAGATGGCTCATCCAGCACGTACATAACGCCAACCAGCCCCGCGCCAATCTGGCTCGCCAGACGGATACGCTGGGCTTCACCGCCGGAAAGCGTTTCTGCCGAGCGGGAAAGTGTCAGATAGTTCAGACCGACGTTAACGAG
Source organism: Escherichia sp. E10V5 (assembly GCF_004212315.1). NCBI lineage: Bacteria > Pseudomonadati > Pseudomonadota > Gammaproteobacteria > Enterobacterales > Enterobacteriaceae > Escherichia > Escherichia sp. E10V5. Next base: position 46,026 of record NZ_RHJM01000003.1, read on the forward strand.
GAATTTCAGACGATCGCCAATCTCTTTGAGGATTTTTTCTGCAATCTTCGCCCGCTGACCAGCGAGTTTGAGATTGTTGAAAAACTCCATCGCATGACCAATGCTCATGTCGGAGATAGCTGGCAGCGGCGTATTCTCGACATACACGTGGCGTGCTTCCCGACGCAGACGTGTTCCGTCGCAGCTGGTACACGGGCGATTGCTGATAAACTTGGCTAACTCTTCGCGTACCGCGCTGGATTCCGTCTCTTTATAACGGCGCTCCATATTGTGCAGCACGCCTTCGAACGGATGACGACGAATGGAGGTATCGCCGCGATCGTTCATGTATTTGAATTCAATGTTTTCTTTGCCAGAACCGTAAAGCACCACTTTATGCACGTTCGCGCTCAGGCTGCCCCACGGCGCTTCGACGTCGAACTTATAGTGATCTGCCAGCGATTTCAGCATCTGGAAGTAATAGAAGTTGCGGCGATCCCAGCCACGGATCGCACCGCCAGCCAGCGACAGTTCCGGATTCTGGATCACGCGGTCAGGATCGAAATATTGCTGTACGCCGAGGCCGTCACAGGTCGGGCAGGCCCCCGCCGGGTTGTTAAACGAAAACAGACGTGGTTCCAGTTCACGCATACTGTAGCCGCAAATCGGACAGGCGAAGTTGGCGGAAAATAGCAGCTCTTCCGCTTTTGGATCGTCCATATCAGCGACGACCGCTGTACCGCCAGAAAGCTCCAGCGCCGTTTCAAACGACTCAGCCAGACGTTGGGTGAGATCGTCGCGCACTTTGAAACGATCAATAACCACTTCAATGGTGTGTTTCTTTTGCAGTTCCAGTTTCGGTGGATCGGAAAGATCGCAGACTTCGCCATCTATGCGCGCACGGATGTAGCCTTGACTTGCCAGATTCTCCAGCGTTTTCGTGTGTTCGCCTTTGCGCTCTTTAATAATCGGCGCCAGCAGCATCAGACGTTTACCTTCCGGCTGCGACAGCACGTTATCCACCATCTGGCTGACAGTTTGCGCCGCCAGCGGAACATCGTGGTCCGGGCAGCGCGGCTCACCGACGCGAGCGTACAGCAGACGCAAATAGTCGTGGATTTCGGTGATTGTCCCCACCGTAGAGCGCGGGTTATGAGACGTCGATTTCTGTTCAATTGAGATGGCGGGTGAAAGCCCCTCAATATGGTCGACGTCCGGCTTTTCCATCAGTGACAGAAACTGCCGCGCATAGGCGGAAAGGGATTCAACGTAACGACGCTGCCCTTCGGCATATAAGGTGTCGAAAGCGAGCGAGGATTTGCCAGAACCCGAAAGCCCGGTCACGACAATGAGTTTGTCGCGGGGGATAACGAGGTTGATGTTTTTTAGATTATGGGTGCGGGCGCCCCGAACTTCGATCTTATCCATTCACCTTTCCCGGATTAAACGCTTTTTTGCCCGGTGGCATGGTGCTACCGGCGATCACAAACGGTTAATTATGACACAGAATGACCTGAATGAATATACAGTGTTGGAATGTGAAACCCAGAGCGCGATGTAACAATGTTTGACCAGAATTGTTTAGCGGAACCGAGGTCACAACATAGTAAAACCGCTATTGGTAATGCTACAATCGCGCGTTTACACTTATTAGAACGTTTTTTTTCAGGAGACATGAACATGGCCAGCAGAGGCGTAAACAAGGTTATTCTCGTTGGTAATCTGGGTCAGGACCCGGAAGTACGCTATATGCCAAATGGTGGCGCAGTTGCCAACATTACGCTGGCTACTTCCGAATCCTGGCGTGATAAAGCGACCGGCGAGATGAAAGAGCAGACTGAATGGCACCGCGTTGTGCTGTTCGGCAAACTGGCTGAAGTGGCCAGCGAATATCTGCGCAAAGGTTCCCAGGTTTATATCGAAGGTCAGCTGCGTACCCGCAAATGGACCGATCAATCCGGTCAGGATCGCTACACCACGGAAGTGGTGGTGAACGTTGGCGGCACCATGCAGATGCTGGGTGGTCGTCAGGGCGGTGGCGCTCCGGCTGGCGGTAACGTCGGTGGCGGTCAGCCGCAGGGCGGTTGGGGTCAGCCTCAGCAGCCGCAGGGTGGCAATCAGTTCAGCGGCGGCGCACAGTCTCGCCCGCAGCAGTCCGCTCCGGCAGCGCCGTCTAACGAGCCGCCGATGGATTTCGATGACGATATCCCATTCTGATTTTGTTTTAAAACAATAGATTATATTGTTTTAAGGTAGGTGATTAGCGCATCTGCCAGGGATAAAAAAAGAAGCCTCCATAATGGAGGCTTCTGCATATCACACCAAAATCATCGGCCATTGTGGCGGTGCCTGATTTGTGGCTTCGACCATTACCGACTCAATATTGTGCCAGATTGCGGCAATATCCATCATGGTGATTCCGAGCAGTCCCATCGCGAACCAGCAGGCGGAAACAACGCCCAGGCCACTACTGATCACCGCGAGTCCTACGTAATCAGACCGACGAAAACGGATGTTGAGCGTACTTGCCAGAAACATCAGTACGGCGCTAAGAAGCTGCCAGCGAAGAAGAACCACGCCAGTGGTGAGGGTAGCCATCGAACATTTCCTCTGAAAATAACCGATGCCCTGGACAGCACGGTGTTGTTCACGGGAGGCGTGATGCACTCTGGCTATCATGGGGCTTGCAAAATACCAAAATGAAACAATTAGTGCGTTTCACTATTTTTGTGAACTATATCACAATTGGTTGTTTGTTAGCCAGATAGAGTCGCTATTTTTATTAGCATGCTTATTTTGTGGTTTTTCAGTGGCGTCGCGGAAATACAAAATATCGTATCTTCCTGACTGACCCGTATTTTTTAGTAAATTCTTTTTGATATCAGCGTGTTATTTTTAATAAAACAACGATTATAAAGGTATCAATTTCAAATCAGGCAAAAGTGCTATTTATACCGTAAGATTTATCTAACGTCGTCGGTGGCCAGGGTTTTCACCTTGCAATGACCAGCTATAACCAGACAGGGAATTGATAGAAATGAGTCATCGTGCACGACACAAATTGCTGGCGTTGCCGGGCATTATCTTTGTAGCACTCCTCCCCATCATCCTGTCACTATGGATTGCCTTCATTTGGGCAAAATCAGAAGTGAACAATCAGCTTCGTGTCTTTGCCCAACTGGCGCTGGATAAATCCGAGCTGGTCATTCAACAGGCAGATTCAGCGAGCGATGAAGCGAAACGCTATCAGGGGCAAGTTTGTACACCGGATCATCAAAAGCGAATGTTGAATATTATTCGTGGCTATCTTTATATCAATGAACTGATATATGCCCAGGATAACCATTTTTTATGTTCTTCACTTATCGCCCCTGCTGACGGATATATGATCGCCCCCGCGGATTATAAGCGTGACCCTGACATTTCTATCTATTATTATCGCGATACCCCTTTTTTCTCCGGTTATAAAATGACTTATATGCAGCGGGGTAATTATGTGGCGGTCATCAATCCTTTATTCTGGAGTGAGGTGATATCTGACGATCCGACGCTACAATGGGGCGTGTATGATACGGTGACGAAAACCTTTTTTTCGTTAAGCAACCAGGCCTCGGCTGAAACGTTTACTCCGTTAATTCATCTGAATGATTTAACGGTGCAACGAAATGGTCATTTGTATGCAATGGTACATTCGACAAAACGCCCAATAGCGGCCATTGTTGCCACTTCAAATAAACGTCTTATCGCTCATTTTTATAATCATCTTATTTTTGCTTTGCCCGCAGGTATTTTTTGTAGTCTGGTACTCCTGTTACTCTGGTTGCGGATTAGCCAGGAGTACCAGTCACCCAAACGCAAATTGCAACGCGCCCTCGAAAAAAGACAGCTTTGTCTTTATTACCAGCCAATTATCGATATCAAAACAGAAAAATGTATTGGCGCTGAAGCGTTGCTACGTTGGCCAGGTGGTCAGGGGCAAGTGATGAGTCCGGCAGAGTTTATCCCATTGGCGGAAAAAGAGGGGATGATTGAGTTAGTCACTGATTATGTTATTGATAATGTATTCAGCGATCTGGGGGCGTATCTGGCAACACATGCCGATCGCTATGTTTCTATTAACCTGTCGGCCTCCGACTTTCATACATCGCGTTTAATTGCGCGAACCAATCAGAAAATAGAGCAATACGCGGTGCGTCCGCAGCAAATTAAATTTGAAGTTACTGAACATGCGTTTCTTGATGTCACCAAAATGACGCCGATTATTCATGCTTTCCGTCAGGCCGGTTATGAAGTTGCGATTGATGACTTCGGTATTGGCTACTCCAACTTACACAACCTTAATTCATTGAATATCGATATTTTGAAAATCGATAAATCGTTTGTTGAGACGCTGACCACGCACAAAACCAGCCATTTGATTGCGGAACACATCATTGAACTGGCGCACAGTCTGGGGCTAAAAACGATAGCGGAAGGGGTAGAAACGTCAGAACAGGTTAATTGGCTGCGCAAACGCGGCGTGCGTTATTGTCAGGGCTGGTATTTTGCAAAGGCGATGCCGCCGCAAATGTTTATGGAATGGACAGGGAAATTACCCGCACATGAGTTAATGTGCGGGAAATAATTCTAGATACGGTGGCGATAATCGCTGGGAGTGCGATCAAACTGCCGACGGAAAACGCGGGAAAAGGTCTGCTGCGAGACATACCCAAGATCCATTGCGATATCAAAAATAGGGCGCTCGGTGGTGCGCAACTCAACGGCAGCCAGTAACAGGCGGCGTTGACGAATGTAATCACCAAGTGTCTGATGCGTTACCGTGCGGAACATCCGCTGTAAGTACCACTTTGAATAACCTGATTTTTTTGCGACGACATCAATGTTCAGTGGCTGGTCAATATGCTCGTCAATCCATGCGATAAGATCCTGAATAATTTTCTGATGGGACATAAATCTGCCTCTTTTCAGTGTTCAGTTCGTTAATTCATCTGTTGGGGAGTATAATTCCTCAAGTTAACTTGAGGTAAAGCGATTTATGGAAAAGAAATTACCCCGCATTAAAGCCTTGCTCACCCCAGGCGAAGTGGCGAAACGCAGTGGGGTAGCGGTATCTGCACTGCATTTCTATGAGAGCAAAGGGCTGATTACCAGTATTCGAAATAGCGGCAATCAGCGACGATATAAGCGTGATGTGCTGCGATATGTGGCGATTATCAAGATTGCTCAACGTATTGGCATTCCATTGGCGACTATTAGTGAAGCATTTGGTGTGTTGCCTGAAGGGCATACATTAAGCGCCAAAGAGTGGAAGCAGCTTTCTTCGCAATGGCGAGAAGAATTAGATCGGCGCATTCATACCTTAGTGGCTCTGCGAGATGAACTGGACGGTTGTATTGGCTGCGGCTGCCTTTCGCGTAGCGACTGCCCGTTGCGTAACCCGGGCGACCGCTTAGGGGAAGAAGGTACTGGCGCGCGTTTGCTGGAAGACGAGCAAAACTAAAGCGCCACAAGGGCGCTTTAGTTTGTTTCCGGTCTTTGTCTTTCACTCTATCCCGCTGGTACACAGGAGGGTTTCCCCCGACGTCAACACACCTCATTCGAGCACGTGGTGGAGGTTCCGGTTGGTGTTGATACTTTAATTGTATGCCGCCTCCGTATCTTCGCCAGTGCAAAAAGACGTTTTTTAGACGCAATGTTTTTGCCATCTTGCACGATTTTTTACTGCAACCCTTCGCTACAAGCTACCTACAAATGCCGTAATTTTGCGCATCGACGATAACGTTTGCGCATCAATTGCCTGGTTTTTCATCGTCAATACAAGAAAAGGGAAAAAAGCAGCAAACTTCGGTTGAAAAAGCCGCTATGATCGCCGGATAATCGTTTGCTTTTTTTTACCACCCGTTTTGTATGCGCGGAGCTAAACGTTTGCTTTTTTGCGACGCCCCACATTGTCGCAAACCTGAAGCAGGAAGATAACGTTTCGCTGGCAGGGGATTGTCCGCCACGCATCTTGACGAAAAATAAACTCTCAGGGGATGTTTTCTATGTCTACGCCATCAGCGCGTACCGGCGGTTCACTCGACGCCTGGTTTAAAATTTCACAACGTGGAAGCACTGTCCGTCAGGAAGTGGTTGCCGGGTTAACAACGTTTCTGGCGATGGTCTACTCGGTCATCGTCGTTCCGGGCATGCTGGGTAAAGCAGGCTTCCCACCAGCAGCCGTTTTTGTTGCGACCTGTCTGGTTGCCGGAATTGGTTCAATCGCGATGGGGCTGTGGGCCAATTTGCCGCTGGCTATCGGTTGCGCTATCTCCCTGACCGCGTTTACTGCATTCAGCCTGGTGCTGGGGCAGCATATTAGCGTTCCGGTCGCGCTGGGCGCCGTGTTCCTGATGGGGGTGCTGTTTACAGTCATTTCTGCAACGGGTATCCGTAGCTGGATTTTGCGCAACTTGCCGCACGGTGTGGCGCACGGTACGGGGATTGGTATCGGCCTGTTCCTGCTGCTGATTGCTGCGAATGGTGTTGGCCTGGTCATTAAAAATCCGCTCGACGGTCTGCCGGTTGCGCTGGGTGATTTCGCCACCTTCCCGGTTATTATGTCGCTGGTAGGTCTGGCGGTGATCGTCGGTCTGGAAAAACTGAAAGTGCCGGGCGGCATTCTGCTGACCATTATCGGTATCTCGATTGTGGGCCTGATCTTCGATCCTAACGTTCATTTCTCCGGCGTTTTCGCTATGCCGTCTCTGAGCGATGAAAATGGTAACTCGCTGATTGGTAGCCTGGATATTATGGGCGCGCTGAATCCGGTGGTACTGCCGAGCGTACTGGCGCTGGTGATGACGGCGGTCTTTGATGCGACCGGAACCATCCGTGCAGTCGCCGGTCAGGCGAACCTGCTGGATAAAGACGGGCAGATCATTGATGGCGGTAAAGCGCTGACCACCGACTCCCTGAGCAGCGTTTTCTCAGGCCTGGTGGGGGCGGCTCCGGCCGCGGTATACATTGAGTCTGCGGCGGGTACGGCAGCGGGTGGTAAAACCGGTCTGACGGCAATCACCGTTGGCGTGCTGTTCCTGCTGATTCTGTTCCTCTCTCCGCTTTCTTACCTTGTTCCAGGTTACGCAACGGCTCCTGCGTTGATGTATGTTGGCCTGCTGATGTTGAGTAACGTGGCGAAAATCGACTTTGCTGATTTTGTCGATGCGATGGCGGGGCTGGTGACGGCGGTATTCATTGTACTGACCTGTAACATCGTGACCGGCATTATGATCGGTTTCGCGACCCTGGTTATTGGCCGTCTGGTTTCTGGCGAATGGCGTAAGCTGAACATTGGTACGGTTGTTATCGCCGCGGCACTGGTGACCTTCTACGCGGGTGGCTGGGCTATCTAATCTTTAATAAGATTCTGAAAACGGGTGGCAATGGCTGCCCGTTTTTATTTTCTCCGTACATTGTGTGAGCTTTTGCGATATTCTGAAAAAACTGAGAATTCAGGCATAACGCCTTTCTCAAACCATAAAACATCGCAAACAGGGAACGCATGGAAATCTTCTTTACCATACTGATAATGACCCTCGTGGTTTCGCTGTCCGGGGTGGTCACTCGTGTCATGCCCTTTCAGATTCCGCTTCCGCTTATGCAAATCGCCATTGGTGCGCTACTGGCGTGGCCGACGTTTGGTTTGCATGTGGAGTTTGATCCTGAACTCTTTTTAGTTTTGTTTATTCCGCCGCTGCTCTTTGCTGATGGCTGGAAAACGCCGACCCGTGAATTTCTCGAACATGGTCGGGAGATCTTCGGTCTTGCGCTGGCGCTGGTGGTAGTCACCGTAGTCGGCATTGGCTTCCTCATTTACTGGGTGGTGCCAGGCATTCCGCTAATTCCGGCCTTTGCGCTGGCGGCGGTGCTCTCTCCGACCGATGCCGTGGCGCTCTCCGGGATTGTTGGCGAAGGGCGAATACCGAAAAAAATCATGGGCATTTTGCAGGGCGAAGCGTTGATGAATGACGCCTCCGGCCTGGTGTCGCTGAAGTTTGCCGTGGCAGTCGCGATGGGAACGATGATCTTCACTGTTGGCGGTGCGACGGTCGAATTTATGAAAGTCGCGATCGGCGGTATTCTCGCTGGGTTTGTGGTGAGCTGGCTATATGGTCGCTCGCTGCGCTTCCTGAGCCGCTGGGGCGGCGATGAACCTGCGACACAGATAGTCCTGCTGTTCCTGCTGCCGTTCGCCTCTTATCTGATTGCCGAACATATTGGCGTTTCCGGTATCCTTGCGGCAGTTGCTGCCGGGATGACCATTACCCGTTCAGGCGTGATGCGCCGTGCGCCGCTGGCGATGCGTCTGCGTGCGAACAGCACCTGGGCGATGCTGGAGTTTGTCTTTAACGGCATGGTGTTCTTGCTGTTGGGCCTGCAACTGCCGGGCATTCTGGAGACGTCGCTGATGGCGGCAGAGATCGACCCGAACGTCGAAATCTGGATGCTGTTTACCGACATCATCTTGATTTACGCAGCGCTCATGCTGGTCCGTTTCGGCTGGCTGTGGACGATGAAAAAGTTCAGTAACCGCTTCCTGAAGAAGAAACCGATGGAGTTTGGTTCGTGGACCACACGAGAAATTCTTATCGCGTCTTTTGCCGGGGTTCGCGGGGCTATCACCCTGGCTGGTGTGCTCTCTATTCCGCTGCTATTGCCGGATGGCAACGTCTTCCCGGCGCGTTATGAGCTGGTGTTCCTGGCGGCTGGCGTCATTCTCTTCTCGCTGTTTGTTGGCGTGGTGATGCTGCCTGTTCTGCTGCAACACATTGAAGTCGCAGATCATTCTCAGCAGCTGAAAGAGGAACGCATTGCGCGCGCGGCAACGGCAGAAGTGGCGATTGTGGCGATCCAGAAAATGGAAGAGCGACTGGCGGCGGACACTGAAGAGAATATCGACAACCAGCTGCTTACCGAAGTCAGCTCGCGCGTCATCGGTAACCTGCGTCGTCGCGCCGATGGCCGAAACGACGTTGAGAGCTCCGTCCAGGAAGAGAACCTGGAGCGTCGCTTCCGTCTGGCGGCGTTGCGCTCAGAACGTGCGGAACTTTATCACCTGCGCGCCACGCGGGAGATCAGCAACGAAACGCTGCAAAAGTTGCTACACGATCTTGATTTGCTGGAAGCGTTGTTAATAGAAGAGAACCAATAACGCTTTGGCGGTGTAATCGGTAAAAAGGTGCAGTACATCGCACCTTTTTACCGTTGGTCAGGTGACCAGAGGCTAGTGGAGATTAATGCGCGCGGCCCTGCTCAACGCCAAAGCCGGTCTGGGAACGGATAAATTGCGCACGGAACAGTTCACGCTCGCGCGCCCCTTCCGCTGAATTATCGGTTGCCGAGAAGAACCAGATGCCGAGGAATGCCACGGAGATGGAGAACAGCGCCGGGTATTCGTACGGGAAGATGGCTTTTTCGTGACCGAGGATCTGTACCCAAATCGTTGGGCCGAGGATCATCAGTACTACCGCAGTAATCAGCCCTAACCAACCGCCCATCATTGCGCCACGAGTAGTCAACTTCGACCAGTACATGGAAAGCAGAATGATTGGGAAGTTGCAGCTCGCGGCGATGGCAAACGCCAGGCCCACCATGAACGCGATGTTCTGATTCTCAAACAGCACGCCGAGGATAATGGCAATCACGCCGAGGATCAGCACGGTGATTTTCGAGACTCGCAGCTCTTCACGTTCGGTTGCGCCTTTTTTGAAGACGTTAGCGTACAGGTCATGCGAAACCGCGGAAGCGCCCGCCAGCGTCAGACCCGCAACTACCGCGAGGATAGTGGCGAAAGCAACCGCTGAAATAAAGCCGAGGAACAGGTTGCCGCCCACCGCATTGGCCAGGTGAACTGCCGCCATGTTGTTACCACCAATCAGATGGCCCGCAGCGTCTTTATATTCCGGATTTGCACCGACCAGCATGATCGCGCCAAAGCCGATAATAAAGGTCAGGATGTAGAAGTAGCCCATAAATCCGGTAGCGTAGAACACGCTCTTACGCGCTTCGCGTGCATCGCTGACCGTAAAGAAGCGCATCAGAATATGCGGCAAGCCAGCCGTACCAAACATCAGCCCAAGCCCCAGAGAGAGCGCGGAGATCGGATCTTTCACCAGTCCGCCCGGTTTCATGATGTCGACACCTTTTGGGTGTACCGCCATCGCTTCGCTGAACAGATTGTTGAAGCTAAAGCCGACGTGTTTCATCACCATAAAGGCCATAAAGCTGGCACCGAACAGCAACAGAACGGCTTTGATAATCTGCACCCAGGTGGTCGCCAGCATGCCGCCGAACAGGACGTACATCATCATCAGCACGCCAACCAGCACCACCGCAATGTGATAGTTAAGGCCAAACAGCAGTTCAATCAATTTACCTGCGCCGACCATCTGGGCGATAAGGTAAAGTGCTACCACCACCAGAGAACCACAAGCCGAAAGAATACGAATCGGCCCTTGTTTCAGGCGGTAAGAAGCCACATCCGCAAAGGTATAGCGGCCCAGGTTACGCAGACGTTCGGCAATCAGGAACAGAATGATTGGCCAGCCCACCAGGAAGCCCAGCGAGTAGATCAGCCCGTCATAGCCGGAAGTAAACACCAGCGCGGAGATCCCCAAAAATGAGGCGGCAGACATATAGTCCCCGGCAATCGCCAGCCCGTTCTGGAAGCCAGTGATATTGCCGCCTGCGGTGTAGTAGTCATTACGAGAACGTACGCGTTTTGACGCCCAGTAGGTAATGCAGAGCGTGAACACGACGAAAATCAGGAACATAATAATCGCCTGCCAGTTTGTTGGCTGGCGCTCAACGGCCCCGCTAATAGCATCCGCGGCGTTAGCTGCGAAAGGGAGTGTGGCGGCAAGCGCCGTCAGAACTCTTTTCATGATGCTTGTACCTCATGCAGGACTTCATTATTTAGACGGTCGAATTCGCCGTTCGCCCGCCAGATGTAGATACCAGTGAGAACAAAGGAGATAACAATGACCCCAACGCCAACGGGAATACCGCGTGTGACGCTGGTGTTCGGATTCAGCGGGGTGCCCAGCCAGCCGGGCGCGAAGGCGATCAGTAAAATAAAGCTGATATAAACTGCCAGCATAATAATCGACAGGATGGTGGCAAACCGTTGCCGTTTTTCGACTAACTCCCTGAAATGCGCATTGTCTTCTATCCGCTGATAAATCGTACCATTCATCACAGATTCTCCAGAGGTAATGTAGGGATTGTTTTAATTCCCGCTCCCTTATGGGAGAAGGTTAACGCTCGGGTAACCCTTGCCGAATGTAGGCCGGATAAGGCGTTTACGCCGCATCCGGCAACCAGCGCCTGATGCGGCGCTGTCGCGTCTTATCAGGCCTACAAACCGTTACCGACTCACATCCGGCAATTGTGGGTTACGATGGCATCGCGATAGCCTGCTTCTCTTCAAGCAGCTTCTCGACCACGCCAGGATCGGCAAGCGTCGAGGTATCGCCCAGGTTGCTGGTATCGCCCGCCGCAATTTTGCGCAGAATACGGCGCATAATTTTGCCGGAGCGGGTTTTAGGCAGGGAGTCGGTCCAGTGCAGCACGTCTGGCGTCGCCAGCGGGCCAATCTCTTTACGCACCCAGTTGCGGACTTCTGCGTATAGTTCTGGTGACGGTTCCTCCCCGTGATTAAGCGTGACGTAGGCGTAGATCGCCTGACCTTTAATATTGTGCGGAATACCCACCACGGCGGCTTCGGCAATCTTCGGATGCGCCACCAACGCCGACTCAATCTCCGCCGTCCCCAGACGGTGACCAGAGACGTTCAGCACGTCGTCCACGCGCCCGGTGATCCAGTAATAGCCATCTTCATCGCGACGCGCGCCGTCGCCGCTGAAATACATATTTTTGAAGGTGGAGAAGTAGGTCTGTTCAAAACGTTCGTGATCGCCAAACAGCGTACGCGCCTGACCCGGCCAGGAATCGGTGATCACCAGACTGCCTTCAGCGGCACCTTCTTGTGGATTACCTTCGTTATCCACCAGCGCCGGTTGTACGCCGAAGAACGGGCGCGTTGCAGAACCGGCTTTCAGTTCGGTCGCTCCAGGCAGCGGCGTAATCATGAAACCGCCAGTTTCGGTCTGCCACCAGGTGTCGACCACCGGGCATTTCTCGTTGCCGATCTTCTTCCAGTACCACTCCCACGCTTCCGGATTGATTGGCTCGCCCACGGAACCGAGAATGCGTAGCGACGAACGGTCGGTGCCTTCAATCGCTTTATCGCCTTCCGCCATCAGCGCGCGAATCGCCGTTGGCGCGGTGTAAAGAATATTGACCTGATGCTTATCCACCACCTGCGCCATACGGGCAGGCGTCGGCCAGTTCGGTACACCTTCAAACATCAGCGTGGTCGCGCCGCAGGCCAGCGGGCCGTACAGCAAATAACTGTGTCCGGTAACCCAGCCCACATCAGCGGTACACCAGTAGATATCGCCCGGATGATAATCAAAGACATATTTAAAGGTCAGCGCCGCGTACACCAGATAACCGCCGGTAGTGTGCAGCACGCCTTTCGGCTTACCGGTAGAACCGGAGGTGTAGAGAATAAACAGAGGATCTTCGGCGTTTATCTCTTCCGCCTGATGCTGATCGCTGGCTTGCTCAACCAGGTCGTGCCACCACAGGTCGCGCCCTTCCTGCCAGTCGATTTTTCCGCCAGTACGCTTCAGTACCACCACATGTTCAATGCTGGTGACGTTCGGGTTTTTCAGCGCGTCATCAACGTTTTTCTTCAGCGGAATACTACGCCCGGCGCGCACACCTTCATCGGAAGTGATCACCAACCGTGAGTTAGAATCGATAATGCGTCCGGCAACGGCTTCCGGCGAGAAGCCGCCGAAAATTACCGAATGCACCGCGCCAATGCGGGCGCAGGCCAGCATCGCGACCGCAGCTTCCGGTACCATCGGCATATAAATCGCCACCACATCACCTTTTTTAATGCCCAGCTCGAGCAGGGTATTGGCGAAGCGGCAGACGTCGCGGTGCAGCTCTTTATAACTAATATGTTTGCTCTGACTGGCGTCATCGCCTTCCCAGATAATAGCGGTACGATCGCCGTTTTCTTGCAGATGGCGGTCAAGGCAGTTTGCCGCAAGATTCAGCGTGCCGTCCTCGTACCATTTAATGGACACATTACCGGGGGCAAAGGAGGTGTTTTTCACCTTCTGGTACGGTTTGATCCAGTCGAGAATTTTTCCCTGTTCGCCCCAAAAGGTATCTGGTGCGTTAATTGATTGTTGGTACATCGCTTCGTACTGCTGAGGGTTTATCAGGCAATGGTCTGCGATGTTGGCAGGAATGGTGTGTTTGTGTATTTGGCTCATGCTTTTGTTCTCCTTGTAGGATGTTAATAATATGTGTCATAAGCGTTAAATGTAGGGGTATTGGCAGTTTTGTTTAGTATTTGGGCGGCAGATCACGCAAAAGTAGAATTGTGCAAATAAACGACAGGATTATTTTTGAAGGACACCAACAAAAGTTGGCATTTTCTTTCTGGAACATGCAGTTATGCATGTGTTTGAAATGGAGGAAATTATCAACTAACTCTAAAGTGGTATTTTACATGCACTTACAATTGATTAAAGACAACATTCCGCATATGGTTATTTGTTACACATAGGGGCGAGCAATGTCATGACAGTGTATGTGCGGTTACTGTCATGAAAAAACAATAAAAACTGCCATTGCCTCAATGGCAAAATTTGGATAAAGCCCCTATGACAAGGATAAAAATAAACGCACGCCGTATCTTCAGCTTGTTGATTCCTTTTTTCTTTTTCACTTCTGTTCACGCTGAACAAACGGCCGCTCCCGCGAAACCTGTAACTGTGGAAGCGAAGAATGAAACCTTTGCCCCACAGCATCCCGATCAATATCTCTCCTGGAAAGCCACCTCGGAACAGTCAGAGCGTGTTGACGCCCTGGCGGAAGATCCACGGCTGGTGATCCTGTGGGCGGGGTATCCCTTCTCGCGCGATTACAACAAGCCGCGTGGACATGCCTTTGCTGTGACCGATGTGCGTGAAACTCTGCGTACCGGTGCGCCGAAAAACGCCGAAGATGGTCCGCTACCGATGGCATGCTGGAGTTGTAAAAGCCCGGATGTGGCGCGCCTGATCCAGAAAGACGGCGAAGATGGCTACTTCCACGGTAAATGGGCGCGCGGCGGCCCGGAAATCGTCAACAACTTAGGTTGTGCCGACTGCCATAACACCGCCTCACCAGAGTTCGCCAAAGGTAAGCCGGAGTTAACCCTTTCCCGTCCATATGCGGCGCGTGCAATGGAAGCCATTGGCAAACCTTTTGAGAAAGCTGGACGTTTCGACCAGCAATCGATGGTTTGCGGTCAGTGCCATGTGGAGTATTACTTCGACGGCAAAAACAAAGCGGTTAAATTCCCGTGGGATGACGGCATGAAAGTCGAAAATATGGAGCAGTATTACGACAAAATTGCCTTCTCTGACTGGACTAACTCCCTGTCAAAAACGCCAATGCTGAAAGCGCAGCACCCGGAATATGAAACCTGGACAGCGGGCATTCACGGCAAAAACAACGTGACCTGTATCGACTGCCATATGCCAAAAGTGCAGAACGCCGAAGGCAAACTCTACACCGACCATAAAATTGGTAATCCGTTTGATAACTTCGCCCAGACTTGTGCGAACTGCCATACCCAGGACAAAGCCGCCTTGCAAAAAGTGGTCGCGGAACGTAAGCAGTCGATTAACGACCTGAAAATCAAGGTTGAAGATCAACTGGTTCACGCTCACTTCGAAGCGAAAGCGGCACTGGACGCAGGCGCGACGGAAGCCGAAATGAAGCCGATTCAGGACGATATCCGTCATGCCCAGTGGCGTTGGGATCTGGCGATCGCTTCCCACGGCATTCATATGCACGCACCGGAAGAAGGTCTGCGGATGCTCGGTACTGCGATGGATAAAGCGGCGGATGCGCGTACCAAACTGGCGCGCCTGCTGGCGACCAAAGGCATCACCCATGAAATCCAGATCCCGGATATCTCGACCAAAGAGAAAGCCCAGCAGGCAATTGGCCTGAACATGGAGCAAATCAAAGCCGAGAAACAGGATTTCATCAAAACGGTGATCCCGCAGTGGGAAGATCAGGCACGTAAAAACGGTCTGTTAAGCCAATAACCCCGTTCCGCCTCGCAAGGGGCGGAAAACACAATGGAGTGAATATGAGCGTATTACGTTCGTTATTAACTGCCGGGGTGCTGGCGTCGGGCCTGTTGTGGAGCCTGAACGGAATTACCGCTACCCCTGCGGCGCAGGCATCTGATGATCGCTACGAAGTTACCCAGCAGCGTAACCCGGATGCCGCCTGTCTGGACTGTCATAAGCCAGATACCGAAGGTATGCATGGCAAACATGCTTCCGTTATCAACCCGAATAACAAACTGCCGGTCACTTGCACCAACTGTCACGGTCAGCCATCACCGCAACACCGCGAAGGGGTGAAAGATGTGATGCGCTTTAACGAGCCGATGTACAAGGTTGGAGAGCAGAACAGCGTCTGTATGTCCTGCCATCTGCCGGAACAGTTGCAAAAAGCGTTCTGGCCGCACGATGTTCACGTAACCAAAGTGGCGTGCGCCAGCTGCCATTCCCTGCATCCACAGCAAGATACGATGCAGACGTTAAGTGACAAAGGACGGATCAAGATTTGCGTCGATTGCCACAGCGATCAGCGCACCAATCCGAACTTTAACCCGGCGTCTGTTCCGTTGCTTAAGGAGCAGCCATGACCTGGTCACGTCGCCAGTTTCTCACCGGCGTCGGTGTGCTGGCAGCCGTCAGCGGCACCGCAGGGCGCGTGGTGGCGAAAACGTTGAATATCAATGGGGTGCGTTACGGCATGGTGCATGACGAGTCGTTATGCATCGGCTGTACCGCCTGTATGGATGCTTGTCGGGAAGTGAACAAGGTGCCGGAAGGTGTCTCGCGCCTGACGATTATTCGTAGCGAGCCGCAGGGCGAATTTCCTGATGTGAAATATCGCTTCTTCCGTAAGTCTTGTCAGCACTGCGATCATGCGCCGTGCGTTGACGTCTGCCCGACCGGTGCGTCTTTTCGCGATGCCGCCAGTGGGATTGTCGATGTTAATCCGGATCTCTGCGTCGGTTGTCAGTACTGCATCGCCGCCTGTCCGTACCGCGTGCGCTTTATCCATCCGGTCACGAAGACAGCGGACAAATGCGATTTCTGCCGCAAGACTAATTTGCAGGCCGGTAAGTTACCCGCGTGCGTTGAAGCTTGCCCGACGAAGGCGCTGACGTTTGGCAATCTGGACGATCCCAACAGTGAGATTTCACAACTGCTGCGCCAGAAGCCCACTTACCGCTACAAGCTGGCGCTGGGAACCAAACCGAAGCTGTACCGCGTGCCGTTTAAATACGGGGAGGTGAGCCAATGACTCAGGCTTCCGCATTTCATTTTGAATCGCTGGTGTGGGACTGGCCGATTGCCATCTATCTGTTTTTGGTGGGGATCTCTGCCGGACTGGTGACGCTGGCGGTGTTGCTGCGTCGCTTCTACCCGCAGGCGGGTGGTGCAGACAGTACGTTGCTGCGCACCACGCTGATTGTCGGGCCTGGCGCAGTGATCCTCGGCCTGCTGATCCTCGTCTTTCATCTGACGCGTCCGTGGACCTTCTGGAAGCTGATGTTCCACTACAGTTTTACCTCGGTGATGTCGATGGGGGTGATGCTGTTTCAGCTCTACATGGTGGTGCTGGTGCTGTGGCTGGCGAAAATCTTTGAACACGATTTGCTTACCCTGCAACAACGCTGGTTGCCGAATTTGGGGAGCGTGCAAAAGGTCTTGAGCCTGCTGACGCCCGTTCATCGCGGACTGGAAACGTTGATGCTGGTGCTGGCGGTGCTACTGGGGGCTTATACCGGCTTTCTGCTGTCGGCGCTGAAATCGTATCCGTTCCTCAATAACCCGATCCTGCCTGTGCTGTTCCTCTTCTCCGGCATCTCGTCCGGTGCGGCGGTGGCGCTGATCGCCATGGCGATACGCCAACGCAGTAACCCGCATTCCACGGAAGCGCACTTTGTTCACCGGATGGAAATCCCTGTGGTATGGGGTGAAATTTTCCTGCTGGTGGCGTTTTTTGTCGGTCTGGCGCTGGGCGATGACGGTAAAGTGCGTGCGCTGGTGGCGGCATTGGGTGGCGGTTTCTGGACGTGGTGGTTCTGGCTTGGTGTCGCTGGGCTGGGGCTGATTGTGCCAATGTTGCTCAAACCGTGGGTCAATCGCAGTTCCGGCATTCCTGCCGTGCTGGCGGCGTGTGGGGCCAGCCTGGTCGGCGTGTTGATGCTGCGCTTTTTCATTCTCTACGCCGGACAGTTGACGGTGGCGTAAGCCAGAAAAGAGGTGGTTTCTGGACGTATTACTTCCTGAAGTCGGTTTTCTGGCGTTGTTGTTAAGTCTCGGGGTCAATGTTTTGACCCCGTTGATGAGCTTCGTGGGAGTGCGGTTGCGCTGGCCTGCCATGATGCGGCTCACCAGCATTGGCATTCTGGCGCAGTTCACACTCCTGCTGCTCGCCTTTGGCGTACTGACGTATTGTTTTCTCATCAGCGATTTCTCGGTCATTTATGTCGCACAACATAGCTACAGCCTGCTGTCGTGGGAACTCAAACTGGCGGCGGTGTGGGGCGGTCATGAAGGTTCGTTGCTACTTTGGGTACTGTTGCTTTCCGCCTGGAGCGCGCTGTTTGCCTGGCATTATCGGCAGCAAACCGATCCGCTATTTCCGCTGACGCTAGCCGTTTTATCTCTCATGATCGCCGCACTGCTACTGTTTGTGGTGCTGTGGTCCGATCCCTTCGTGCGGATATTCCCCCCAGCAATCGAAGGCCGCGATCTCAATCCGATGCTGCAACATCCCGGTCTTATCTTTCATCCACCGCTGCTTTACCTTGGCTATGGCGGTTTGATGGTGGCGGCGAGCGTGGCGCTGGCGAGTTTACTGTGCGGCGAGTTTGATGCGGCCAGCGCCCGAATTTGTTGGCGCTGGGCGTTACCTGGCTGGAGAGCATTAACGGCGGGGATCATCCTCGGTTCCTGGTGGGCCTATTGCGAACTCGGCTGGGGCGGCTGGTGGTTCTGGGATCCGGTGGAAAACGCCTCTTTATTACCCTGGCTTTCTGCTACCGCGCTGCTGCACAGTTTATCCCTGACACGCCAGCGGGGGATTTTCCGCCACTGGTCGCTGCTGCTGGCGATCGTTACTCTGATGCTGTCGCTGCTGGGGACGTTGATTGTCCGTTCTGGCATTCTGGTTTCGGTTCATGCGTTCGCGCTGGATAACGTCCGCGCCGTGCCGTTGTTCAGCCTGTTTGCGCTGATTAGCCTTGCGTCTCTGGCTCTGTATGGCTGGCGAGCGCGGGACGGTGGCCCGGCGGTGCGTTTTTCAGGGTTATCGCGAGAAATGTTAATCCTCGCTACGCTGTTGCTGTTTTGCGCGGTGCTACTGATCGTGCTGGTGGGAACGCTTTATCCGATGATTTACGGCTTGCTGGGCTGGGGACGCCTCTCCGTTGGCGCACCGTATTTTAACCGCGCGACGTTACCGTTTGGTCTGTTGATGCTGGTGGTGATTGTGCTGGCGACGTTTGTCTCTGGCAAACGCGCGCAGCTTCCGGCGCTGCTGGCGCATGCGGGCGTGCTGTTATTTGCCGCGGGGATCGTGGTTTCCAGCGTCAGCCGTCAGGAGATCAGCCTGAATTTACAGCCGGGGCAGCAGGTAAAACTGGCAGGATACACCTTCCGGTTTGAGCGCCTCGATCTGCAAGCCAAAGGCAATTACACCAGCGAAAAAGCGATAGTGGCACTGTTTGACCATCAGCAACGTATTGGTGAATTAACGCCGGAGCGGCGTTTCTATGAAGCACGCCGTCAGCAAATGATGGAGCCGTCAATTCGCTGGAACGGCATCCATGACTGGTATGCGGTCATGGGCGAGAAAACCGGAGCGGATCGTTACGCTTTTCGTTTGTATGTACAAAGCGGTGTGCGCTGGATCTGGGGGGGAGGATTGTTGATGATTACAGGCGCATTGTTAAGCGGATGGCGGGGGAGGAAGCGCGATGAATAAAGGGTTTCTCACTTTGCTGCTGCTATTTACCTGTTTTGCGCACGCTCAGGTCGTAGACACCTGGCAATTCGCCAATCCGCAACAACAGCAACAGGCGTTAAATATTGCCAGCCAGTTACGCTGCCCGCAGTGCCAGAATCAGAACTTACTGGAATCCAACGCGCCAGTGGCGGTCAGTATGCGCCATCAGGTTTACAGCATGGTGGCGGAGGGGAAAAGTGAAGTCGAAATCATTGGCTGGATGACCGAACGCTACGGAGATTTTGTTCGCTATAACCCACCGTTAACTGGTCAGACGCTGGTGTTGTGGGCGCTGCCAGTGGTGTTGTTACTGCTGATGGCACTGATCCTCTGGCGAGTAAGGGCGAAGCGATGAAACAGCCTCAAATACCGGTGAACATGCTGACAACACTCACGATTTTGACGGTATTTCTCTATGTCGGCAGTTATCTGTTAAGTCCAAAATGGCAGGCGGTACGTGCGGAGTATCAGCGTCAGCGCGATCCGCTACATCAGTTTGCCAGCCAGCAAACCCCGGAAGCGCAGCTTCAGGCATTGCAGGATAAAATCCGCGCCAATCCACAAAACAGTGAACAGTGGGCGTTGCTGGGCGAGTACTATCTGTGGCAAAACGATTACAGCAATTCGCTGCTGGCGTACCGTCAGGCGTTGCAACTACGTGGTGAGAACGCTGAACTGTATGCGGCGCTGGCGACGGTGCTTTATTACCAGGCCAGCCAGCATATGACCGCCCAGACTCGCGCAATGATCGACAAAGCCCTCGCGCTGGACAGTAATGAAATCACCGCCCTGATGCTGCTGGCTTCAGATGCGTTTATGCAGGCGAATTACGCGCAAGCCATCGAACTATGGAAAAAAGTGATGGATCTAAACTCACCACGAGTTAACCGAACACAGCTGGTTGAGTCGATTAATATGGCAAAACTGCTGCAGCGGCGAGCGGATTAATCATTCAGTGTTGAAGATTATGTTATTGAGATGTGTAAAAAATAATCGAATGAACACATGCAAAAAATAATCACCAATCAGTATTATTGCAAATTAAACAAATAAAAATCCTTTCATAACAAATAGTTATTCATTAATTTTGCCATAAAGTCGCGTTATTATGCATTAATGCAGCGAAAAGCTCTGTTGTTAAAGGGTTGCGCGACATACCGCGCAAATGATACTGATCATAAGCGTTAAAAAAATCCACAAACCAACGCAACACAATCCATACCCTGCAGTTTATAACGTTCTTACGTTTTTGAACGGGGAACGGCGTTCCACTGAGGAAGTCAATCGTATGAAAAATATAAAAATCAGCCTTGCCTGGCAGATACTCATTGCTATGGTGCTGGGCATTCTCCTGGGAAGTTACCTGCATTATCATAGCGACAGCCGTGACTGGTTAGTCGTTAATTTTCTCTCCCCGGCAGGTGATATCTTTATCCACCTGATTAAAATGATCGTTGTGCCGATCGTGATTTCCACGCTGGTGGTCGGTATCGCGGGTGTCGGCGATGCCAAGCAGCTTGGGCGAATTGGCGCGAAAACCATTATCTACTTTGAGGCGATCACCACTGTCGCCATCATCCTGGGGATCACCCTGGCGAACGTCTTCCAGCCTGGAGCAGGGGTCGATATGTCACAGCTGGCGACTGTCGATATCTCGAAATATCAGAGCACCACGGAAGCGGTACAAAGCAGTTCTCACGGTATTATGGGGACGATTTTGTCGCTGGTGCCGACGAACATTGTGGCATCGATGGCGAAAGGCGAAATGCTGCCAATCATCTTCTTCTCGGTGCTGTTTGGTCTGGGGCTTTCCTCCCTGCCCGCGGCGCATCGCGAACCGCTGGTGACCGTGTTCCGCTCCATCTCTGAAACCATGTTTAAAGTGACGCACATGGTGATGCGCTATGCCCCAGTGGGGGTGTTCGCGCTGATTGCGGTGACGGTGGCTAACTTTGGTTTCTCTTCTCTGTGGCCACTGGCGAAACTGGTGCTGCTGGTGCATTTCGCCATTCTGTTCTTCGCGCTGGCGGTGTTGGGAATTGTGGCGCGCCTGTGCGGGTTAAGTGTCTGGATCTTGATTCGTATTCTGAAAGATGAGTTGATTCTGGCGTACTCCACTGCCAGCTCAGAAAGCGTACTGCCGCGAATTATTGAGAAGATGGAAGCCTACGGCGCCCCGGCATCGATCACCAGTTTCGTGGTGCCGACCGGTTACTCTTTTAACCTCGATGGTTCGACGCTGTATCAAAGTATTGCGGCTATCTTCATCGCGCAGTTGTATGGCATTGACCTGTCCATCTGGCAGGAAATTATTCTGGTGCTGACGCTGATGGTGACCTCGAAAGGGATTGCTGGCGTGCCGGGCGTGTCGTTTGTGGTGCTGCTGGCGACGCTGGGCAGCGTAGGTATTCCGCTGGAAGGTCTGGCGTTTATTGCTGGTGTTGACCGTATCCTCGACATGGCACGTACCGCGCTGAACGTAGTGGGTAATGCGCTGGCGGTGCTGGTGATTGCCAAGTGGGAACACAAATTTGACCACAAAAAAGCGATGGCCTACGAGCGTGAAGTGCTGGGCAAATTTGATAAGACTGCGGATCAGTAATTGAAGATTGCCGGGGACATCCACCCGGCAATGTGTGGATGCCTGATGCGACGCTTACCGCGTCTTATCAGGGCTACCTTAACCATTGGTTAATTTTTCAAACTCTTCACACCCGGTATCAAACCCTTCCATACAGCTCAGGTTCAACCAGTGCAGCGCCTTCTGTTTGTTCTTCTCGATAAAACCTTCTTCACCGTTTAAGAACATCATTCCTGCCCAGTACTCGGAATAACCGGTACGGGAAATCGCAGAGCTACGCTTGAAATACCAGGTCGCTTTCTCATCATCGGCCTTAATGCCTATGCCGTTGGCGTAAATCAAACCAAGCAGCATCTGGGCATCGACGGCGGAGTCGTTCTCCAGATCTTCCGAGGCGTTTTCTAACAGCGAAATCGCCTTCGGATAATCCGGTTTACCTGCCTGAGTATTCACCAGAATATGTGCCAGCGTCACTTCACCTTCTTTACTGCCCGCTTGCGCTGCTTTTTCGGCGAGAATTTTTGCTTGTGGATAGTCCAGACTGACCGGATTGGTGATTTTAATCTGCGCCAACAGCGCGCAGGCATCGGCATCACCACTGTCGGCGGCTTTCTGTGCCCAATATTCGGCTTTGCTCAAATCGCCGGAGCTAAACCAGCTGTCGGCAAGAAAATATTGTGCGCGTCTGTCTCCGGCCTCTGCCGCCTTTACATACTGGCTGCCAGGCTCAGAGTCATTCGCGTGGGCAAAGAATGTCAAAAACAACATCAATGCGATAATTTTTTTCATTTTGATAATACGATTGGGTAGGGTGTATCCAGTATAAAGAGTTCGAATGGATAAAAAAACAGCCTCCCAGAGGAGGCTGTAGAAGGGACTTATTTACGCCAGTGCCGCTTCGCGCAGGCGAGTTTTCAACTTGTTGTACTCGTCAATCACGTACTGCTCGGCGGCGCGCTGATCGGCGATCGGCTCGACGCGCACGGCGCAGTATTTGTATTCCGGCGTTTTGGTAATCGGGCTTAAGTTCTCGGTAACCAGCTCGTTACAGGCGCCAATCCACCACTGGTAGGTCATGTAAATCGCCCCTTTGTTAGGACGATCGCTGACCTGCGCACGGGTGATAATTTTGCCTTTACGCGAGTGCACCCAAACCAATGCCTCATCTTCAATACCCAGACGCTTGGCGTCTTCGGTATTGATTTGTGCGTAGCCAGGTTCATCAGCCAGCGCTGCCAGTGCCGCACAGTTACCGGTCATCGAACGGCAAGAGTAGTGGCCAACTTCACGCACCGTTGACAGTACCATCGGGTACTCGTCGGTGAGTTTGTCGATTGGCGCTACCCAGTCGCAGGTGAAGAACTGCGCCAGACCGTTCGGGGTATCAAACTTCTCTTTAAACAGATAAGAAGTCCCCTGATCGGCATCTGACGTATCGCGGCAAGGCCACTGAATGAAGCCCAGTTCGCCCATTTTCTCGTAAGTCGCACCGTAGAAATCCGGGCACAGATGACGCAACTCGTCCCAGATCTCCTGGGTGTTGTTGTAGTGCATCGGATAACCCATACGGGTGGCGATTTCACTGATAATCTGCCAGTCCGTTTTCAGATCCCACTTCGGTTCAACCGCCTTGAAGAAACGCTGGAAGCCACGGTCAGCCGCAGTATAGACACCTTCATGCTCGCCCCACGACGTTGACGGTAATATGACATCCGCCGCCGACGCGGTTTTGGTCATAAAGATGTCCTGAACGATGACCAGTTCCAGATCTTCAAAGGCTTTACGGACTGCCGACAGTTCCGCATCCGTTTGCAGCGGATCTTCGCCCATAATGTACGCGGCACGCACTTCGCCATGCGCTGCGCGGTGCGGCAGCTCGCTGATGCGATAGCCGGTATGAGCAGGCAGGCTTTCTACGCCCCAGGCTTTGGCGAATTTCTCGCGGTTAGCCGGATCTTTCACGTACTGGTATCCCGGATACGTATCCGGCAGCGCGCCCATATCACAGGCGCCCTGCACGTTGTTCTGACCACGAACCGGGTTAACACCCGCATGCGGCTTACCGAGGTTACCGGTCAGCATCGCGAGGCTGGTCAGAGAACGGACGGTTTCCACGCCCTGATAGAACTGGGTCACACCCATGCCCCACAGAATAGATGCGCTTTCCGCCTGGGCATACATCCGCGCCGCCTGACGAATCTCACTGGCGCTAACGCCGGTGATATCTTCAACCGACTCCGGCGTGTAGCCTTCAACGATTTTACGATACTCTTCAAAGCCCTCTGTGCGAGAAGCGACGAACGCTTTGTCGTACAGATTTTCTTCAATAATGACATGGCCCATCGCATTCAACAGCGCGATGTTCGAGCCGTTTTTCAGTGCGATGTGCATGTCAGCAATGCGCGCGGTTTCAATTTTGCGCGGATCGCAGACGATAATTTTCGCCCCGTTACGTTTAGCGTTAATCACGTGATTCGCCACGATAGGGTGGGAATCCGCCGGGTTGTACCCGAAAACGAACACTAAATCGGTATTATCAATTTCGTTAATGGCATTGCTCATTGCGCCGTTACCGACCGATTGGTGCAGACCTGCAACCGATGGGCCGTGTCAGACGCGAGCGCAGCAGTCAACGTTATTGGTACCAATAACGGCGCGCGCAAATTTTTGCATTACATAGTTGGTTTCGTTACCCGTACCACGCGAGGAGCCTGTCGTCTGGATGGCATCCGGACCGTACTTCTCTTTGATGGCGCTCAGGCGCTCGGCAACGTAATTCAGTGCCTCATCCCAGGAAACAGGTTCGAGTTTGCCGCCACGCTGGCGACGGATCATGGGGGTTTTCAGGCGCGGGGTCAGGATCTGGGTATCGTTAATAAAATCCCAGCCATAATAACCCTTCAGACACAGAGTACCCTGGTTGGTTTTCCCCTGTGCTGCCTCCGCCCGGACGATTTTGCCGTTATCGACGACCAGGTTGATTTTGCAACCTGATGCGCAATATGGGCAAACCGTGACGACTTTTTTCATCAGTCTCGCTCCAGTTAATCAAATCACGCATACGCGCTCTCGACCACAGTATGCATCTTTTATGCCACATTTTATTTGAGGCTATTCCCTGATATTACGGGCACTATTTATTCAAAACTCTGACGAAAAACAGGCTGTCGTCAGTTTTGACGTGACGAAACGAAATACCGCGTGACAGCCATCACGCGGCAGACATTTTATTTTTTCTCAACGACGGGAGCCGCCTGATACCCGCCGCCCAGTGATTTCATCAACTGAATACTTTGAATCACACGGCGGCTGTCCAGCATCAGTAATGACATCTCTTCGGAAAGCACCGGCAACTGAGCTTCGGTGGCCAGTAAACGGCTGGTTAGACCGCGTTGGTAGGCGGCGTCGGCGGCACGCTGGGTGAAGCGGGTTGCTTCTACGCGTTCTGCCTGCATCTCCCGCTCGTCGTTGAGCGTTTGCAGACGCGTGCCATTGACTGCAACGTCGCGCACCGCGTTCAGTACTGACTGGTTGTAACGTTCAATCATCATGTTGCTGGCGGCGCGAGTGCCTTCGAGATTGGCATTCAACCGTCCACCGTCAAACAGCGGCAATTTCAGACCCGGGATGAAGTTGAACTGGCGACTGGTTTTTTTGAATAAGGTATCCAGGTGGATGGAGTCCAGACCGAAAAACGCTTTGATATCAAAGCTCGGATAGAACAACGCCCGCGCGGAATCTACCTGATCTAATGACGCCTGAACATACCAACGCATGGCTTGCAGATCCGGGCGCCTGGCGAGCAACTCATAAGAGAGTGTCGCCGGAATACCGGTCTGTACTTGCGGTAATGCCACCGACTTGATCTCCGGCATATCGCTGGCTCCCGCGCCAATCAATGCACGCAGAGATTCTCGCGTTTCGGTGATTTGCCCTTTGACGGCAGCAATTTGTTTATCGACGGCCAGAATCTGCGCCCGCGCGCCGTGGAAAGGCACTTGCGCTTCCAGACCGTGCGCCACTTTGCTCTGGTGCGCTCTCACCGCGTAATCAATCACATCGCGAGTTTGCTCTAACAGATCAAGCATCTGGTAGCTGGCCTGCATGCTGTAATAAAGCTGCGCTACGCCAGTGGTCAGCGATAGCTCTACTGCTGCGGTTTCTGCCAGCGCGGCATTATGCGCGCCAATGGCGGCGGCAACCGCCGAGCGATGCACACCCCACAAATCAAGATCCAATCCGGCAAACAAACCTACTGTGGCTTCCGTATAGTACGGCCCGTCCATACCCAGTGCTGGCGCATCCATTGAATAAGGGCTTAAAAAACCGTTCGCCGAGACACGTTGGCGGTTGAGCATCCCTATCGCCGCCACCTGCAATTGTGAACCGGCATCTAACAGGTCGGCCTGTGATTGCGCTTTTTCTTCCCGCAGTTTCGCTTCGGCAAGCGTGTGTGAACCTTGCAACGTGTGCTGGATCAGGGCATCCAGTTGCGGGTCGTTAAATTGTTTCCACCACTGCGCCTGCGGCCAGCCGGAACTGGCCAGATGAATATCATCGGCAAGTTTGATTTGTTCCGGTTTGAGCTGTTGATGAGGCGCAGAATCCTTGCGTACCAGGGCACAGCCGGAAATCAGCGTCGTGCTGCCGAGAATGCTGCACAACAGCAGACGTGAAAGTTGACGATTGATCATTGTGTGGCTCCTTGTGCCTGTTCCGTGGCGGGCGTTAATGCCGGGGCTGTCCAGTCTGGCAAGCGGGCGAAAAGCTGGCAGACGTGTTGCTCCTGTTTTAATAAGGTGGGCAGGATGGCCTGCGAGGCAGGTGTTTCTTCAAGCGTTATTTGAGGAGAACGGCTGAGTGCAGTTGCCAGACCGGCGGCGTATTTCTCCAGTGCGTCGGCAAACTGGCCTGCTCTGTCCGGCTGTAGTGCGTTATCCAGCGCCTGCGCCGAGTTCCAGGTCGCATCCCAGGCGTGAAGAATGTCGCGTCCCTGACGAATAACCGTTTGCGAACGTTCAATCAGTAATGCGCGTTCTTCGCTGTCCAGTTGACGCTCCAGCGCCACGCGTTGGCACATCTCTTCACAGGCATTAAACGCCGCATGCAGACCTATGCGAATTTGCAGATAAGTGCTCAGAGCCGTGGCTTCCTGCTGGCGTGGGATCCGCATTACCTTACTTAACATACCCAGCGCACCAGCCAGTTTTTGCGGCAGCGTGCGCGCTTCGCTTTCAGGCCAGACAAAGGTGTAAATCACCGCTGACACCACAGTACCAATGATGATACCCAGGGCGCGATCGCGAATTTCCACCAGGTCGTACACCGGGCCAAAAACGTTTTCGAGCGTGGCGAGCGCGAAGGTGACCACCATCTGTGTGCCGATATAAGAAGAACGTTCGGAGCTGGTGGCAATCCATGCGCCCAACAGGAAAATCGGTGCCAGCACAAACAGCAATTCGACAATATTGTCCAGCCAGGGCATGACCAGTAGTGTAAATAACAGCGCCAGAATCGCGCCGCAAAAAGCCCCGCCAAAACGCAGCACCATCTTCTGGTACGACGAACCGACGTTCGGGTTAGCGACGATCACGCAGGTCAGCATACAGGTGTGAATGCCTTCCCAGTCCACGCCGCTGTAGAAGGTGTAACAGATCAAACAGGCGAGCAGCGTTTTTACCGCGTAGCGCATATAGTCTGGATTGGTAAAAGCATCGGCGACCATTGACGGCGGTTTGGCTGCGGGCGTTGGCGGCGTATTCGGGTCCATCTGACCCAGTTGCAATAACGTCTGGCAGATATTCTCCAGGTTACATTCCCGTGCCGCCATCGCTTCATCTTCACTAAGTCGCCAGTCGCTTTGCCAGCACTGACCTTTGGCAATGGCATGTCGCAGCTTGTTGATTTCTGAGGCTAATTTTTGCCGAAATTCAATGATTGCCTGAGAATCAGCAAAAGAGGTGGGATCGTAGCGATTCAGCGTCGAGTAAATGTAGGTTACCGTTGCCACGCAGCTTTGCCGCCATGCGCTTTGAGTTCGCCAGTTGGCATCGTCCGCGAGACAAAAGACATTGAGTTTTTGCAGCGCCAGCGCCTCTCTTTCAATCCGCGTTTCGGGTAGCGGTGCGAGGCTGTCTGTCAGGTGACCAATGGCATCATCAAGCCGATCATTAAGCGCCTGATGCATTTGCGTAATGGCACGACTGGGAAACCACAGCACGCCGATTAACGTCATCAGCAAGGTTGGATAGAGGCCAACAACGATACACCACAGCGTTAAGCGCACGACCACTTCCGGATAGTCGAGCATGGCGGGGAAGGTTTGCCCGTAAATAGCGACAATGGCGACGGCGAAAAAGACCAGCCCCAGCCGATGGGTGCGCATCAAAAACATGCAGCCCATCAGGATCGGTCCGGCGATGATCAATCGGATCAACGGTTCGCCGTAGGACCATTTGTAGATCAAAAACAGGCTGGCGATCTCCAGCACCGTGGCGACCACAAACAAGATCGCCACAAATTTGGTATAAAACGCGTTCGACTGAATACCGTAAAACAGCACTGCCAGCGATAACGCCACAAAAGGGATCTCAAAGGTCATCGAGATCAGAATCACCAGCAGGCAGCCTACCCAGAGTTGCACGGTCTGCGGCACGCGGCCTGGTCGCCGCTCGCTTAACTCTTCATGAAAGAACGCCAGCAGCCTGACCACCGGTAATGGCAGGGAGTTGAGCGCGCTCATTATTGCGGCTCAAGATTAGCGACTGCCGAAGCACCGATGCGGAACATTTCCGGATCGGGTTTATCAACCATGATTTTGACCGGAAAACGCTGGGCGACGCGGACCCAGTTAATAGACCGAGACACTTTCGGCAGGCCGCCCAGCACCAGGCCGCCGTCATCCGGTAGCACGCCGTAGCCAATCGAATCCACTTTACTCTCGAAGGTTTTGCCGCTGTCGCTCATCAGGCGAATCGTTGCGGGTGTACCGGCATGAATGTTTTTCAAATCGGTTTCGCGGAAGTTGGCGATAACGTACCAGTGACGAGTGTCGATTAGGGTGAAAATAGGGCGCATGGCAGAAGCAAATTGCCCGACGGAGGTTTTGAGGGAAATGACCCGGCCATCAAACGGCGCGCGAACGGTTGCCATTTCCAGATGCAGTTTCGTCAGCGCGATATCCGCTTCGACTGCCGCACGCTGGGCAACTAATGCATCGACGCCGCTGACGGCGCTGGCGGCTGACTGCGCCTGCAACAATACGGCATTAAGATCCGCTTCTGCGGCGCGCTGCGCCGTTCTTGCACGGTCAACGTCTTCCGCTGAGACAAAACCTTCTTTCAGTAATGGCTCGGTGCGGCGTAATGTATCGCTGGCCTGTTTTGCAGCGGCACGGGCTTTTTCTACCGTGGCATTAACCGAGTCGGCACCAAACTGTTGCGCGTCAACGCTACGCTGGGTGAGCATAATTTGCTTATCCAGCGCCGCGAGGGAGGCTTCAGCTTTCGCCAGATTGGCTTCGTACGGGCGCGGGTCGATGCGGAACAGCAAATCGCCCTGTTTCACCGCCTGGTTGTCGGTGACCGCCAGTTCTACAATGCGACCGCTGACTTCCGGCACCACATCAATGGTATCTGCTGACGCGTAAGCGTCATTAGTTGATGGCGCACTGTCTACGCGCCAGATAACGAAAACAAGGGCAACCAGCGCCAGCGCAACCACTAACAGAGCAGGGAATTTACTGCGAGGAGCTTTTTTCGGCGTACTTTCCATGAGCGCGTCTCAAATAGATTAGAAAAATGCCAGCCAGAACAGCATGGCGTAGAGAGCAAAAAGGGCGGTATAAATAATTCCGACAAATGCCAGATTGATATTTGTCCGCTGAATAATTCGCCTCGTGATGAGCGTCAAAATAAGGCTGGCAATAGCGCAGAAAAACCAGCTGGGATAATAAGCGCCGATCACCGGGATTGCCGGAGATAATGAACATCCCGAAACCATGAAGACGGGAATTATCCAGGCTGTTTTTTTGAGTTGCATCGCCATGCGAGAGAGAACTGTTGGCATATTAAATACATCCTGTCTGCTGCGAACAATATCTGTAGTGAATATCAATATCCATTGAAGGCGTCAGTATGGCTATTTTCTCGATGAATAAAAATAGCTTTATTCAGCCACCGCATTCATAACTTATATATTTTATGTATTAATTGGTTGTATGTATTTTTAAAATAAATACTTTTGGGGGCTTAAGCGCCCCCAAAAGCGAGTGGCATTAATTTGGAGTTACGATATTCACCCACAAATCGAAATTATCCAGACAGGCAATAATTTCTTCCAGTTTCGCGCCATTGCCAATAATTTTGGCTTTCTTCGCTTTTACCAGATCCGCCATTTTGGCTTGTCCGGTCAGCACGGCGTGCAGATCTTCACGGCTGATATAGAAAGAGGCGTTGGCTTGCGGTTGCAGTGTTTTACGGTAGTTAAGCACGCTATCGTTCAGCGTCAGGTTGAGGTTATCGCCGTTGCTCATATTGAAGTTCAGGCTGATATTTTTACCCGCGGCTTTCGCGCTATCGAGGCGAACGGCCATAAAGTCGAACAGCATTTCGACCGACATTCCGCGAATGGTGTCCGGGGAACCGGTGGTGCCGTGGCTGAACTTATGTACCCCTTCGCGCAGTTCTTTCGCGCCGGTCAGGTAGAAACCGCGCCAGGTAGCGGACTCGGCCTGATAGCCCAGCTGTTCAAAGTTATTCGCTTGCAGATTCTTCGCCACCTGGTCACCCGGGTTGGCGGCGATCACCTGTTTCAGCAACTCTGCGGACCAGCGATAATCACCTTGCTTGTTCGCTTCTTTCGCCAGGTTGATGACACGGGCAGAACCGCCCAGCGCCTGCACATAACGTTTACCCATCTCCACCTGACCATACGGATGCAGGTTAGCCGGGTTACCGTCGTAATAGCCAAGATAGAAGTTATACACCGCGCGGGCGTTGTGGCTGACAGAACCGTAATAGCCGCGGCTGGCCCAGTTATTGGCAAGCGCAGGTGGCAGCTTAATCATGTCGCCGATTTCATTCATGGTGTAGCCCTGGTTCGCCAGGTGCAGGGTCTGGTCGTGAATGTACTTGATAGTATCGCGATATTTACCAATATAATCATTGATATGCTTATTGCCCCAGACCGGCCAGGTGTGCGGCATAAACAGTACTTCCGCGTCGTTACCCCACATATCCAGCGTTTCGTTCAGATACTCGGTCCACTTGCTGGTGTCGCGGGTTTTCGCGCCGCGCAAAGTGTAGAAGTTGTGCAGGGTATGCGTGGCGTTCTCGGCGGTACACAGGGCTTTCAGGGCCGGAATATAGAAGTGCATTTCGGCTGGCGCTTCGCTGCCTGGGGTCATCAGGAAGTCAAACTCCAGGCCGTCGATAATCATCTTCTCGCCAGTTCTGACGATAGTTTTAGTCGGTGCAATAATGCTCGGGTCGCCCGTTGCCAGCGTCACACCGAGGCCGTTGCCTACGTTGCCTTGCGCGTTGTGCGGCAGTAACAGACCGTAAGAGTAGAGCGCACGGCGGCTCATGATGTTCCCCGCCAGCACGTTTTCGCTGATGGCTTCGTCCATAAAACCAGCTGGGGCAATCACCTGAACTTTGCCGGATTTCACATCGGCTTCAGAGATAATACCTTTCACGCCACCATAGTGGTCGGCGTGGCTGTGAGTGTAGATAACGGCAACAATCGGTTTTTGCGGACGATGCTGGAAGTAAAGGTCAAGTGCGGCTTTTGCGGCAGGCGGCGTCACCAGCGGGTCGATAACAATAATGCCTTTCTCGCCCTCAACGAATGTAATGTTAGAGATATCCTGGCCGCGCACCTGATACATTCTATCGGTGACTTTAAACAGGCCAGAAATACCGTTGATCTGCGACTGACGCCACAGGCTGGGGTTTACGGTTTCCGGCGCAGCGGCATTAATATCAAATTTGTAATCGTCTGCGCGGTAGTAAACTTTACCGTTCGCATCACGCAGAATACCTTCATCCAGCAGCGGGGCGATAAATCCACGCTGGGCATCGTCAAAATCCTGACGATCGCTAAACGGTAATGATTTGGCGTAATTCTGATTAACCTGCTGGGTATATTGAGTGGCGCCTTTCGCTTCATCTGTTGCGTAAGCGGTATTTATCATCATGCCGCTGACGGCGGTTAAGGCAATAACAATCCTGCTCAAACGGAATAACCGAGAGTTATTCATATAAATCTCCATTTATCATTTATGTCGTAAATATGTAATCCATGCAAAATACGTCATTTAAAGCTGGCGTTATCATAATTGGGAATTTGCGACTTTAATAAGTGGAAGTGTGAGCGGAACGAGCCATTTTATTAGGCATTTGTGCTGAAGAGGGAAAATTACGGCATATTTATTATTGTCATCAATAATGTGACCTAACTTATGTTTTTATTATATATATTGCTTTTCTCTTTCACTTCGGCAAGAAGTCCGCACAATGATTAATCAGGTGAATAATTCGGAGTATAACCATGAAACCTGTTGTGCTGGTGGTGGATGATGACACGGCTATCTGCGCACTGTTGCAGGACGTGTTAAGTGAACATGTCTTTACGGTTTCGGTCTGCCATACCGGGCAGGAGGCAATATCACGTGTTGAGGGCGATCCTGATATCGCGCTGGTAGTGCTGGATATGATGCTACCCGATACCAACGGCCTGAGGGTATTGCAACAATTACAGAAAATGCGTCCTGCACTGCCGGTGGTGATGCTGACCGGCCTGGGCAGCGAGTCTGATGTGGTGGTCGGGCTGGAAATGGGCGCAGATGATTACATCTGCAAGCCGTTTACCCCACGGGTCGTGGTCGCGCGACTAAAAGCGGTGCTACGGCGCGTTGGCGCGCTGGTGGTCAATGAGGAGAAAAACGCTGGACTGTCATTCAATGGCTGGTATCTCGATACCACGCGCTGCCAGTTGCACAATCCGCTACAACAACATGTCGAGCTGACCCAGGGCGAATATGGCTTGTTACTGGCCCTGGCGCAAAACGCTCGTCGGGTATTGAGCCGCGAGCAGTTGCTGGAGTTCACCCACAGCGACAGCGTGGAGGTGTTTGATCGCACCATCGACGTATTAATCATGCGCTTACGCCGCAAAATCGAACTAAACCCGCATCAGCCGATGTTGATTAAAACTCTGCGCGGTCTGGGGTATGTCTTCGCTGCCGACGTGCACTAATCCGACAATTCTGTTTGTAGTTCTTCCAGCGTTTTTGCCCCGTCGATAGCATTGGCACATAACAGGCTTGCCCGCGCGCAGGCGTGTGCCAGTTTGATGCTCTCGGTAAGCGTCCAGCGTTCATGGCAGCCATATAAAAATCCGGCACAAAATGCATCGCCCGCGCCGACGCTGCCGATAATTTCCCGTTGTTCTAACTTTTGCGAAGGGATCCACACGCCGCCCTGTTCCGGTGTCTCTCCCCAGGCACCTTCCGGGCAGTGGATCACCACTCGCTGGCGTACGCCCGCATCTAACAGTTCACGCGCGGCGGCAGCAATATGCACGATATGCGGTTCGCCGTTGGGTAAGCGAATTTCCAGCCCGCTAAACTCCCCGGCCTCCAGTTCGTTAATTATCAGATAATCCAGATGGCGCAACGCGGGCAGCACCATCGGCTGATAACGCGGATCGCCCTTGCGGGAGACAAGGTCGAGCGAGGTTTCAAAGCCATTATCACGCATTTGCGCCAGCAGACGCGCGCTACGAGTACCGTAAACATCGTCCGGCATATCCAGGCTATCGAGCAACAGTAAATAGCCGAGATGGAAAATCTTCATGCTGTTATCAAGCTGATCGAACGCCGGAAGATCAAGCAGTCGGTTAGTACCCGGCGAATGGAAAAAGGTGCGCTGCCCGCCTGGGTCGGTCATCACCTGCGACATCGACGTCGGGGCAAAGGTGGTGCGCTGCACATGCTGGCGATTGACGTGATATTGCTCAAGCATCGCCATGATGTAATCGCCGTCGCTGTCCTGACCGATTAGCCCGACCGCCTGTAACGGCAACCCGGTGCGCATTTTCGCCAGCGTCAGCAGGACGTTAAGCGGCGCGCCTCCAGTTGAGCGTTCGCTGTGGGTGATCTCCGCCAGCCAGCCGCGCTCTGGCCACTGGATAATCTGGTGGACGTGATCAACCAGCATATTGCCTGCGGCGATAATCCCTTTACGTTCCATCATGCTTGCCCCGCACTGCCGAAAATACGCATCTGTTGTGCAACCGTATCGCTGATGGCGGCTTCCACTGCCAGCAGTAACTCGGCGAACTCGTCATACATCGGCTGACGGCGCGCCATTCGGGCCTCAACGGCTGCCAGCGCCGCTTGCGACATACCCGTGTAGAAATTGATTTTGTGGATACCCCGTTCGATGGCGCGGCGGAAATCGGCATCGCTAATCCCTGAGCCGCCGTGTAACACCAGCGGGATAGCCGCCTGCTGGCGGATAGCGTCGAGGCGCGGGAAATCGAGTTTCGGTTCGCCGCGATATTTGCCGTGTGCATTGCCAATCGCCACGGCCAGCGCGTCAATGCCGGTACGGTCGACAAAATCACGCGCCAGTTGCGGATCGGTAAACAGAGATTCATCGGCATGACCGTAAAGCGCACCGCCTTCGTCGCCACCTACCGCGCCCAGTTCAGCTTCTACCGATACGCCAACGGCATGGCACATTTTCACCACTTCCCGCGTCTGGCGGACATTTTCTTCATACTCCAGCGTGGAGCCGTCAAACATTACCGAGCTGAATCCCAGCCGCAATGCTTGCACCACCGATTCAAAATGCAGCCCGTGATCGAGATTTAACACCACCGGAATGGCATGGCGCGCCGCTTCAAATTTCACGGCTTCGACCAGGGAATCCAGCGAGATATATTTAAAATGTACTTCGGCAATGTTGATAATAAACGGCGAGCGTTCCTGTCTGGCCGCAGCGAATAGCGCGCGTAAAAAGTGTGAGTCCAGCACATTAAACGCGCCTAACGCATAGTGATGTTCGCGGGCATGAGCCAGCCCTTCAGCGAGAGAAATCAACGGCATAACGTTCTCCTTATTCAGCGGAACTGGCGGTATTCGTTACACAACACCAACTGGGCTGGTTCGTCTTCGTCAATCAGGTTGTAGCGGTCCAGCGGCTGTAAAAAGTGGTTATCGTGGTCGTCGTCATTAACAGAAGAGACTTCGCCAACCAGCACATCGCCAAAACCGGCTTCTGCCCAAAAGCTGTGATAAAGGCCAGGCGGCAGGCAGATACTTTCGCCGGGAGACAGGCGCAACTGACTGCCTGCGGTATGTTTCTGGCGGCAGCCGTCGATCACCACCGTAACGTCGCTATCAACCGTTTGCTCGTTGCTATCGGCATTCCACAGTTCAACAATCAAATTGCCGCCGCCGCGATTGATAATGTCCTCACGCTTACGCCAGTGAAAATGCATTGGCGTTACCTGCGCATCGCGCACATGCATGATCTTCTCGGCGTAACATTTCACATACGGCATTCCTTTTGGTGAGCCGTTACGCAGGGTAAACAGCGTCAGCCCCTGTGCAGCAAAGTCGTTGCCACCAAAAGCGGTAACATCCCAGCCGAGTTTGAGCTCAAAAACTTCCTCCCACGCAGTGGAGTCGAGTTGTTGCCATTGGGCAGGCGTGAAACTGGCAAAGGGCGGAAGATGCACGTCATGTTGCGAAAAGAATTGCCGTGTATGGCCGAGAATGTCGTTTATAGCGGAGCGTTTCATCGAAAGCGTTCTCCTTAGCGGTGGCCGGGCAGCTGCGCCGCCCGGCGTGTGGACTTATTTCACCGTCCAGCCTTTGTAATTGCCGACGTTGTTTTTGTCGATCATCGTCACCGGGATCAGCACCGGCTCTTTCGGCGCGGGTTTGCCCTGCAAAATGTCGTAGCCAATTTCCACCGCTTTCGCTGCCATCACCTGGGGATCTTGCGCAGGGGTGGCGACAAACAACGAGTTCTCACGTTTCAGCGCCTCTTCGGCGTCCGGGCTTCCGTCAACGCCGACAATAAAGAACTCGCTACGTTGTGCCTGTTTGGCTGCCAGATCGGCACCGATCGCGGTGGGATCGTTAATGGCAAATACGCCGTCGATCTTCGGATTTGCCGCCAGCAGTCCGGTCATTACCTCCAGCCCGCCTTCACGACTGCCTTTGGCGTTCTGGTTGTCAGAGAGCACCTTGATGTCAGGATGGCGTTTAAATTCAGTCTGGCAGCCTTCAACGCGGTTTTGCACGGCGGACACCGGAGGCCCGTTGATGATCACCACGTTGCCTTTGCCTTTCAGGCGATCGGTGATGTACTTACAGGCCATTTCGCCTGCCTGGGTGTTATCGGAAGTGATGGTGGCATCGGCGCCTTCTGCCGCTACGTCAACTGCGACGACCACGATCCCGGCGTCTTTCGCCCGTTTCACCGCCGGGCCGATCCCTTTTGAATCGGCAGCGTTGAGGATGATCATATCGACGTTAGCGGCGATAAAGTTGTCGATCTGCGACACCTGCTGGCCCAGATCGTAGCCGCTGGACACCAGCGTCACTTTGACGTTATCGCCCGCCAGTTTGCGCGCTTCCAGCTCCGCGCCTTTGGTGATCTGCACGAAGAATGGGTTTGCCAGATCGCCTACCGTCACGCCTATCGATTTCAATTCTTTTGCCTGGGCGAACGGTGCTGCGGCCAGCAGCGCGCCTGCACAGAGCGCGGTCACTAAGGGCTTCAATCTCATGCTGTATTCCTCATGTGTAGGGTATTGTTGTTATGCGCTTTGATGATGTCGGGTACGGTATTTATCGATCAGCACCGCAATGATGATCACCGCCCCTTTGATCACCAGTTGCCAGAAGTAAGAGACGCCCATTAGGGTCATGCCGTTGTTTAGCGTGGCGATAATCAGCGCCCCAACCAGCGTGCCGGTAATGGTGCCGATGCCGCCAACGAAACTGGTGCCGCCGAGGATCACCGCCGCAATGGCATCCAGTTCGTACCCCATGCCTAAGTTGCCGTTGGCGCTGTACAGCCGCGAGGCGCTCATAATCCCGCCAAGCCCTGAAAGCAGGCCGCTCATGCCATAAACAAACAGCAGCACCAGCCAGACCTTAATGCCGGTAAGACGCGCTGCCTGCATATTGCCGCCGACGGCGTAGATATGAACGCCAAGCGTGGTGCGGCGCAGAATAAACCAGCACAGCACAATCACTGCGAGGGCAATCACCACCAGCCACGGGACAGGCCCAAGATAGTTATTACCTATCCACTCGAAATTAATGTTGGAGTTGATGACCGTGGTGCCGTCCGCCAGCAGATACGCCGCCCCGCGTAGCGCCGTATAGGTGCCGAGCGTGACGATAAACGGTGGCAATCCGGCAAAGGCCACCAGCGCGCCGTTGAACAAACCCAGCAGCAGGCCGAGCATCAGCGCCGCTGGAATCGACAGCATGGCGAACTCCGGGCTAAGGGAGACGACCATCGCCGCTACCGCCGTGGTGCCGAGAATTGAACCTACAGAAAGGTCGATCCCGCCAGTCAAAATGATGAAGGTCATCCCCGCCGCCAGCACAATGTTGATCGACGCCTGGCGGGTAATATTTAGCAGGTTGCTTTCGGTAAAAAAGTTTGGCGCGATAAAGCCAAATACCGCCACGATCAGAATCAAAATGGGCAAAATGCCGACCGTTTGCATCAGATCGCTCATCAGCATTTTTTTGGCAGAGGTCTTTGCAGATGTCGTCATGAGGGCACCGCCTGGGAATGGGCGTCGTTGACGCCAGTCGCTAAGGTCATAATGTTTTCCTGGGTGATGTTTTTGCCGTTTAACTCACCGGCAATGCTGCCTTCGCGCATCACATAAACGCGATCGCTCATGCCAACTATCTCCGGCAGTTCGCTGGAGATCATCAGGATCGCCACGCCTTTGCGCGCCATCTCGTTCATGATCCGGTAGATCTCGCTTTTTGCGCCGACATCCACACCACGCGTGGGTTCGTCGAGCAGTAAAATACGCGGGCCAATCGCCACCCAGCGGGAGATCAACAGCTTTTGCTGATTGCCGCCTGAAAGCCCGCCCGCTCGCACCTGGGCATGAGGCACGCGGATGTTGAGCAACTTGATGGCGTCATCGGAGATGGTTTGTGCTTTTTTGCGGTTGAGTATTCCCCAGTTGGCATCGCGCTCCAGGGTTGCCATAGTGATGTTTTCGGCTGCCGCCATTTCAAGGAACAAACCTTGTTCTTTGCGATTTTCGGTGAGAAAACCAATGCCAAGATCGATAGCTTCGCGCGGGGAGTGGATCACCACCGGTTCGCCATCGACTTCAATCATTCCGCCCGTCGCTTTACGTACGCCGAAGATCAACTGCGCCAGCTCTGAACGTCCGGCTCCTACCAGCCCGGCGAGGCCGACAATTTCGCCGGAACGCACCAGCAGGCTACTCGGCTGGACTTTGCCACCGTCGGTCAGGTGGTGAACATTCAGGCGGGCTTTGCCGAGCGGGATATCGCGCTCTTTATTGAACAGATCGCTCAGTGGCCTGCCGACCATCATCCGTACCAGTTCAGCGGCGTTGAGGTTATCGCGGGTCAGGCTGCCAACGTATTGCCCGTCGCGCAGCACGCTGACGCGATCGGAAAGCTCATACACTTCCGCCATGCGGTGGCTGATATAGATAATCGCCATCCCTTCATCGCGCAGCCGCATAATCAGTTCAAACAGGCGGTGAGTTTCACGCGAGGAGAGGGCGGCGGTGGGTTCGTCCATCACCAGAATGCGGCTGTTGCGATGCAGCGCGCGGGCGATTTCGACCTGTTGTTGCTCGGCAATGGTCAGCGTCATGACTTTATCGCTGGCGTTAAACTGCGCGCCGAGGCGGTCGATCACTTTTTGCGCCTGCATCAGCATCTCTATGCGCTGCACCAGCCCGCCGTGGGAAAGCTCGCTGCCGAGGAAAATGTTTTCAGCTACCGTCAGATTCGGTGCCAGCTGCATCTCCTGATAAATCAGCGTAATACCGGCGCTTAAGGCATCTTTTGGCGTGCGAATGTGAAAGGGCCTGCCGTCAATCAGGATCTCGCCGCTGGTGGCGGTATAAGCCCCCGCCAGCACCTTCATCAGCGTGCTTTTTCCCGCGCCGTTTTCCCCCATCAGAGCATGGATCTCGCCTGGGTAGACCGTCAAATCCACCCCTTTGAGCGCATAAAATTTGCCAAAAGCTTTGGCAATATTGCGCATCTCCAGAACCGGCGTGCTGTTCATGGCGGACTCCTGCGAGGTTGTCGATATCAGCACTCCATCACAGGAAAGTAAATGCAAAATGTCAGAAGCCGTTCATATTTGTCATATTGCGATTTTTCTTTACGGAGCGTGATATGGCGCACCCCGGACGTCACTTTTTTGCCAGCGCGCGCGGGCGATTGCTGCTTTTAAATTTGCTGGTGGTGGCGGTGACGCTGATGGTCAGCGGCGTGGCGGTAATGGGCTTTCGTCATGCCAGCCAGATGCAGGAGCAGGTGCAGCAGCAAACGGTGGATGATATGACCGGCAGCCTGAATCTGACGCGCGACACGGCAAACGTGGCGACGGCGGCGGTGCGATTGTCACAGGTGGTGGGTGCGCTGGAATACAAAGGCGAAGCCGAGCGATTGCAGGAGACACAGCGGGCATTAAAAAGCTCGCTTGAGCAACTGGCGGACGCGCCTTTAGCGCAGCAGGACGCCGGGCTAGTGGCGCGCATCATCACGCGTAGTAACGAACTGCAAACCAGCGTCGGCGGAATGCTGGAGCGCGGGCAAAGGCGGCATCTGGAGCGTAACGCGCTGTTAAGTTCGCTATATCAAAACTTAAGTTATCTGCGACATTTGCAAAAAGTCACTCACGCGGAAGATGACATTTTGCTTAACGAGATGAACCGACTGATTGTTGCCGCTATTGCCACGCCCGCGCCGCAGGCGATTATTCATCAACTGGTCGGGGTGATGTCTGCATTCCCGACCCACAGCGATACGCCGTTGGTCAATACGCTACTCACTGATTTTAATCGTGAACTGCGCAATCTGGCGCCACTTTCGGAAGCTCTGGAGCAAAGCGATCTGGCAATCAGCTGGTATATGTTTCACATCAAAGCGCTGGTGGCGATCCTCAATAGTGACATTAACCATTATGCCGAACAGGTAGCGACGCTCTCCGGTCAGCGAGTGGCGCAAAGTTACCAGGATCTGCGCTCTGGCGAGAGGGTGATCATGATTTTCGCCCTGTTAGCGGTGGTGATCACCGCGTTTGCAGGTTGGTATATCTATCGCAATCTCGGCTCTAACCTGACGGCGATTTCCCGCGCCATGAGCCGCCTGGCGCACGGCGAAGCGGACGTCACTTTTCCGGCGCTACAGCGGCGCGATGAGTTGGGTGAACTGGCGCGTGCCTTTAACGTCTTCGCCCGCAATACCGCATCACTCGAACGAACGTCCCGGCTGTTGAAAGAGAAAACCACGCAGATGGAGATTGCCCAAACCGAGCGGCAGGGGCTGGAAGAGGCGCTATTGCACAGCCAGAAGTTGAAAGCGGTCGGGCAACTGACGGGCGGGCTGGCGCATGATTTTAATAATCTACTGGCGGTGATCATTGGCAGCCTGGAGCTGGTGAACACGGACTCTCCCGACGCGCCGCGAATACAGCGGGCGCTGCAAGCCGCCGAACGTGGGGCGCTACTGACCCAGCGGCTACTGGCGTTTTCCCGCAAGCAGTCCTTACATCCGCAAGCCGTTGAACTGAAAACTCTGCTGGAAGAGTTAAGCGAATTAATGCGCCACTCCTTACCGGCAACCCTGGCGCTGGAGATTGAAGCTCAGTCTCCGGCGTGGCCCGCGTGGATTGACGTCAGCCAACTGGAAAACGCCATCATCAACCTGGTAGTGAACGCCCGCGATGCGATGGAAGGGCAGACGGGAATCATCAAAATTCGCACCTGGAATCAGCGTGTCACCCGCAGCAGTGGGCAGCGACAGGACATGGTGGCGCTGGAGGTTATCGATCATGGCTGTGGTATGTCGCAGGCGGTGAAAAGCCAGGTGTTCGAGCCGTTCTTTACCACTAAACAGACGGGCAGTGGCAGCGGTCTGGGCTTGTCGATGGTCTATGGGTTCGTGCGCCAGTCCGGCGGGCGCGTGGAAATTGAAAGCGCGCCAGGGCAAGGAACAACGGTCAGATTACAGCTTCCCCGCGCGCTGGTGGCGGAGAAAAACGTATTGCCAGCGGTGGTAGAGCAGACAGCCGTCAGCGGCGATAAACTGGTGTTAGTGCTGGAAGATGAAGCCGCGGTGCGCCAGACCATCTGCGAGCAGTTGCACCTGTTGGGCTATTTGACGCTGGAAGCGAGCAGCGGCGAACAGGCGCTGGACCTGCTGGCGACATCAACGGAAATCGATATTTTTATCAGTGACTTAATGCTCCCCGGCGGTATGAGCGGCGCAGAAGTGGTCAATGCAGCCCGCAAACTTTACCCGCACCTGACGCTGCTACTCATCAGCGGTCAGGATTTACGCCCCAGCCATAACCCCGCGCTGCCCGACGTGGCGCTGCTGCGCAAACCCTTTACCCGCGCGCAGTTGGCGCAGGCGCTGGGGCAAATAGAGGGATGATTTTCAGAATTTATCAAGAGGCCTGAAGCAAACGTGCTGCTATTGTGAGCAATTCTGTTCTGAATGGGATATAAAAGGAATTATGCCAGTACTGACAAGAGGCGATTCACATATGATCGTGATGCCAACCACCTATAGCCCTATGACGGTTGCTCGTTCTTTTCGCGTGGTGGAAGAGATCGAGCTTTCTGGACGTCTGTTACAGGTAATTTATGACAAGCAGACGCCAAGAGCGGCCATCATTGAAGCGGACATTGAAGTTTTTGCAGGCGTGCCGCGTCATCGGGTACTTGCCGCTCTCGATCTGCAGCGTAAAAAAGAGTTCGGCAGCGATATCATTGCCGTTGAACGCTGGTGGGAAGACTCGGATCTGGTACAGGTGGAAGGTATTTGTGTCTCTCCTGGTGAGCGCGATAAGGGGCTGGCAACTCGGCTGTATGAAGCGCTAATTCTGCAATGCGGTATCACGCTAATCAGCGATTTTGATCAATATGATGGCGGGAAGATGCTCTGGCAGAAGATCGCGCGCGAGTCCGATCAGATTTCCGTGTTTGTATTAGACACTGAACAAGGGGCATTTTGGCCTTACGATGGCACGAAAGTGATCTACGATGGCGGTTGCATTCCGGAAGAGCGTATCTGGAGTATTTCACCGGATCAAAAATGTCATGGCATTGTGCTGGTGGCGGAAAATAAACAGCGAGCTAACCAGCTAATGGAAGAGTCTGCGCCTTACCGAATTTGAGATTACTCCGCTACTCCGCTCATTCACACTCAACTAACGTTAAGCCAGTCCATTGCAGAGACTGGCTTATGAAACCTTACTCCACGCTCTTTCTTTTCACCCTGCTCACGCTGTCCACCGTTCCGGCCCAGGCCGATATTATCGACGACACCATTGGCAATATTCAGCAGGCGATTAACGACGCTTATAACCCTGACCGTGGGCGTGACTATGAAGATTCGCGCGAC
This sequence comes from Escherichia sp. E10V5, assembly GCF_004212315.1. Lineage (NCBI taxonomy): Bacteria > Pseudomonadati > Pseudomonadota > Gammaproteobacteria > Enterobacterales > Enterobacteriaceae > Escherichia > Escherichia sp. E10V5. The sequence continues at coordinate 88,481 of NZ_RHJM01000003.1, forward strand.
GACGGCTGGCAGCGTCAAGTGAGCGACGATCGTCGCAGACAATATGACGACCGCCACCGCCAGTTTGAAGATCGCCGCAGGCAACTGGACGATCGCCAGCGCCAGCTTGATCAGGAGCGTCGGCAGCTAGAAGATGAAGAGCGGAGAATGGAAGATGAGTATGGGCGGTGAGGGGGCCAGTGCGCACATTCTCCCCATCACGCTACCCCAATCTCCATCCCATCAAACCCCGCCTCAAATCCCGACGGCAGCGCGTTCTCCATCAGCCACGCATCAAACTGGTGGCTGATGTGCGTCAGAATCACGCGCGGCGAGCGGATAACTTCATTCAGCGCCAGCACGGTGTTTAAATCGCAGTGATTACGCGGCGCATCCTCGCGCGGCGGGTGGCTGCAATCAATCACCATCACTTGCGGCTGGTTATTGCGTAAAAATTTCAGCGTTTTTTCCGGCAGGCCAGCGGTGTCAGACAGCCACGCCACCCGGCTATGTGCCGTTTCCAGTAAATAGCCGAAAGTGAGTTTTGAGTGGGTGAGCGGCAGGGGCGTGACCTGCACCCCCTGCAAATCAAACACTACAAACGGTTCCACCGTGTGGCTGAAATCAAGCAGGCCCGGATGTTTAAACAGATCGTCGCAACCCTGTTCATCCGGCGGGCCGTAAACCGGGATCGGATCGCCAACGCCCCAGCGCAGCGGAAACAGCCCCTGGACGTGATCCATATGATAATGCGTCAGCAAAAACTGCTGGAACGATCCGGGTGACCAGCGATCGGCGAGATCGTGCCGCCCGGCGTCGATCAGGGTGACAGCCTCGTTAAACTTCACCACGCCGCTGCATGGCTGGCGGCGATACCGCGGTGAGCGCCGCGCTCTGACGCAGGCCGCGCACTCACAGCCCCATGCCGGAACGCCCTGTGCGCCGCCAGTGCCGGTGAGCGTGAGAGTCAGGCTCATGTTACAGCGCCTTCGTGAAGCGGAAATGGCTCTGCTCGTAGCCTTCGCGCAGATAGAAACGGTGCGCGTCGTGGCGCTTCACGTTGGTGGAAAGCTCGGTCATTTCGGCCCCGGCCTGGCGGGCTTCTTCTTCTGCCCATGCCAGCAACTTGCTACCCACGTTCAAACCGCGTGCCTGCGGCATCACCACCAGTTCCTGAATTTCGCCGATCCAGTTGACATGATGCAGATGAAACTGCAAATGCAGGCCGATCATGCCGACAACTTCGCCATCCAGCAGCGCCAGATGGTAGCGCATATTCGGGTCGCGCAGGTTGGCGTTAAAGCCCACGCGAAACGCGTGATGGTCAAACTCCGCCTGTTTTAGCTCACAAATCAGCGCGTAAACCGCGTCGGTATCGTACTGCGTGGCCGGGCGAAGCTCACAAGCAGGCATGGTGTTTCTCCTTCTGATGGATCAGCGTCAGCAGCGTGTCGACCGACTGGCGCAGGCTGCCGTCATTGTTGAGCGTATGGCAATCCTGCGGAGTATAGCGGGCGGCGCGCGCCAGCCGGGCGTTAATTTCACTGGCGTTTTCACGCCCACGGTTTTCCAGGCGCTGGCGGAGGATCTCCGGCGAAACCTGTAAACAAATGGGCAGCAGTGCCGATTGATAGCGCGCCCGCGCCTGCGGCAAATGCGCGCGTGAGCCGTTGACTACCACGTCGAATCCAGCGTGCAGCCAGAGGTCAATCTCGATGCCGACGCCATAATACAGACCGTTAGCGTGCCAGCTTAAGGCCAACAGATTTTGCCCCGCGCGGGTAAAAAACTCCTGCTCGCTCAGGGCGATATGGTTTTCGCTTCCGGCACAGGCATCGCGCGTGATGTAGCGATGTGCCACCAGTAACTGCGCCTGTTCCCGCTGGCGCAGCGCCGCCAGCAGGCTGTCTTTCCCGGAGCCGGAAGGCCCCATCAACCAGATTAGCTTTCCCATCATCAGAACACCCTTTTACCCTGACGCCAGACGTGGTCGATATGAATATGATTGCCCTTGCGATGCGCCAGCACCAGGTCGGCGCGTTTGCCCTCGCCAATCACCCCGCGATCCTGAAGATTCAGCGCCTGGGCCGGATTTTTGGTCACCAGCTTCACCGCCTGCGGCAGCGTAAAGCGGTTGCTCTGGTCATCGGCGACGCGAAATGCCGCATCCAGCAGGCTGGCGGGGTAGTAGTCGGAAGAGAGGATATCCAGCAGGTCAAGCTGCGCCAGTTCACTTGCCGCCACGTTGCCGGAGTGCGAGCCGCCACGCACGATATTCGGCGCGCCCATCAGCACGTTCATGCCATGCTTACGCGAGGCTTCCGCTGCTTCAAACGTGGTGGGAAATTCGGCGATCACGCTGCCAAGCTGGTGGGATTCGGCGACGTGGGCGTGCGTGGCGTCATCGTGGCTGGCAAGCGCAATCTGGCGTGTGCGGCAGATCGCGGCAATGGTTTCGCGATTCGGCAGCGACCAGCGTGCGGCGAGCGCCAGTTGTTCCTCTTCGTACTGCTGCATCTGCGCATCGGTGAGCGAGTATTTGCCCTGATAATATTCGCGATACTTCTCGCGGTTGGCGAACTGGCGCTGGCCGGGTGAGTGGTCCATCAACGACACCAGCGTGACTGGCTCGCGCTGCACCAGTTTTTCAAACAGCGGCAGCGTGGTGTGATGCGGCAGTTCGCAGCGCAGGTGCAGACGGTGCTCGGCGCGGTTGACACCGCGTTTCTGCGTCTCTTCGATGGCGTTGATCATCTTCTCCAGATTCTCCAGCCGATCGCCGCCGTCGCGCACATCACCAATCGCCACGGCGTCCAGCACGGTGGTGATGCCGCTCGCCACCATCAGCGCGTCGTGGCTGCTCATCGCCGAGTGGGCAGGCCAGTCAACTTTCGGGCGCGGGGTGAAGAATTTATCGAGGTTGTCGGTATGCAGCTCAATCAGCCCCGGCAGCAGCCAGCCGCCTTCGCCGTCCATCGCTTCTGGCAGGCGGCTCTGGCTTTCGGCAAAGGCGCGGATTTCGCCGTCCTGCATCTCCAGCGAACCGTGCACCACTTCGTTTTCCAGCACCAGTTTGACGTTATTGATAATCATGCAGAGGCTCCCATTGGGTGCAGGCGGTCGGCGACGTCATTGCGTACGGCTTCATCATGGAAGATGCCGACGATGGCCGCGCCACGGGCTTTGGCTTCGCGAATCAGCTCGACTACGGCGGCGCTGTTTTTGGCGTCCAGCGAGGCGGTGGGTTCGTCGAGCAGCAGAATGGGGTAGTCGACGATAAAGCCACGGGCAATGTTGACGCGCTGCTGTTCGCCGCCCGAGAAGGTTGATGGCGCAAGGTGCCACAGGCGTTCCGGTACGTTCAGGCGCGTGAGCAGACGCGCGGCTTTAGCGGCGCAGGCTTCACGCGGAACGCCAGTATCGAGCAGCGGCTGCATCACCACTTCCAGCGCCGAAATACGCGGGATGACGCGCAGAAACTGGCTCACCCAGCCGACGGTGGTTTTGCGGATTTCCACCACTTTGCGCGCTGGTGCAGTGACCAGGTCTACCCATTCGTCACCGTGTTTGATCTGGATTTGCCCTTCGTCGGGCAGATAGTTGGCGTACAGCGAGCGCAGCAGGGTTGATTTGCCGCTGCCGGAGTGGCCGTGGAGCACCACGCATTCGCCCGCGTTGACGGTGAGCGAGGCGCGTTGTAAGACGGGCAGGCGCACGCCGTTTTGCTGGTGCAGGATGAAGGTTTTACTGACGTTTTGTACGTTAATCATTTTTCGCCTCGTGGTTCGGGTGTCGGATGCGACGCTGATGCGTCTTATCCGACCTACTGGGAGCGCATTTGTAGGCCAGATAAGGCGTTTACGCCGCATCCGGCACCGGCTCAATTCTGCAAAACCGATGACACCAGCAGCTGTGTATACGGATGATGCGGGTCGTCGAGCACGCGGTCGGTTAACCCACTCTCCACCACTTGCCCTTGCTTCATCACCAGTAAACGGTCCGCCAGCAGGCGGGCGACGCCCAGATCGTGGGTGACAATCACCACCGCCAGGTTCAGCTCCACCACCAGACCGCGCAGCAGATCGAGCAGGCGCGCCTGTACCGACACATCCAGCCCGCCGGTCGGTTCATCCATAAACACCAGCTTCGGATGCGTCACCAGGTTGCGGGCGATCTGCAAACGTTGCTGCATGCCGCCGGAAAAGGTGGTCGGCAGGTCGTCGATCCGGTTAGCGGGAATCTCCACCTCTTCCAGCCATTTCTGCGCGGTGGCGCGAATGTCGCCGTAATGACGCGCCCCGGTCGCCATCAGCCGCTCGCCGATATTGCCGCCTGCCGACACCTGGCGGCGCAGGCCGTCGAGCGGATGCTGATGCACCACGCCCCATTCGGTGCGCAGCAGGCGACGGCGGTCGGCTTCGCTCATGCCATAGAGGGAACGGTTCTCGTAGTAAATCTCCCCCTGTTGCGGCGTCAGACGGGCGGAGATTGATTTCAGCAGCGTGGTCTTCCCGGAGCCGGATTCCCCGACAATGCCCAGCACCTCCCCCGGCCATAAATCAAAAGAGACATCGCTGAAGCCTTTGCCCGGCGCGTAAAGGTGAGTCAGGTTATTGACCGAAAGTAACGGTTGATTCATTGGCTTTTCGCCTCACTCTGTTGGCGGCAGTAATCGGTATCGGAGCAGACAAACATGCGGTTTCCGGCGTCATCCAGCACCACTTCATCAAGATAGCTGTGGGTCGATCCGCAGATGGCGCACGGCTCATCCCACTGCTGGACGGTGAACGGGTGATCGTCGAAATCGAGGCTTTCCACGCGGGTAAACGGCGGCACCGCATAGATGCGTTTCTCGCGCCCCGCGCCGAACAGCTGCAGGGCGGGCATCATGTCCATTTTCGGGTTATCAAATTTCGGGATCGGCGACGGGTCCATCACGTAGCGCCCGTTTACTTTCACCGGATAGGCGTAGGTAGTGGCGATATGACCGAAGCGGGCGATATCTTCATACAGCTTCACCTGCATCACGCCGTACTCCTCCAGCGCGTGCATGGTGCGGGTTTCCGTTTCGCGCGGCTCGATAAAGCGCAGCGGTTCCGGGATCGGCACCTGGAAAATAATGATCTGATCTTCGGTCAGCGGCGTTTCGGGGATGCGATGGCGCGTCTGGATAAGCGTCGCATCGTCCGTGCGCTCGGTGGTGTTTACCCCGGTCACGCGCTTAAAGAAGTTGCGAATCGACACGGCGTTGGTGGTGTCATCCGCGCCCTGGTCAATTACCTTCAACACGTCGCTTTCACCAATCACGCTGGCGGTGAGCTGTATGCCGCCGGTTCCCCAACCGTACGGCATCGGCATCTCGCGCCCGCCAAACGGCACCTGATAACCGGGGATCGCCACCGCTTTTAAGATGGCGCGGCGGATCATGCGTTTGGTCTGCTCGTCGAGGTAAGCAAAGTTGTAGCCGCTCAGATTAGCCATGGTTCTGCTCCTGTTGCAGACGTTTGAGTAGCTCCAGTTCGGCCTGGAAATCGACGTAGTGCGGAAGTTTGAGGTGCGAGACAAAGCCTGCGGCTTCGACGTTATCGGCATGCGCCAGCACGAACTCTTCATCCTGCGCCGGGCCTGTCGCGTGCTCGCCGTATTCCGGGGCTTGCAGAGCGCGGTCAACCAGCGCCATTGCCATCGCTTTGCGCTCGCTCATGCCGAACACCAGCCCATAGCCGCGTGTAAAATGCGGCGGCTCATCCGGCGGGTCGATAAAACCGTTGACCATTTCACACTCGGTCATCAGCAGTTCGCCGACGTTCACCGCAAATCCCAGCTCTTCCGGCACAATCGACACGTCGATATAGCCGCTGCGGATTTCGCCTGCGAACGGGTGGTTGCGCCCGTAACCACGCTGGGTTGAGTAGGCCAGCGCCAGCAAATAGCCTTCGTCGCCGCGCATGAGCTGTTGCAGGCGGGAAGAGCGTGAGCAGGGGTAAACCGGCGGCGTGCGGGTGATGTCATCCGGCTGTGCGCCGCTCTCTTCTTCCTGTTTCGCCAGCCCCTGACGCGCCAGCAGGCTGAAAACGTGCGGCGATGGTTGCTGTTCGCTGTCGGCGATGGTCAGCGTTGGCGCTTCGCCGTTTGCCAGCAGGGTGAAATCGAGCAGGCGATGGGTGTAGTCGTAGGTTGGGCCAAGCAGCTGGCCGCCGGGAATGTCTTTATAAACGGCGGAGATACGGCGTTCGAGACGCATCTCGGTGGTGGCGAGCGGCTCGCTCACCGCCAGTTTCGCCAGCGTCGTGCGGTAGGCGCGCAACAGGAAAATGGCTTCAACGTTATCGCCGCTGGCCTGTTTCAGCGCCAGTGCCGCCAGTTCGCGGTCGGCAATGCCGCCTTCGGTCATCACGCGATCCACCGCGAGATTAAGCTGCTGTTCAATCTGGGCGACGCTCAGTTCAGGCAAATCGGTATCGCCCCGGCGTCGGCTTTCTTGCAGGGCGTGGGCGGCGTCGATCGCCTTTTCGCCCCCTTTCACGGCAACGTACATCAGCACACCTCCACATGAGTGGTTCGCGGGATAGCCAGCAGGCGCTCGCCGCAGGTCAGGATCAGGTCGATGCCGAGCGGGAACGGGTGCGGGCGCTCGGTGAGTTCGTGCAGAATGCACTCCGGTAGCTGCGGGGCGATCATTCGTTCTTCGGCAATACCCGCGCCGGTGAGACGCAACATGCGCCCGCCGCTCAGGCTGGCGACCTGTAAAATCAGCGTCGCGCCCGCTTCTGGCGCAACGGCGGTGCCGGTGGAAAGGGCGTTGAGCTGTTCGCTGGAAATCGCCTCATCCGTTACCGCGAAGGTCGCCTGTTCCGGTTGATTGACCAGCGGCGCGTTGGTATGAAAACGCAGGCTCTGGCTGACGATATCGTTACTTAATGGCGCGGAAAGCCACACCGGCGTGTCGTTATCAGCCAGCGTCAGCAGCACGCTGGTGGTGGCGATATTCAGCGGCTGCCAGCCGCGTTTGAGCTGATGCAGGGCGACAATCACGCCCGGCTCGCTCATGGCCTTTAACAGGCGACGAAAACTGTGCTGGGCATCCTGCACGGGAAGCATAAAAGCGGTTTCCAGGGTCATGCGTTGTCTCCGCGAACCATCGTAAAGAAGTCGACCCGGCTGGCGTTCACTTCGGCCTGGCGTGCGGCAATGCGTGCCATACGGTCAGCGTCCAGCGGGGCAATAAGGGTTTCTGATAAGTTTTGAAAGTGGCGAGATTGCTGCATCAGCGCGTCAATCAGCGCGCAGCGTTCGGCATGCTGTTTATCACGCCCCAGCACCCAGCTGTAGCCGAGCGTGCCGTCAGTCAGGCGCACGGCGGCGCGGGTCAGCGTGGCGTCGCCGGCAAAAAAACGTTCGCCGGTACCGCCCATCCGCGCCTGAATCTGCACCAGGCCAGTTTCGGCGGCGCGGATGACGTCATAGTCGGCGGTGATGTTCAGCGCGTTCAGGCGGGCTGCCAGTTCAGCCGGTTGGCTGTGCGCCAGCACGGACATCCAGTGCTGGCGGGTCGCGGTATCTGCGTGCATTCAGTGCTCCATAGTGAATTCAATCATGTCGGCGCGCGTCAGGCTGACGGAGTACTCCGCCGGGCTGCTTTCACCGTCACGGTGGTTAAGGGTGCGCACGCACAGCAGCGGCGACATATTCGGGATTTCAAGACGCTGGCACTCTTTGGCCTGGGCGCGGCGGGCGCTGATCCGCGTCTGGCTGCGGCGCAGCGCAATCCCCGTTTGCTCGCGCAGAAAATCGTGCAGCGAGCCGCTGTCGAAGCGTTGCAGCGTCGGCCAGAGCGTGAGGTCCGCAAAGTAGTGGTCGATTAAACAGAGCGCGACGCCGTTGACCCGACGCAGGGTGCGCAGGTGGATGACGTTCTCCCCCTCGGTTATCCCCAGCGCATCAGCGACGTGACCGGAGGCGGGGCGCAGCACCGACAGCAGTTTTTCGCTGGTGGGATGGCTACCCTGGTCCAGCAGGTTCTGGCTAAAACGCGCCTGGGCGTTGAGCGGATAATCGAACGGGCGCATCAGCACCAGCACGCCGACGCCCTGACGGCGCTGTACCCAGCCTTTCTCCACCAGTTGGTCGATGGCGCGGCGCAAGGTGTGGCGGTTCACCTCAAAGCGTGCCGCCAGTTGATGCTCCGCGGGGAGATAGTCACCGCAGCGATAGTGTTGACGAAGCTCCTGCTCAAGTTTTGCGGCTATCTCCTGATAGCGTGTCGGGTAGCTGGTCGGATGTGTAGACAAGTGCATAGCTATCAATGCCTCGCTAATCAGATAAAGTGCTTACGCAACCGTTGAGAGAGGAAATCCAGCAGGCTGACCGTGACGATAATCAGCACCATCAGGGCGCAGGTTTGCTGGAACTGGAAACCGCGAATCGCTTCCCACAGCGTGACGCCGATCCCGCCCGCGCCGACCATGCCGACGACGGTCGCCGAGCGGACGTTGGATTCGAAGCGATAGAGGGAGTAGGAAATCAGCAGTGGCATCACCTGTGGCAGTACGCCGTAGAGGATCTCTTCGAGCTTGTTGGCGCCAGTGGCGCGAATGCCTTCCACCGGGCCGGGTTCAATCGCTTCCACTGCTTCGGAAAGCAGTTTGGAGAGCACGCCGGTGGTGTGGATAAACAGCGCCAGCACGCCAGCGAACGGACCGAGGCCGACGGCGACCACGAACAGCATGGCGAAGACCATTTCGTTAATGGCGCGGCAGGCGTCCATCAGGCGGCGCGTGGGCTGGTAAACCCACCAGGGCACCAGATTTTCGGCGCTCATCAGACCGAAGGGAATGGAGAGAATGATGGCCAGCGCAGTTCCCCAGACGGCGATTTGCAGCGTGACGGCCATTTCGGTGAGGTAATCCTGCCACTGGCTGAAATCGGGCGGGAAGAAGTCGGCGGCGAACGTCGCCATGTTGCCGCCGTCTTTGATCAGCGTGAGCGGGGCCATTTCCGCGCCCTGCCACGAGACGACCAGCACGGCGAGAACAACGGCCCAGCTGAAGATCGAGAACCAGCTGCGCTTGGGTGGGGCGATGGTGATGGTTTGCATGTTTGGCTCCGGTTTGTAGGCCAGATAAGGTGCTTGCACCGCATCCGGCATCAACGTCTGCACATTGTCGGATGCGACGCTGGGGCGTCTTATCCGACTTACGATTTACTGCACCGCTTTACTCACCGAACTCATCGCGCTTAACGCGTTGTTCAGGCGGTCCAGGTCATCCAGCTGTGCCTGAATCTCGGTGGTTTTCGCCAGCTTGTCCTGCTCATTCAGCCCTTTATTGCCTTTTACGCCCTGCATCTCTTTAAACAGCGCGAGCTGGCGAATGGGTACCAGTTGCAGGTCGCTGGAGGCGCGGAACGGCGCCCAGCCCAGGCGTTCCAGCACCGCTTTCTCTTCCGGCGTTTTGCCGTAGTTCATAAAGAAGTCGTAGATCTTGTCTTTGGTGGTTTCGGACAGATTTTTGCGCCAGACGATCGGATCGCCTGGGATCAGCGGTGACTTCCAGATCACTTTCAGTTCTTTCAGCTTCTCCGGCGCGGAGGTTTTCAGCTTGTCGAGGTTTTCGGTATTGTTGGTGGCAACATCCACCTGCTTGTTGGCGACGGCCAGCGCGTTGGTTTCATGCCCGGCGTTGACGGTGCGCTTGAAGTCGCTGGCGGAGATATTGTTTTTAGCGAAGACGTAGTAACCGGGGACGAGGAAGCCGGAGGTAGAGTTAGGATCGCCATTGCCGAAGGTGAGATCTTTCCGCTTCGCCAGCAGATCGTTCAGGTTGTTGATCGGGCTATCTTTGTTGACGATCAATACGCTCCAGTAACCCGGCGATCCATCCGCCGCGACCGTCTGGGCGAAGACCTGACCGTTGGCGCGATCCACCGCTTCCATTGCCGACAGGTTGCCGTACCAGGCGATATCCACTTTGTTGAAGCGCATTCCCTGGATAATGCCTGCGTAATCTGGGGCAAAGAAGGCGTTGACCTTCACGCCCAGCTTCTTCTCCATATCCTGTAAGAATGGCGTCCATTGCGGTTTCAGGTTTTGCTGTGATTCCGTTGAAATAATGCCGAAATTCAGTGCCTTTTCCTGCTCTTCGGCGTGCGCCGGGCTTAACAGGGTGCTGAGGCTGAACATGCTGGTGAAGGCCAGCGAGGCAATTATCTTAGCGTTCATTCGTTTTCCTCAATGATGGGGATGTCAGGCAGCTTTCGCGTTCTCTTCGATGCGATTAATGCTGCGGTAGAGATGGTCAAAACGTTCGTTATCAAACTGTTGGCTGCTGCCGTCGTAGAAGACGTGCCCCTGGCGTAGCGCGACGATGCGTTCGCAGTAGCGCAGGGCGTAATCCACCTGATGCAGCGTGACGACCACGGTGATGCCGTCGTTCTGGTTGATGTCGCGCAGGGTGTCCATCACGATGCGCGCTGATTCCGGGTCCAGCGAGGCGATCGGTTCGTCCGCCAGAATCACCTTCGCCTGCTGCATCAGCGCGCGGGCAATCGCCACGCGCTGCTGCTGACCGCCGGAGAGCGTGGAAACGCGCTGGTATGCAAAGTGCGCCATACCGACGCGGGTCAGCGCCTGTAACGCGCGCTGTTTCTGCTCGCGGGTAAACCAGCTAAAACAGGTGCGCCAGAACGGCGTGCTGCCGAGCGCGCCAATCAGCACGTTCTCCAGTACGCTCAGGCGATTCACCAGGTTGAATTGTTGGAAGATGTAGCCGGTATGGGCGCGGCTTTTGCGGATATCGCGCGCCAGACGGCCTTCGCGCTGGACAGTGCGGCCCAGCAGCTCGATATGGCTACCGACAGATTTATCGCCGGTAATCAAACCGCTTAAGTGACGTAAAAGGGTGGATTTGCCGGAACCCGACGGCCCAAGCAGAGCCACCATTTCACCATGATGAATATTCAGATCAACCGCGTGCAGCGCCTGATGCTGATTGAAGGTTTTGGCGAGCTTCTCGACACGGATAATCGTTTGCATGATGCAGCCTCCCTAAAAAAGTGGCTCCATCGTGGCGGATTATTGTGACGATTTGGTTAATTAAAAGTGACTAACAGATGAAGAGTTAACGGGAATTCGATGACAGTGCGGGAGGGCGGGCCTCCCGGCGGGTTATTGCGTTGGTTGTTGTTTGACGACATTAATCATCCACGGTACGCCAAATTTATCGGTGACTTTGCCGAAGCCATGCGCCCAGAAGGTTTCCTGCCAGTCCATTTCGATTTTTCCGTTAGCTGCAAGGTTATCAAACCAGCGTTTTCCTTCTTCGACCTGTTGCGAATCGAGCACCAGCGTAAAGCCGGAGTAGCTGGCTTTTCCTGACGGCATGGCATCGCTCATCATGATATCGCTTCCGGCAATACGCACGTTAGCATGGGCGATGGCGGTATCGGGAAATTGCAACCCGGAAGGGCAGCCTTCGGCGCTGTCCTGCGCTGATTTCGGCATTTCGCCGAAGCTGATTTTATAGAGCAGTTCCGCGCCCAATGTGCGTTGATAATAAGCAATTGCGTCGGCACAGTTACCGGCAAAAGAGAGGTAGGGACTTAACGGCATGATGGTGACCTCAGTTAAGAGAAGCCAGTTAAGTGTAGATCGAAATTTGTACAGATGAGAGGCGGCCTGATAAGACGCGCGAGCGTCGCATCAGGCAGTCGCACTGTTGCCGGATGCGGCGTGAACGCCTTATCCGGCCTACGGATGGTGCGGGTGTGCGGGAATTTGTAGGCCTGATAAGACGCGCGAGCGTCGCATCAGGCATCTGGCACCGTTGCCGGATGCGGCGCGAGCGCCTTATCCGGCCTACCGATCATGTGCCAACATTACATTGAGCAATACAATCAGTTCTTTTTCACGAACTCAGATTTCAGTTTCATCGGACCAAAACCGTCGATTTTGCAATCGATGTTATGGTCGCCTTCAACCAGGCGGATGTTTTTCACTTTGGTGCCGATCTTCAGCATCGAAGAGCTACCTTTCACCTTCAGATCTTTAATGATGGTAACGCTGTCGCCGTCAGCCAGCAGGTTGCCGTTAGCATCTTTAACGATCAGCTCGTCACTTTCCTGTGCAGGTTCTGCGTCGTTCCATTCGTAGGCGCATTCCGGGCAGATATACATGCCGTTATCTTCGTAAGTGTATTCGGAGTTGCATTTTGGGCAGTGTGGTAATGACATGTGGATTTCCTCAAAAGTCAGCGGGGCAAAAGCGCCAAAAAACGGCAGATTGCCGAAAAAGGCCGCAATTATACACAAAATCCCTGAGTTTGTCGGGGGTACTGCTGATTTTAGACGACGATCGTTTTCATTTGAAAGAGAAGGCAAAAAGAAAATAATCTTTTTGCCTCAGTTTATTATTTGAGATAAGGTTAACTTTATTCTTGTTCTTTTTTTTATTTAATTGTTTTCTATCTTTCTGACGTTTTAAACGTGTCGGAAGAGACGTCGTCATTCTAATAAAAACAACAAATTAAATATAAATTATTTCCCGCAGTAATTATAAAAGCCGAAAACAGAACTAAAAAACGATCTGGCTAAATAAAAGTAATAAAATTTGCTTTAAGGAAGAACTTTCCATGTGCACACAGACAATATATGAGTTAAGTCAGGAGGCGGAACGTCTGTTACTGCTTTCCCGACAACAGTTGCAGTTACTGGAAAAAATGCCTCTCGCTGTACCTGGAGAAGTGGCGCCGCCTCTGACTTTACCCTGGAGTCAGCATAATATCGTCGAGCGCCACGCGATGCTGAATAATGAGCTGCGTAAAATTTCCCGTCTGGAAATGGTGCTGGCGATTGTCGGCACAATGAAAGCAGGGAAATCAACCACCATTAATGCCATTGTTGGTACTGAAGTTCTTCCTAATCGCAATCGCCCTATGACTGCGCTGCCAACGCTTATTCGCCATACACCGGGGCAAAAAGAACCAGTGCTGCATTTTTCACATGTCGCGCCAATTGACCGTTTAATCCAACAATTACAACAACGCCTGCGTGATTACGATATTAAGCATCTGACCGATCTGCTGGAAATAGATAAAGATATGCGTGCACTTATGCAGCGGATCGAAAATGGCGTCGCTTTCGAAAAATATTACCTGGGCGCCCAGCCTATTTTTCATTGTCTGAAAAGTTTGAATGATTTGGTGCGCATGGCGAAAGCGCTGGACGTTGATTTTCCTTTTTCTGCTTACGCCGCCATCGAACATATCCCAGTGATTGAAGTGGAGTTCGTCCATTTGGCGGGGCTGGAAAGTTATCCGGGGCAGTTAACATTACTGGATACTCCCGGGCCAAACGAAGCCGGACAACCACATCTGCAACAAATGCTTAATGAGCAGCTGGCGCGCGCTTCTGCGGTGCTGGCGGTGATGGATTATACGCAACTGAAATCGATCTCCGATGAAGAGGTGCGCGCGGCGGTTATGGCCGTCGGCAAGTCAGTACCGCTGTATGTATTGGTCAATAAATTCGATCAGCAGGATCGTAACAGCGACGATGCCGAACAGGTGCGGGCGCTGATTTCCGGGACGTTGATGAAAGGCTGTGTTACGCCAGGGCAGATATTTCCGGTATCGTCGATGTGGGGCTATCTGGCGAATCGGGCGCGCCATGAGTTAGCCAGCAGCGGCAGGTTGCCCGATCCTCAACAGCAACGCTGGGTGGAGGATTTTGCTCATGCGGCGCTCGGCAGGCGCTGGTGTAACGCGGATCTGGAGGATATCGACCATATTCGCCATGCAGTTGAGCAATTGTGGGAAGACTCGTTATTTGAACAGCCGGTGCAGGCGTTGCTTCATGCCGCGTATGCCAACGCGTCGTTGTACGCTCTGCGTTCTGCCTCGCATAAATTGTTGAATTACGCCCAGCAGGCGCGGGAATACCTTGATTTTCGCGCCCACGGCCTGACTGTCGCCTGCGAGCTATTGCGGCAAAATATCCACCAACTCGAAGAAAATTTGCAGCTATTGCAACTCAATCAGACGCAGGTGAGCGGTGAGATTCAACATGAAATAGAGCTGGCCCTGACATCAGCCAACGACTTTTTGCGTCAGCAGCAAGAGCAGGTGAATGCCCAGTTAGCCGTGCTGTTTCAACATGATTCGTGGCCATTAAGCGAGATTCGTACTCGCTGCGAGACACTGTTACAGACGGCACAGACCCAAATCAGCCGGGATTTCACGCTGCGTTTTGCTGAACTGGAATCAACCTTTTGCCGGGTACTAACCGATGTTATTCGTCCCATTGAACAACAGGTTAAAGTGGCATTGAGTGAGTCTGGGTTTCGCCCTGGATTTGAGTTTCCTGTTTTTCGCAGCGTGGTTCCCCACTTCAATACTCGCCAGCTATTCAGCGATGCAATATCACTCCAGGAAATACCGGATGAGCAGGTCACCCGTTTAGATGTTGTACGTGAGACTTTCTCGCGCTGGTTGAATCAACCAGACTGGGGACGGAGTAGTGAGAAATCCCCGACGAAGACCGTTGATTACAGTGTGCTACAACGTACGTTAACCGAAGAAATTGACCTCTATTGCCAACAAATGGCTAAAGTTTTAGCGGTTCAGGTCGATGATTCTGTCACGGCAGGAATGAGCACATTTTTCGCTGATTTCGCTGTATGTTTGACGGAATTACACACGCGTTTACGCGAAAGTCTGGCTTTGCGACAGCAAAATGAATCCGTGGTGAAAATTATGCAGCAGCAATTGCAGCAGACTGCAACAACGCACGGCTGGATTTATACGGACTCTCAGTTGTTACGCGATGATATTCAAACTCTTTTCACGGCAGAACAGTATTGACAAAGACGTTACTGGACGGCCCCGGTCGCGTGCTGGAGTCGGTTCATCCCCGCTTTTTAGTGGATCTGGCGCTGGGCGATGATACCCGCCATCCGCAAGCCCATCAGCAGCAGTTTCGTGAACGACTGATGCAGGAGATCCTTGCTCGCACACAGCTTCAGACGTGGGCGAATGCCGGAATGTTAAATGCGCCGCTTAGTCTACGCCTGGCATTGGTGGAAAAACTGACGGCCATGCTTGACCCCGGTCATCTGGCGTTGACACAGATCGCACAATATCTGGCGTTACTGCAAAAAAGGGATCTCCGCCCACAATCCGCTTTCCCGGAACTCCAGCAGCAAATTACCGCTTTATATGAGTGGTTTTCAGCCCGTTGTCACTGTAAGGAAAAAGCCTTAACGCAACGAGGGTTGCTGGTGCAGGCGGGCGAACAGAGCGAGCAAATTTTTACTCGCTGGCGTGCCGGTGCGTATGACAGTTGGTCGCTGCCTGGACGTGGTTTCATCGTTCTGGAAGAACTGCGTTGGGGGGCGTTTGGCGATGCCTGCCGTCTGGGAAGTCCGCAAGCGGCAGCGTTGTTGCTTGATGATTTGCGCGTGAAAGCGACGCAATATCTGGCTGAAAGTATCAACGCGGCACCGACTACTCGTCATTATTACCACCAATGGTTCACATCACCCACAGCTCTAAGCGGTGGGGAGCATGCTGATTTTTTAGGTTGGTTGGGTAAGTGGTCCGATGCAGATAAACAGCCCGTTTGCTGGTCGGTGACCCAACGTTGGCAAACTGTCGCGGTAGGGATGCCACGGCTCTGTTCAGCACAACGTCTGGTGGAGGCCATGGTCGAGGAAATCTTCTCTGTAAATTGCGTGTAAATAATCAGTTACATTGGTGAGTGTTTAACGAAATCCATATGTGAAGTTGATCACAAATTTAAACGCTGGTAGGGTAAAAAGGTCATTAACTGCCCAATTCAGGCGTCAACTGGTTTGGTTGTACAATTCTTAATCGGAACGTGTAAGTAAACCCGCTACGCTTGTTACAGAGATTGCACCCTGCAATTCCCGCTTCCCTTTTGCGGGCGCCACGTTATTTGCCTGACGTGTGCGGAAATGGGCTTACTCTGCGAGGAAAGCTATGCTGAAAAGGAAAAAAGTAAAACCGATTACCCTTCGTGACGTCACTATTATTGATGACGGTAAACTGCGCAAAGCCATTACCGCAGCATCGCTGGGTAATGCAATGGAATGGTTCGATTTTGGTGTTTATGGTTTTGTTGCCTACGCATTAGGTAAGGTCTTTTTCCCGGGGGCTGACCCTGGCGTGCAGATGGTTGCTGCACTTGCCACCTTCTCCGTTCCCTTTCTGATTCGACCGCTTGGCGGGCTCTTCTTCGGTATGTTGGGCGATAAATATGGTCGCCAGAAGATCCTTGCGATCACCATTGTGATTATGTCGATCAGTACGTTCTGTATTGGCTTAATACCGTCCTACGCCTCTATTGGTATTTGGGCACCGATTCTGTTGTTGATCTGTAAGATGGCGCAAGGATTCTCGGTAGGGGGCGAATATACCGGGGCGTCGATATTTGTTGCGGAATACTCCCCTGACCGTAAACGCGGCTTTATGGGCAGTTGGCTGGATTTCGGTTCTATTGCCGGGTTTGTGCTGGGTGCGGGCGTGGTGGTGTTAATTTCGACCATCGTCGGTGAAGAAAACTTCCTCGACTGGGGCTGGCGTATTCCGTTCTTTATCGCTCTGCCTTTAGGGATTATCGGGCTTTACTTGCGCCATGCGCTGGAAGAGACGCCAGCTTTCCAGCAACATGTTGAGAAACTGGAGCAGGGCGACCGGGAAGGTTTGCAGGATGGTCCGAAAGTCTCGTTTAAAGAGATTGCCACCAAACACTGGCGCAGTTTGTTGACGTGTATTGGCCTGGTGATTGCCACCAACGTCACTTACTACATGCTGCTGACCTATATGCCGAGTTATTTGTCGCATAACCTGCACTACTCCGAAGACCACGGAGTGCTGATTATTATCGCCATTATGATTGGTATGCTGTTTGTGCAACCGGTGATGGGGCTGCTTAGTGACCGTTTTGGCCGTCGTCCGTTTGTGATCCTCGGCAGTGTTGCGCTGTTTGCGCTGGCGATCCCGGCGTTCATCCTGATTAACAGTAATATCATCGGCCTGATTTTCGCCGGGTTGTTGATGCTGGCAGTGATCCTTAACTGCTTTACGGGTGTTATGGCCTCAACGCTGCCAGCGATGTTCCCGACGCATATCCGTTACAGTGCACTGGCGGCGGCATTTAATATTTCGGTGCTGATTGCTGGTCTGACGCCAACACTGGCGGCCTGGCTGGTCGAAAGCTCGCAGAATCTGATGATGCCCGCCTATTATCTGATGGTCGTGGCGGTGGTTGGTTTAATCACCGGCGTAACCATGAAAGAGACGGCGAATCAGCCATTGAAAGGTGCGACGCCAGCGGCGTCAGATTTACAGGAAGCGAAGGAAATTCTTGTCGAGCATTACGATAATATTGAGCAAAAAATCGAGGATATTGACCACGAGATTGCCGATTTGCAGGCGAAACGTTCTCGCCTGGTGCAGCAACATCCGCGTATTGATGAGTAATCTGAAATGGATGGCCTGATGCGACGCTGTCTTATCAGGCCTACAACCGAACTCTTAAGGTTCACTTAATCTCTGGCGCGCATACTCTCCTCCAGGTTAACGGAGGAGAGTGCAATGAAAAACCGTATTTATGAACGTTTAACCACCGTGTTCAGCGTGCTGGTAGTCAGCAGCTTTCTCTATATCTGGTTTGCCACGTACTGATCTTTCTTCAGCCGTACCCAGGCACGCGTGCCGGAGGTTTCTTCCCGGTTTTGCAGGAAAAACTGCCCGTGATGCAACTGCGTGATGCGGCTGACAATACTTAATCCCAGACCAATTCCGCCATAACGGCTGTCCATTCGTACAAACGCTTTGCTTAACTCCCCGCATTTACTCTCATCAATACCTGGCCCTTCATCTTCAACCGCCATTACCGCACCGCCATCTTCTTGCAGCTTAATCATAATGTTGCTGCCTTGTGGGCTGTAACGATGGGCGTTTTCTACCAGGTTTCGCAATAACATCCGCAGCAGGGTTGCATCACCCTGAACGGTGATGTCGGCGGCGCTTTCTGGCAACAGCAAGGTTTGCTGACGCTGATCGAGCATGGTACTTAACTCGTCATACGAGGGCAGAATGACATCTTCCAGCAGTTTTACATGCTGATAATTACCGGATGAAAATGACTGACCCGCACGCGCCAGTTGTAACAACTGGGAGACGCTCTCCATCATCTGATCAAGCCGCGCCACTAACGGCGCTACATCAATGTGATGCGTTTTCGCCAGCAACTCCAGATGCAAACGTACCCCCGCCAGCGGCGTTCGCAGTTCGTGAGCGACGTCAGCGGTAAACAAGCGTTCGTTATCCAGCGTGCTGGTCAGGCGAGATACCAGATCGTTCAAAGCCGAAACCACCGATTCGATTTCGAGGGTGGCACTGTGAATGGCAATGGGCGTTAAGTTGTCGGCGGTGCGCGCTTCCAGCTCTTTTTGCAACTCTGCCAGCGGACGGGTGATGCGCCGTACCGCCTGATAGCAGATAAATAGCGTCAGGCTGACCATAAACACGCCGGGGACAATCAGGCTGGCGACCGCTTCGCGGATCTCACGCATGATGTGGCGATCGTTGTTGCGATTGTCGCGTAACGCCTGCTCAAATAGCTGAATCTGCTCGGTACTTTCATGCCATAGCCAGAAGACGCTGATCAGCTCAAACACCAGCAAAATGGCCCCGATGGTCAATATTAGCCGCTGGCGTAGCGATATTGGACGACGCAGAAAACGCATCAGATTCAATTAGTTCTCCTCATTTACGACCAGCATATAGCCAAAACCGCGTACGGTACGGATGCGCGACTTACCCACTTTATCGCGCAGGTTGTGGATATGCACTTCCAGGGTGTTAGTCGCGGGTTCGTTGTCCCAGTTATAGATGTCGTTGTAGAGAATTTCCCGATGCACGGGGCTGCCTGCCTTGAGCATCAACCGTGACAGCAGAGCATATTCTTTCGGCGTCAGAATCAGTTCTTCACCGCCCATCCATACCTGACGGCGACCCATATTCAGCGTCAGGTTGCCAACAATCAACTCGCTTTCGCCCTGATTATTATGGCGTCGCAGCAGGGCGCGAATGCGGGCGTGCAACTCTTCCAGCGCAAAAGGCTTCACCAGATAGTCGTCAGCCCCGACATCCAGCCCGGCGATTTTGTCGGTCAGAGTGTCGCGGGCGGTGAGGATCAGCACCGGCAGGGTGTATTTTTTCTGCCGGATGCGGGCGAGAAAATGCAGCCCGTCTTCGTCAGGTAAACCTAAATCCAGCACCACCAGACTGTAATGACCAGCTTCCAGGCTTTGTTCCGCCATCCGTGCGGTTGTGACGCCATCACAGGCGTAGCCTTCCGTTTGCGCCGCCAGAATCAATCCCTGCAATAACAGTGTATCGTCTTCAACAATTAGAATTTTCATTCAGTCGTTCTCCTGCAAGTTTGCAGAATATCATCCGCAGCCTGGTAATACTTCGTCTCAACGCCGGTTAATCCCAACAGCGTTGAGAATAAATTGTCTTGTGAATAGTGCTGCGTTTGCGCCTGTTTTTGCAGGCAATTCTGGTCAACCTGATACCGCTTTTGATAATCCTCCGACAGCCACAGCAGCATTGGCACCTGTTTTTGGCTATCCGGGGCGATGGCATAAGGCAGGCCGTGCAGATAGATGCCATTTTCACCTAACGATTCACCGTGATCAGAAAGATAAACCAGGCTGGTGGTAAATTTATCCTGATGTTCTTTCAGCAGATTAATCGCTTTATCAACAATATAGTCGACGTAGACCAGCGTGTTGTCGTAAGTGTTCACCAGTTGTTCTTTCGAGCAGGTTTGGATCTCGTTGGTGTCGCAAGTAGGGGTAAATTTCCTGAACTGCGGCGGATAACGGTTGTAATAGGTCGGGCCGTGGCTGCCGATGGTGTGTAATACAATCACGCCATCTCCCTGCAGGTTATTGATGTACTCTTCCAGCCCGTGGAACAGCACTTCGTCATAGCATTCGCCGTTGATGCACTGACCAGGCAAGTTCAGCGCAGTGACGTTCTGGTGAGGCACGCGGTCGCAGACGCCTTTGCAGCCACCGTCGTTGTCATTCCAAAGCACGTTGATACCCGCCCGCTGAATGATATCCAGCACGCCTTCCTGGTGTTGTGCCAGCTCTTCTTTGTAATGCTCGCGCGGCATATCCGAGAACATGCACGGTACAGAAACAGCCGTTGCTGTGCCGCAAGACGCAGTATTTGGGAAATAGACCACGTTATCTTTCGCCAGCCGCGGGTTAGTTTCACGCGGGTAGCCGTTGAGCGAGAAGTTTTCCGCCCGTGAAGTTTCACCGACGATCAAAATGGTCAGGTTTTTCCGATCTCCATTTTGCATTAACGGGTTGCGGCGAGCATCCTCACCAATGCGTACCAGCGGCAGATTCGCCAGTCGTTGATGAGAATACCATGACCAGCTGGCAACAATGCTGTTAGAGGGGCTTAAGGATTTCACCAGCTCTTTGTTGTTGCGAAACAGCGAGGCGTAGTCTTTATAAAACAGTGCGGCGACCAGCACAATCAGCAGTATAGAAATCAGGATGCTGGCTCCGCGGAAAAGAACACTGCGCAGGCGCGAGGTGGCAGGTTTGATTTTTATCCAGCAGGCAATCAGCGCGGCAAGTACGCCGCTTAACCCTAGCGTTAATAACATCCGCGGCGTCATCAACGCATAACTTTCCGCCGCTGTGGTATCCATAATATTGGCAATCATTGAACGGTCGATGACGATGCCATAAGTCATGATGAAATATTGCGCTGATGCGCCGACAAGAATAAACAGACATGCCAGCGGGCGATTAAGCCATAAGAAAGAGCTTAGTGTCAGGACAATATTAATCACGCTGAAGGCGACGACCGGCATCGACAAGAAAACCAGCACGTTATGCAGTGAATCCAGCGGTAACGCCTGTAATACCTGTTTAAAAAAGGCAATATTCAGGCAGATAGAGATATAAAAAGAGGCCAGCAATAGCCAGGCGAGTAAATTCAAAGAGGGTCTTTTTAGAAGGCGCTTCAACATCACGGTGTTTCCATCGAACAAAGTGCGCATATGTTCGCAAAGCAAAGTTAAGCCAACCTTAAGTTCTTAAGGTTGGCTTATGCGTTTGCTGGATTAAGAGAGGCTTAATCTTTACTGGTCGGTGCATCTAAAGGATAGGGGTTTTTATGCATCCGGTTGTAGTTCAGCGTGTACATGGCTGTGATCACCATCAGAGTGACGAATGACCACATGACCTCTTTTGCGCCAGAACCGACCACCGCCCAGATACAGTAAAGGAAGGCGATAGTCGTGATGGTCACATACGCCGGACGCGTTTTGCCAAAGTGACCGTGACCTAAAAGCAGTAAAGCGGCACAGGTGTAAAGATAAGGCACGAGGGTAAAGATTACCGATACGGAGGACACCAGACCAAACTCTTTGGTGGCGTTTGGCGAGATGCTACTGAACTGGAAGATAGTCATCAGAATACCAACGATAATCAACCCGGCAACCGGAGTACCCGCTTTGTTAACGCGGGCAAAAATGGGGGGGAACAGGCCGTCATCGGCAGCCGCTTTCGCCGTTTGCCCGGCCAGTAGTGTCCAGCCGCCCAGCGAGCCTAAGCAACCTGCCGCTGCGCAGAAGGAGACAATGGCCCCAGCGGTATCACCCAGCGCCATCCGCGCTGCATCGCCAAAAGGTGAGGCGGAAACGCGTAGCGCGGCATTAGGGATCATCCCCATAATTGCCGTGGTCGAGAGTACATAGCAGACGGCGGCAATCAACACCCCGCCAATGGTGGCGATAGGCACGTTGCGTTTCGGGTTTTTCACTACGCCCGCCGCAACGGAAGCACTTTCTACCCCAATAAACGACCACAACGTGACGTTTAAGGTACTTTGAATCGCACCGAAAGTACCCTGACCACTCACGTTCCAGGCTGCCATATACGTTTCACTGTGGAACCAGAACCAGCCGAATACTGCAATTCCGACAATGGGGATCAGCGCCAGCACAGTGGCGACAGCCTGCACGCGGGTGATCATTTTTGGACCGACGATATTAAGCAGAACGAAGATCCACAGCACCACCACACAGGTGATGGTTAATACCAACGGATCTTTGAGGATAGGGAAGAAGTAGCTTAAATACCCCACGCCAATGACCACCATGGCTATATTGCCGATCCAGCAGGCCAGCCAGTAGAGAACGTTTGTTTGATACCCGAGGAAAGGGCCAAAGCAGCGGCGCGCGTAGGCATATGAACCGCCAGGGCTGGGATCAAGGAAAGACATTTTGGCGTAGACCATCGACAAAGCCAGCGCACCGATAATCGTCACCAACCAACCATATATGGCTATCCCGCCTGTCGAGGCCAGGTTTGCAGGTAACAGAAAAACACCTGACCCCATAATATTCCCCGACACCATCAGGGTGACGGGGATTAAGCCCACTTTGTGAGCGTCAGCATCCGAAGACATAATTAAACTCCTGCGAAGGCGAGCTTCGTGACAATAAATTACGTCATATCATACGCCTACACTCGCGCGTTGAATTATCCTCAACCGGGTTATCGCTGATGCTGTTATTAATATAGCTCTTCGTTCAGGTTATAAATCAGGCGACAGAACGTTCTCTGTGCTGACTAACATAATGGAGAGGCGTCATACCATAGAAGTCTTTAAATACAGATATAAAATAGGAAGTGCTGTTGTAGCCGCAGGATTGTGATACCTGTGAGATATTTTTGCCGTCCATCATTAATTCATTTACGGCATAACGCATACGGCAGGTGGTGATTATTTGGCTATAACTGGTGTTTTCACTTTTCAGTTTTTTCTTTAACAGGCTGGGGCTTAGACATAAACAGCTGGCTACCATACTAAGATTCCAGTCTTTATGAATATCGCTTTCAATTATTTGATAAACGCTATCACTTACACAATTACGTAACATATACATCATAAGAGAAAGGAATTTTTTACTGTCGAGAAAGCGTGATAGCACAGTGAATAATAATGCACGAGTGCGTTCTTTTTCTGACTCTGTTTCAGCGGGCATCATGCTATGTTGAGCAGCGACGCGAAAGAGGTCCAGTGTCAGGCATGGTAAGGCCAGGACTGGGGTGGCGCTTCGTTGCCAGACGGGTATTTTTGAGAGATCTTTATTCAGAAAACGGAGGTAATCTTTGATGATGTTATGACTAATATGCGCAACCAAAGTGTTATTAAGTGAGGAGACATCAATAATATTATTTTCACAACTTAATAACGCCATGTGGTTAGCCTTCAGGCTTATAGGTTCTTTCCCATTCACCCTTAACCAGACATCTTTTTCAGTCAATAAAACAATACAAGGTTGGTCGCTGCAAATCCTCATACATGTACTCCTGAATGCAAATAAAAGACCCGTTTTCGCCAGGAAGAGCGATACGGGGAAATGGTTATATAATTGTATGACGAATCAAAACATGCATAAAAATAACGTGTTTTACTAATATTACAAATTTTTATAGTAATTTCTCATGTACAAAAAATTTTACATGCTGAAAAAGTGTAAATAACAGGCAAAAAAAAGCGCGGGGTGGGGCCGCGCAAAAAGTATGACATTTTTGTTTGCAGCAATTTTTATGAAAACGTTGCCATACTCAAAAGGCCTCAGGCCAGGCGGCGTAATGTTATTTAAACAATTACGCCTTCAGCGGAATAGTGGTTACGCTTTCACACACATCACGTGGTAAATACCGTCAATAATTTCGGTACCTTCAGTTTCGTGTTCGAAACCAGGGAAATGATGATCCCAGGATTGTAGTGAGCGTAAATAGCTTACCTGCGGACTGTTTTTATCGCCGAAGTTTTCGCCAGAGAGCAGCATTGGGATTCCTGGCGGATACGGGATGACAGAGTTCGCCGCAATACGTCCCGGCAGGTTTTCAATGGATACCAGTTCGACGTTGTTATCGACAATTGCGTTGTAGGCTTCACGCGGGGTGATTTCAGCCACCGGCTGGCCAGAATAGGCTTCGTTCAACCGTGCGCCTGGGTTGTTTTCTTTCAGCCAGGCAAACATTTTGTCACCCAGATCGTGAATACCCATATTCGCGTAAGTGTCAGGATATTGTTCAGCAAGTTCTGGCATCACCTGCGCCAGCGGTGTATTAGCATCGTAATGGCGTTTGAAAGAGCAAAGTGTGTTAACCAGAGTTCCCCATTTCCCACGGGTTACGCCCATAGAGAACAGGAACATAATCTGGAAGTCAGTGGTGCGGGTTGGCACAATGCCGTGACGACCAAGCCAGGCGGTGACCAGTGCGGCAGGTACGCCAGTCTCTTCCAGTTCGCCGTCTTCTCCCATCCCCGGTGCGAGGATGCTGACTTTAATCGGGTCGAGCATGCTCCAGTTGTCCGGGATATCTTTAAAGCCGTGCCAGCTTTCGCCTGGGTGCATTACCCAGCAGTCCTGAACGGTGGTCAGCAGTTTGCTCGGCGCGTCGGCAAAGTCATAGGTTTTGCCAGTTTCTGGGTCGGTAACCACTTCTTTATTCCACGGTTTAAAGAACCAGTTTCCTTCGTCGGTAAATTCTTTATACAACCGCGCCATTGCCTGACGGAAATCGACCGCTTCGTCGATAACTTCCTGCGTCAGCGACAGGCCGCTGTTGCCGTCCATCATCGATACTGCCACATCGTTTGATGCGCAGATGGCATACAACGGGGAAGTGGTGGCATGCATCATGTATGCCTGATTAAAGCGGGAGAAGTTAATCGCTCCACGACCTTCACGCACATGAATGTAAGACGCCTGCGACAGCGCATTCAGCAGTTTGTGAGTGGAGTGGGTAGCAAAAACGGTTGGGCCGTTATGATCGCCCGGTTCACCGCGCATGGCATAGTGATCGGCATAGATCGGATTAAAGCGCGCATAGCCGTACCAGGCTTCGTCGAAGTGCAGA
Organism: Escherichia sp. E10V5; assembly: GCF_004212315.1. Lineage (NCBI taxonomy): Bacteria > Pseudomonadati > Pseudomonadota > Gammaproteobacteria > Enterobacterales > Enterobacteriaceae > Escherichia > Escherichia sp. E10V5. The sequence goes on from NZ_RHJM01000003.1 coordinate 113,457, forward strand.
CGATCGGAGGTTTTTTCCAGCAGATCCTGCGCTTCTTTGGCGTTGTAGCATACGCCGTCGTAGGTGCAGTTGGTTACCACGCAGTAAGAGGGTTTTTGCCCAACTTTATCTTTGGTCAGCGGGCTTTCGCTGATTTTCTTCTGTAAAGTTTCAGGCTGCATTTCCTGCGGGTAGATTGGCCCGATAATGCCGTAGCGGTTGCGGCTTGGCACCATGTAGACGGGTTTCGCGCCAGTCAGCATTAAGCCTTGTTCGATGGATTTGTGGCAGTTACGGTCAACGACCACCACATCGTTATCGGTCATGCAAGCCTGCATGATAGTGCGGTTAGAGCCGGAAGTCCCGACGACGACCGACCAGGAGCGATCGGCACCAAATACGCGCGCGGCATATTTTTCGCTTTCGCCAAATGCGCCAGTATGGTCGAGTAAAGAACCGAGGGAAGTTCTTTCGATGCCCATGTCGGTACGGAACAGATTTTCACCATAATAGTCATGGTAGAAACGCCCGGCTGGCGTTTTGGTGAAGCCAACGCCGCCCTGGTGGCCCGGTGCGGCCCAGGAATACTCGTGGATGTCGCTATATTTCATTAGCGCGCTGAACAGTGGCGGCAACAGTTGCTGACGATAGCGGGTCATCGCGGCAACGGCGCGTCCGGCGATAAAGTCGGCGGTATCTTCCAGAATCCAGGCGAATTCATCGACAAGCTCCAGCAGGTCGCGATCTATTGCGGCGAGGGCTTTTTCCCGATCGCCCAACAGGAAGACCGGCACATTTTGCTGGCGTTCGTGAAGCTTACCGATCAATTCTCTGACGTTTTGATGTTCGTCCGGATGTTCCATTTGATAGCTGAACATCAGACAATCAATGGCCTCATTTGAAGAGAGAATGGCAAAGCCGTCATCAAATGAGGTTGATTTAATGACAGTGACATTTTGCTGGCTTAAGGCATTCGCCAGACGCTCAACGGCGTTACCGACCCAGGTGTCCTGATGGAGAAACTCGCTTTCAACAATTAATACTTTCATCATTGCTTACCCGGTTATGAAGGAATCTTCGTTGCGGGCAAGTATCTTCTGGGTATTTCAGGCTGTAAAGCGAGTAAAAAACAGTCGCTTTTGTTTTTTTTATTTTTATAAACAAACAATTACATTGATTTCTAAAGTTGTTTTCACTGCTTATTATCGACAGCTAAACTATTTTTTTGGCTGATACTGATATCATCTTTATCCGGGAAGTGTCTGGCGGTGTTGTTGGCTAAGTTTGCGGTATTTTTGCGGCGACATGCCGACATATTTGCCGAACGTACTGTAAAAGCGACTGCTCGAACGAAAGCCTGCTGTCAGGGCAATATCGAGAATACTTTTATCGGTATCGCTCAGTAACGCGCGAACGTGGTTGATGCGCATCGCCGTAATGTACTGTTTCATCGTCAATTGCATGACCCGCTGGAAGATCCCCATCGCATAGTTGGCGTTAAGTTTGACGTGCTCGGCCACGTCGTTGATGGTTAGCGCTTGATCATAGTTTTCTGCAATAAAGCCCAACATCTGGCTGACATAAAACTGTGCATGACGCGAGACGCTGTTTTTGTGCGTACGCGAGGTTTTATTGACCAGAACCGGCTCCCAGCCAGAGAGGCTAAATCGCTTGAGCATCAGGCCAATTTCATCAATAGCGAGTTGGCGAATTTGCTCGTTTGGGCTGTTGAGCTCCTGCTGCCAGCGACGCACTTCAAACGGACTAAGCTGCTGTGACGCCAGTGATTTGATCACCATACCGTGAGTGACGTGGTTTATAAGGTCTTTATCCAGCGGCCAGGAGAGAAACAGATGCATCGGCAGATTAAAAATTGCCATGCTCTGACAGGTTCCGGTATCTGTTAGCTGATGTGGCGTACAGGCCCAGAACAGCGTGATATGCCCCTGGTTGATCTTCACTTTTTCATTGTTGATCAGGTATTCCACATCGCCATCGAAAGGCACATTCACTTCGACCTGACCATGCCAGTGGCTGGTGGGCATGATATGCGGTGCGCGAAACTCAATCTCCATTCGCTGATATTCTGAATACAGTGATAGCGGGCTGCGGGTCTGCTTTTCATCGCTGCTACACATAAAGTTATCAGTATTCATGGATGGCTCTCTTTCCTGGATTATCAGAATTATGACATGAGTGGGGGAGGATGACTGCGAATGGGAGCACGGTTTTCACCCTCTTCCCAGAGGGACGCGGGGAGCGTCCAAGGATAAGGAGGCCGAAATCTCTGCTTTTCAGCTAATTTATTTCCATAAACTCAGATTTACTGATACTTCACTCAGGATCTGAGTTTATGGGAATACTCGACGGGGAAGCCGGAAGTTTTCTGCGGTATCGCCTGCCATGATGAAGTTATTCAAGCAAGCCAGGAGATCTCCATGATGTCTGCACCCAAAATTACATTTATCGGCGCTGGTTCGACAATTTTCGTTAAAAATATTCTTGGTGATGTGTTTCACCGTGAGGCACTGAAAACGGCGCATATCGCTCTGATGGACATCGATCCCACACGGCTGGAAGAGTCGCACATCGTGGTGCGCAAGCTGATGGATTCAGCAGGAGCCAGCGGCAAAATCACCTGTCATAGCGAACAGAAAGAAGCCTTACAGGGCGCCGATTTTGTGGTGGTGGCGTTTCAGATTGGCGGTTATGAACCCTGCACAGTGACTGATTTTGAGGTCTGTAAGCGCCACGGTCTGGAACAAACCATTGCCGATACGCTGGGGCCTGGCGGCATTATGCGTGCGCTACGTACCATTCCGCACTTGTGGCAGATTTGCGAGGACATGACGGAAGTTTGCCCCGATGCCACCATGCTCAATTACGTTAACCCGATGGCGATGAATACCTGGGCGATGTATGCCCGCTATCCGCATATCAAACAGGTGGGGCTGTGCCATTCGGTGCAGGGAACGGCGGAAGAGTTGGCCCGCGACCTGAATATCGAACCGTCCACGCTGCGTTATCGTTGCGCTGGTATCAACCATATGGCGTTCTACCTGGAGCTGGAGCGCAAAACCGCAGACGGCAGTTACGTGAATCTCTACCCGGAACTGCTGGCAGCGTATGACGCAGGCCAGGCACCGAAACCGAATATTCATGGCAATACTCGTTGCCAGAATATTGTGCGCTATGAAATGTTCAAAAAGCTGGGCTACTTCGTCACGGAGTCGTCAGAACATTTTGCCGAATATACGCCGTGGTTTATTAAGCCAGGTCGCGAGGATTTGATTGAGCGTTATAAAGTGCCGCTGGATGAGTACCCGAAACGCTGTGTTGAACAGTTGGCGAACTGGCATAAAGAGCTGGAGGAGTATAAGAACGCCTCCCGGATTGATATTAAACCGTCGCGGGAATATGCCAGCACGATTATGAACGCTATCTGGACCGGTGAGCCGAGTGTGATTTACGGCAACGTCCGTAACGATGGTTTGATTGATAACCTGCCACAAGGATGCTGTGTGGAAGTGGCCTGTCTGGTTGACGCCAATGGTATTCAGCCAACCAAAGTTGGTGCACTGCCTTCGCATCTGGCTGCCCTGATGCAAACCAACATCAACGTACAGACGCTGCTGACCGAAGCCATTCTCACCGAAAATCGTGACCGTGTTTACCACGCCGCAATGATGGACCCGCACACCGCCGCCGTGCTGGGCATTGACGAAATTTATGCCCTTGTTGACGACCTGATTACCGCTCACGGCGACTGGCTACCTGGCTGGTTGCACCGCTAAGGTGTAATCGCTTCCGGCGCTCTGGTGATTAAGCCATAGCGCCGTAACTGGCGGCAGTGAAGACGAGCGAGCAATATCACTGTCGTTAATGCGCCAAGCAACGCACAGAACATATCGGATTGCGTGTCCCACTGGTCGCCCTGGGTGCCGAGAAAATCATCCGCTCCCTGGCCCATCGCCAGCGCCGCCCACCACTCGATCAACTCATACATGGCGCTTATTGCCAGCGCTACGCAGCAGACCAGGAACGCCACCATTTTCCGTCCACGAACGTACATTCCGCGCACGAGAATTTCTCGTGCCACCAGTGCAGGCACCAGCCCCTGGAAAAAATGCCCCAGCTTGTCATACGGATTACGGCTCAACCCTAACCATTCCTGCACCTCAAAACCGATGGGAACTTTCGCATAGGTGTACTGCCCGCCGACCATCAGGATGATGGCGTGAAAGAAAATGAGCGTATAGAGCAGCGGCGTTAACGGGTAACGTCTGGCGGTGGCAAGCAGTAGCGGCACGACAATAATCACCGGTTTCACTTCCATCAACCAGGTGAGTTTGTCATGGGCCGAAATGCCGGTATAAATCAGGATTAACGTTAGCGCCAGTGCGCCGGTGTTAAGAATTAACGGCTTGAGTGTGCGGGTCATGGTGAGTTCGCAAGTCAGGGAAAATACTGACTATTCACCAGCAAGCGTGAAATTACAATCGCAAAAGAGGTGGCCCAGGGGGATCACCTGGCAGCATGCTGCCAGGCGCTGGGCCGAAGAGGTTACTTAGTGCAGTTCGCGCACTGTTTGTTGACGATCTGCTGGAAGAAGTCGTTGCCTTTGTCATCGACCAGGATAAACGCCGGGAAATCTTCTACTTCGATTTTCCAGATTGCTTCCATACCCAGCTCCGGATAAGCGACACACTCCAGATGCTTGATGCTCTGCTGCGCCAGTACCGCCGCCGGACCACCGATGCTACCGAGGTAGAAGCCGCCGTGTTTATGACACGCGTCGGTAACCTGCTGACTGCGGTTACCTTTCGCCAGCATGATCATGCTGCCGCCGTGGGATTGCAGCAGATCCACGTAGGAGTCCATACGACCTGCGGTGGTTGGGCCAAGTGAACCTGATGGATAACCGGCAGGGGTTTTCGCCGGACCCGCGTAGTAGATCGGGTGATCTTTGATGTACTGCGGCAGTTCTTTACCAGCGTCGATCAGCTCTTTCAGCTTGGCGTGTGCAATATCTCGACCCACGATAATGGTGCCGGTGAGCGACAAACGAGTGGAAACCGGATATTGCGAAAGCTGGGCGAGGATCTCTTTCATTGGGCGGTTGAGATCGACTTTCACCGCTTCGCCTTCACCCGCCTGGCGCAGTTCTTCCGGAATGTACTGGCCTGGGTTGTGTTCCAGTTTTTCGATCCAGATACCTTCGCGGTTAATTTTCGCTTTGATGTTACGGTCAGCGGAACAGGACACGCCCATACCGACCGGGCAGGAAGCGCCGTGACGCGGCAGGCGGATTACGCGGATATCGTGAGCAAAATATTTACCGCCAAATTGCGCGCCGAGGCCGAGTTTCTGGGCTTCTTCCAGCAGTTCCTGTTCCAGCTGGACATCGCGGAACGCCTGACCGTGTTCGTTCCCTTCGGTCGGCAGTTCATCGTAATAGTGAGCGCTTGCTAACTTGACGGTTTTCAGGTTGGTTTCCGCAGACGTGCCGCCAATCACAAACGCGATATGGTACGGCGGGCAGGCTGCGGTCCCGAGGGTGCGCATTTTCTCGACGAGGAAGTTTTTCAGTTTACCCGGAGTCAGCAGGGCTTTAGTTTCCTGATAGAGATACGTTTTGTTGGCAGAACCGCCGCCTTTGGCGACGCAGAGGAATTTATATTCATCGCCATCTACCGCGTACAGGTCGATTTGCGCAGGCAGGTTAGTGCCAGTGTTGACCTCTTTGTACATGTCCAGCGGCGCGTTCTGTGAATAGCGCAGGTTATCTTCGATATAGGTGTTATAGACGCCTTTCGACAGCGCTTCTTCATCACCACCGCCGGTCCATACGCGCTGACCTTTTTTACCAACAATGATCGCGGTGCCAGTATCCTGGCAGGTCGGCAGCACGCCTTTGGCGGCGATTTCGGAGTTTCTCAAGAATTGCAGCGCCACGTACTTATCGTTCTCGCTGGCTTCTGGGTCGTGAAGAATAGAAGCAACCTGTTTCTGGTGTGCCGGGCGGAGCATGAAAGAGGCGTCGTGGAAGGCTTGCTGCGCCAGCAGGGTCAGGGCTTCTGGTTCCACTTTCAGGATGGTTTCGCCGTTGAATTCGGCAACGCTAACGTAATCGGAAGTGAGCAGATAGTATTCGGTGTTGTCTTTCCCCATCGGGAAAGGCGCCTGGTAGATAAATGGTTTGTTTGACATAGCTTCCAGCCTGTAACTCTGTATTTGTTATACGAAAATGGCGTGCCGCACAGCGACGGGCGGCACGCAAAGTGCATTTATAAGAACCCGTACATCGCGGCGAAGATCCAGCCAAAGACGCAAGATACGCTCACGCCAATCAACCCTGGCAGAATAAAGCTGTGGTTGATGACGAAGCGACCGATGTGGGTGGTGCCGGAACGGTCAAACTGAATCGCTGCCAGATCGCTCGGATAGGTCGGCAGGATATAATAACCGTAGCAAGCCGGTGCTGAAGCCACGATGTAAGCCGGGTCAACGCCAATCGCCAGTGCGACAGGAACAATCGCCGCCAGCGCCGCGGCCTGGGAGTTTACAAACTTGGAAACCAGCAGCAGAACAATGGCATAGGCCCACGGATACTCTTTCACCATTTCGCCCAGTACGCCCTGAATTTCAGACATATGCGCACCGAACATGGTTTCTGCCATCCATGCGATACCGTACACCGCCACGATGGCGATCATACCGGAACGGAATACTTCGTTTTTTGAGATAGACGCGGGATTGGTTTTGGTCAGGATAATAATCAGTGCGCCGGTCAGCAGCATAAACATCTGAATAACCAGCACCATCGACAGCGGTTTGCCGCCGAAGGACGGACGCAGGTCCGAATCAGCACCGAGGAGTGCGACCACGGCAATTGCCCCGAGGAAGATCCACATTGCCAGCCAGTTGCTTTTCGGCAGTTTTTTATCCAGCAGCGTCGCGGTGTCACCGTAAACGTACTCACGGTTTTCCGGTACGGAGATGAATTTCTGGAACTCTTCGTCTTTATCCAGATCTTTACCGCGGAACCAACTGAAAATACCGATCGCCAGGATACCGAGTAACGTCGATGGAATGGTGATTGCCAGCAGGTCGAGGAACTCAAGGTGACGACCATCAAAGGTAACGTTACCCAGCATCGCGACCAGAGACACTACCGCAACCGACACCGGACTGGCGATAATCCCCATCTGTGCACCGATAGAACTTGCCGCCATCGGACGTTCCGGACGGATATTGTTCTTAATTGCCACGTCGTAGATGATTGGCAGGATGGTGTAAACCACGTGACCTGTACCGCAAAGAATGGTCAGCGTACAGGTAACAAACGGCGCGACAATGGAGACATATTTCGGATTGCGGCGCAGCAGTTTCTCGGCAATTTGCAGCATGACGTCAAGGCCGCCCGAGGCTTGCAACGTGGCCGATGCCGCCACCACCGCGATGATAACCAGCATAACATCAACCGGTGGTTTACCTGGCTGAAGATGGAAGACGAATACCAGAATGACGAGGCCGATACCGCCTAATAGACCTAGCGCGATACCGCCCTTTCTGGCGCCATAGAACAGACATATCAATATTATGATAAGTTGGATAGTAAATAACATTTGTGAACCCTCGCGATAATCCCATTTAAATTTCTACTGAATAGAACGCAGTCTCGTTCTGTTTGTATGAACTTTTTTCAGAGCCTGACTAATATCCTTTTGGTCGTTACTGGCCTGAGTAATTACTTCACAGTGAATATTGGCTGATTCAGGCAGCAATAAATTAATACACTGTGATAAGCGACTTTTTCAGAGAAAAATACTCTCTGGCGATGGGGTTATAGTTTGTGCTGCGCAGATGTTAATAGTTTGTTTTCTACTATCTTATTGATATTTATTGGTATATTTTTTGTTCTAATGACGGTTATAGATTATTCTGATCTACCCATTTGTGGGTAAAAATACACATAATGCGGGTGACATAATAGTTAATTAACTTTTGTTAGCGTTTTGAAATTAAAAACACTATTTATCCTAAAGAATATTAAATCGATGAAATGAGAAGGGGATAATTATATTTGATCTGGCACAAGTTTTACTGATGGACGATGTAACTTGTGCCAGTGCTCTTTTGCATTACTGCAATAATTGTTACTTGCGGATAACCAATGGTGCGTTATTGGCAATATTGTTTCAGCAATGAGTAATGTTCCGCTTGAATACGGTAACGGTAAACCGGACGACCCGTGACGCCATAATGGATGCTGGTAAATAAGATGTGGCAGTTGACCAGCCAGATTAGGTACTTGCGGCAGGAAACGCGCGAGATATTCACCTCGTTGGCCAACTCGTCGGTTGAAAACTCATAGTCCTGATGCGCGTCAATCCACTGGCACAGCGTGCGTAACGTTTGCGGCGTTAAGCCTTTTGGCAAGCGACGAGGATCCTGCTCGTTGGCGCTGCTGCCGTGGATTAGCTGATCCAGCTCGGCCTGGTCATAATACTGATGTTTTTCCAGCGCCATTTTCTTTTGTCGCCAGCCGGTGAGTGCCTCTTCAAAGCGTGATGCCTGGAAGGGTTTTATCAGGTAATCAACAACGCCGTAATGCAGCGAATCTTTAATCGTCGCGGCATCGGCGGCGGAAGAGATGACTATCACATCGCTTTTGCAGCGAGCGTTATGCAGTACCGGAAGTAAATCGAGCCCGTTCTCCTTCTGCATATAGATATCGAGCAATATCAGGTCAATAGACGTGTCGCTGTTGAAAATTATCTCTTTGGCTTTTTCCAGTGTCGAGGCCGTTCCGCAGCATTGAAAGCCCGGGATCTGCGCCACGTATCGGCGATTCAGCTCCGCCACCATTGCGTCGTCATCGATAATTAATACATTGATCATTTGCTCGACTTCTCCCCGTCCCAGGGTATCTGGACAAAAAATTGTGTGAAAATCCCGGGTTCCGATTCTACGGCGATACTGCCGTCGAGATTTTCTACCTGTTGTTTGACAAGAGCTAAACCGACGCCTCGTTCGCTTCCTTTTGTCGAGACACCTTTGTCAAAAATGTGATCGATTTTGTCGGGTGCGATCCCCGGTCCATCATCGTTAACTTCACAGTGCAGCCAGCCGTGACGGTAGTGCAATGTTACGCTAATTTCGCCTCCAGCTTCCGGCCCTAATGCCTCCAGCGCGTTTTCTATCAGATTTCCCAACGTGGTAATCAGCGTCGCGACCTGGTCTTCACTGCCGCTGTCGGGCAACTGGCTTTCGCTGTTTAAAATCAGCGTATGGCCTAAATCGGTCGCGCGGTTAATCTTGCTGATTAAAAAACCAGCGATAACCGGCGATTTGATCTTGCCCAACAGAGAGCCAATCTCTTCCTGATAGTTATTGGCTGTTTTGAGAATGTAATCTTCCAACTGCTTATAACTCTTCAGATGCAATAATCCGAGAATCACGTGCAATTTATTCATAAATTCGTGGGATCGTTCACGAAGTGCGTCAGCATAGTTGACCAGACCATCCAGTCGCTGCATCAGTTTACGTACTTCAGTTTTATCCCTGAAGGTTGAAATGGCACCGATGATAACGCCATTACTGCGCACCGGAACGGTGTTGATCAGTAATAGCCGATCTTTGACGGTAATCTCTTCGTCGCGGCGCGGCGTACCGTCGCGTAACACTTCCGAGACATCTACTACCTGTGACCACGAGTGGCTTAGCGTCGACAGTTTCTCATCGTCCTGCGACTTACGGTAATTCAGCAATTCTTGTGCGGCATCGTTGATCAGCGTGACTTCGCCGCGATCGTCCACGGCAACGACGCCTTCTTTGATAGACTGCAACATGGCCTGGCGTTGCTCAAACAGTGTGGATATTTCGTAGGGTTCCAGGCCGAAAAGGATTTTTTTCAGCACCTTAACCAGAATGCAGGTGCCGATGAGGCCGACCAGCATGCCAAATAACACCGACCAGATAATGCTCCAGCGACTGTCATTGATTTGTTGGGTCACGCGGCTTAATTCAAGGCCGATCGCCACCACGCCAATCTGTTTATTATTCTCATCATAGATGGGGGTAAATACGCGTAAAGCCTGCGCCAGAAAACCGCGATTGATAGCGACATTTTCTTCGCCATTCAGCGCGTTAAGGATGTCATCACCTTTAAATGGCTGACCAATACGCTGGGCTTCAGGATGCGAGTAGCGAAGACTTTGCATATCGGTAACGACAATAAATAGCAGATCGTTACGTTTGAGCACGGCTTCCGCGATGGCCTGGATCCCGCTCTCCTGCGGTTTTTTCTGCAAGCCCTGACGGATTTCCGGCGAATCGGCAAGGGTACGTGCTACCGCCAGCGCCTTGTTGGCCAGTCCGTCACGCGTCATATCACTGATTTGCGAGAAGTAAATCAGATGCACCACCAACAGCACCGAGAACAGCACCGCGCTGACCATTAAGATCACTGTGGTACTCAATTTCATCGGACGTTTGCGTAACTTGCGGTAGGGCAATGGATGTCTCATCAGCTTCCTTGTGTGACAAATTTCTTAAGCATTATCTCTGATGAGGCAGGTAATTCAAAGGGAGTAAGAATAATTGGCTATATAGGGGGAGAGACTCTGGAAACTGAAACTGTCGGTGCTGTATGAAGATTCCGGGCTATGCTTATTGCGAAAACCATACTGATGAGAGAGGGAAGGTCATGGATCAGGATCTACTGGACGGTGGTTATCGCTGCTATACCGGCGAAAAGATCGATGTCTATTTCAACACTGCAATATGTCAGCATTCTGGCAATTGCGTACGTGGCAACGGCAAGTTATTTAATCTCAAACGTAAGCCGTGGATCATGCCGGATGAAGTTGACGTCACCACTGTGGTTAAAGTGATTGATACGTGCCCGAGCGGCGCACTGAAATACCGTCATAAATAAGCGAGGGAAAAATGGAAATACGTGAAGGTCACAATAAATTTTACATCAATGACGAACAGGGTAAGCAAATCGCTGAAATTGTCTTTGTGCCGACTGGAGAGAATTTAGCGATTATCGAACATACCGATGTTGATGAAAGCCTGAAAGGGCAAGGGATTGGTAAACAGTTGGTTGCGAAAGTCGTGGAAAAAATGCGCCGGGAAAAACGAAAAATTATCCCACTGTGCCCATTTGCGAAACACGAATTTGATAAAACGCGTGAGTATGATGATATTCGCAGTTGATGAGTAACGATATTTTTCATGCTCTGCGTAATGCGATGCAGGGGAGTATCTGAAGGGTCGGGGGATGCACAAAGAATGGTCAGAGAGAGCGTTTTCTTGTCCCAAGTCATCCCCTTTAGTGAGCAAAAAAAAAAGAATATCTCCTATATGAGAATCATCAATCGGGGTTAATAAACTTTGCATCCCCAGGGCATTTAATATTGATAGGAGTCTTATTATGGAAGGTAAAAAAAAGTTCAATACTTATGTCGTTTCTTTTGATTATCCATCATCTTATTCCTCAGTTTTCTTAAGGTTAAGATCATTGATGCATGATATGAACTTCTCCTCTATAGTGGCTGATGAATATGGAATACCACGACAATTGAATGAGAATTCTTTCGCAATAACGACATCATTAGCCGCAAGTGAAATTGAAGATTTAATCAGGATCAAATGCTTAGACTTGCCAGATATTGATTTTGACCTCAACATTATGATAGTTGATGACTATTTCCGTCAGTTTTACAAATAGATGGAAGGGATAAGAAGATATTCAAAATGACACTATTCTATAAAATATTAATTTTTTATGTGATTGGTGTGAACATATCCTTTGTCATTATCTGGTTTATCTCACATGAGAAAACACATATTCGTTTACTTAGTGCATTCCTGGTAGGAATAACCTGGCCAATGAGTCTGCCTGTGGCATTACTTTTTTCTCTCTTTTAGGAGCTGTGGTTGAGTGGATCCGCTGGTTATCTTGAAACGAAGCGTCTCTCCTCAAAACTTGATTTGCGGAACGACGAACGAAGCAGTCGCCTGGCTGCTTCGTTCATTAAAGTGAAACTTATTTCTGTGGACGCATCGCCGGGAAGAGAATAACGTCGCGAATAGTATGACTGTTAGTAAACAGCATAATCATTCGGTCGATACCAATTCCCAGACCTGCGGTTGGCGGCAGACCATATTCCAACGCAGTCACGTAATCTTCGTCGTAGAACATCGCTTCGTCGTCACCTGCAGCTTTGGCGTTAACCTGTTCCTGGAAACGTTCAGCCTGATCTTCTGCGTCGTTTAATTCGCTAAAACCATTACCGATTTCACGACCACCGATGAAGAATTCAAAACGGTCGGTGATTTCCGGGTTAACATCATTACGGCGCGCCAGCGGTGACACTTCTGCCGGATACTCAGTAATAAAGGTTGGCTGAATCAGATGTGCTTCTGCAACTTCATCAAAGATTTCGGTGATAATACGTCCCAGTCCCCAGCTTTTCTCTACTGTAATACCGATAGATTCAGCTAATGCTTTAGCGGCATCAAAATTATCCAGGTCGGCCATATCGGTTTCTGGACGATATTTTTTGATTGCTTCACGCATGGTGAGTTTTTCAAACGGTTTGCCGAAATCAAACACATGCTCGCCATAAGTGACTTTAGTGGTACCCAGTACCTCTTGTGCCAGGGTGCGGAACAGTGACTCTGTCAGTTCAATCAAATCGTGGTAATCCGCATACGCCATGTAGAGTTCCATCATCGTGAACTCAGGATTATGACGAACAGAAATACCTTCATTACGGAAGTTACGGTTGATTTCGAATACCCGTTCAAAACCACCTACAACCAGACGTTTCAGATACAGCTCCGGCGCGATACGCAGATACATATCTAAATCCAGAGCATTATGATGGGTAATAAACGGGCGAGCAGATGCCCCACCTGGAATTACCTGCATCATCGGGGTTTCTACTTCCATAAAGCCGCGTGCGACCATGAACTGGCGGATAGCGGCCAGAATTTTTGAACGGACAACAAACGTTTGACGGGATTTATCGTTAGCGATGAGGTCCAGATAACGTTGACGATAACGGACTTCCTGATCCTGCAGACCATGGAATTTATCTGGTAAAGGACGTAGTGCTTTAGTCAGCAGGCGTAACTCAGTACAGTGAATGGAAAGCTCACCAGTTTGCGTCTTAAACAGCGTACCGCGGGCACCGATAATGTCACCCAGGTCCCATTTTTTAAACTGATCGTTATAAACACCTTCTGGCAGGCTATCTCGTGCAACGTACAGTTGAATACGGCCACCGACATCCTGCAATGTTACAAAGGAGGCTTTCCCCATGATTCGACGGGTCATCATTCGGCCAGCAATCGAGACTTCAATGTTTAAGGATTCCAGTTCCTGGTTATCCTTCGCATCAAACTCTTCGTGCAACTGGTCAGAAGTATGGTCGCGGCGAAAATCATTGGGAAACGCCACGCCTTGCTGACGCAGCGCTGCCAGTTTTTCGCGACGATTTCTCATTTCATCGTTAAAATCAATAGCCTCATTGGCTCCCTGTGTTTCTTGTTCAGACATTTTGGTTCCTCTTAATCCAGCTTTCAATTTAGCGTAGATAAAGAGACAGATCGGTACACTGTATTATCTGCCTCGACTATTAGTAACTCAGTTCATCTTATCTAAACCAACGCTTACCTCAAGTTGATATCACTAATAAATAACCATAAAAATGGTTTAAATATCTTATTAATCTGGGATTTGCTAGTGTGATTAACTGAAAGTAAATTTATTCATAACTAATTGTTTTTACGGAAGTTAATCGTTGCTTTCCTGTATCATATTCGTCGGAGTGCTAAACAGAAATCGGGTAGCAAAGGCCAATGCCACGATGATCGCGACACAAGCCAACGTCCACTCTCCCATCTGGGAAAAGAATCGCTGGTAAGCTGCAATTGCCATACCGCTAATTTGCGACTCTGTCGTCTGTTGTGCCACTACGCCTGCCAGCCAGTTGGCGACCGCGCCTGTTGCCAGCATATAAATACCGGTTAATACGCCAGACATTTTCAGACGCGTGATTTGCGCAATCGCCACCGGGTCAATAAAGAGTTCGGCAAAGCCCATTAGCGCCAGCCCGGATATCATCACACCCATTGACGCTTGACCGCCAGCCGCTGCATGTCGGGCATCAAATGCCAGCAACATAAAGCCACAAGCCATCAGCAGTAAGCCAAAGGCAAACTTCAGCCAGACGCGCAATGTTGAGTTGCCGTGGCTTTCTGGCGACGCCAGCCAGGCAAGTACAACTCCAGCGAGCATCACCGCAATTGCATTCACTGACTGGAATAGCGCAGTAGGTACTTCAATATTGAATGCCTGACGATTCACAAAGCGATCGATAAACAAGCTGATGGTACTGCCGCCCTGTTGTGCCAGTACCCAGAACAACGTCCCGACAAACATCAACAATACAATTTGCCAAAGAGCACGGCGGTGTTCGGGGAATTTGATCATCATGCGGGCAATGATTTGTGCAGCAATAAGGCAAACAATCGCCAGCAAATATCCGGACCAGTCGTTCTCCAGCAGCAGGGTAAAAAATACTGGGGCTAAACAGAGCATCACCACTAACCAGCTCCATACCGGTAAGGCAAATTTCACGCGAGTGAGCGCTTTTTTATCCATACTACGCGTGGACTGGAAATGACGATGACCGCTTAAGAAAATCAACAAACCGATAAACATGCCGCCACCCGCAAGGGCAAAGCCAACATGCCATCCATACCACTGAGCAGCCAGGCCGCAGGCGATGGGGGCTGCGATAGAACCGATATTGCCCGCAGCATACAGCAGCGAAAAACCGCCATCACGTCGATGATCGTTCTCGTCGTAGAGCTCGCCAAGCAAACAGCTGATGTTTGATTTGAATAAACCGTAGCCACAAATAATGATTGCCAGCGCCAGATACAGGCTAAAGGTTGAATTTGTATCAATGCCCAGCACCACATGGCCAAGGGTCATTAACAGCGCGCCGGCAATCACCGCAGTGCGGTTGCCGAGCAGGCGGTCGGCAAGCCAGCCGCCGAGAATAGGGGTAACGTAAACCAAAGAAGCGTATGCGCTGAACAGGCTGATGGCATGGTTATCATCAAAACCAAGCTGATGGGTGAGATAGAGAATGAGTAAGGCACGCATGCCGTAAAAACTGAAGTACTCCCAGATCTGGATCGCCACGATATAGTATATCGCGCGCGGCTGTGAGGGTGTTTTCATGTGTTCTCCTTATGAGCAAAAAAGGGAAGTGGCAAGCCACTTCCCTTGTACTAGCTAATTATTTTTTGCTTTCTTCTTTCAATACCTTAACGGTATAGCGGCCATCAGCCTGACGGTATGCACCGTGAATATCGGTTTCAAAGCCCGGATAGTGAGCGCCGATTTCACACAGCATCTGCAGGAACTCCAGAACCGGACGGCTTTCTTCGGTGATCATTTCACCCGGCATCACCAGAGGAACTCCCGGCGGATACGGAAGGATCATATTGGCGTTAATACGACCTACCATTTCGTCGAGGTAAACTTCTTCGGTCATACCGTGCAGCTCTTTCTGGAACGCAGCATACGGAGTCATTACCATTGTCGGCAGCACTTCAAATGCGCGATACATCAGATCCGGCAGATTGTGGTGAACAATCAGTTTGTGGATATTCTGAGCCAGTTCCTGAATACGCATGTTTTCATAGAATTCAGGATCTTCACGATACAGAGACGGCAGCATGTTTTTCACACGCAGGTTCAGGTCGAACGCACGTTTGAAGTCAGTCAGAGCACGCAGCAGGCTCAGTGCTTTGGTCTTATCAATACCGATGCTGAACAGGAACAGCAGGTTATACGGACCGGTCTTCTCAACAACGATGCCATGTTCGTCGAGGTATTTCGCCACGATGCTGGCCGGAATACCAAAGTCGCTCATGGTGCCGTCTTTTTCCATCCCCGGAGTCAGCAGAGTGACTTTGATCGGGTCAAGATACATGTGCTCGTTATCGATGTTTTTGAAGCCGTGCCAGGTGCTGTCAGAACGCAGCGGCCAGCATTCAGTAGTATCGATATGATCCGGCTGCCATACATCAAAGAACCAGCCATCAGATTCTGTTCTCAGACGTTTGATCTCTTTACGGAACTTGATCGCACGTTCAATGGAACCGTCGATCAGGCGTTTACCGGCATTACCTTTCATCATCGCCGCAGCGGTTTCAGTGGACGCCACGATACCGTAGTGCGGAGAAGTGGTGGTGTGCATCATGTAGGCTTCGTTAAAGGTTTCTTCGTTTACGTCACCTTTAACGTGGATCATGGAAGCCTGAGAGAACGCCGCCAGCAGTTTGTGAGTGGACTGGGTTTCGTAAATCACTTTCCCTTCGACACGGCCACCGCTCATACCGCATTTACCTTCGTAAATCGGTGAGAAGTTGGTGTAAGGCACCCACGCGGAGTCAAAGTGGATGGATTTCACATCCAGCGTTTTCTTAATGAAGTCGGTGTTGTACAGCAGACCATCATAGGTAGAGTTAGTAATTACGGCATGTACCGGCCAGGTCGCGTTTGGTGTTTCTTTCACGCGCTTAGCAATGGTAGCGTGCTGGAATTCACTCTGTGGGATACCGCCAAGAATACCGTAAGCGTTACGGGTCGGGCGGAAATAGATTGGCGTAACATCGCTCATCATCATCAGATGGGTCAGCGATTTGTGGCAGTTACGGTCAATCAGAATGGTGCTGCCTGCCGGAGCAGAGTACATACCAACAATTTTGTTCGCAGTGGAAGTACCGTTGGTCACCATGTAGCTGCGCTCTGCGTTAAAGACGCGAGCGATATACTGTTCTGCTTCTTTGTGTGGACCGCTGTGATCCAGCAGGGAACCCAGTTCAGATACTGAAATGGAAATATCAGATTTCATGGTGTTCGGACCAAAGAAATCATAGAACAGGCTACCTACCGGGCTTTTCTGGAATGCAGTACCGCCCATGTGACCAGGAGTACAGAAAGTATATTTACCTTCACGAACATATTTAAACAGCGCTTTGGTCAGCGGAGGCAGAATAGTGTTGATATATTCGTCAGTGGTCTGCTTGATCTTGTTAGCAATATCATCAGCAGCACCCAGCGCATATTCAAAGAAGCTAATCTGTAAACGCAGATCGTTCAGGCTTACATCGAGCGTGGAATATGTATTAGCGAACGCGTACAACGGCAGGTTCTCGTTCATTTTGCTAATTTCTTCGCACAACTCGAGATTATATTTATCCCAGTCAAAAATAACACCGCACAGACGCGCATTGTTTTCGATCAGTTTTAATAAGTCGTCACGGTCGTTCGGGTAAACAATCTGGAAGTTCAGACGTTCAAGCGCGCGATGAAGTTCACGGATGGGTTCTTCTTTAAAATAAACCCCCATGTGATTCAATATTGCAATAACGTTCATAGTCATATCTCCAGGTAAAAAAGGCCCCTCCCAACACATGGGACAAAATGAAAGGAGGAGCCTCGGAAAATACTTTTAATTAATGTGCGTTAGATGCTGTGTGGTTATCCATTGAGTGGCTCTGGCGCTCATGCATTTTGCGAGCGTAGAACATCAGGATAATCAGGCTGACGATGAAGGTACCTGCCAGCTCGAAGGAGCTTGCGCCCATCAGAGCGATGAAGCAGAACACGCAACCCAGTACAGAGCAGATCAGGCTGACAAAGTTGCGGATGTTAACGCCTTCAAAACGAATCAGGTCAACGCAAGAGTAGAAGTACGGCAGCATAGTCAGCAGTACTGCGATACCGGTCAGTTCACCGAACAGGTCAGATGCTTTACCACCGGCAGAGTTCATCAGAGTGATGAGGATCATCAGGGCAGTCATTTTCACTGCAGCCAGCAGCAGACCTTTTTTCGGAATACCGTTGCTGTCGACTTCACCATAAACTTTCGGGAAGTTACCGTCGTTAGCGGCACGTACACCTGCCTGGCCTACCAGCATCATCCAGGAGCCCAGAGAAGTCAGGCACGCAAAGGCGGTGAATGCAGAAACCAGCGGCGCAGCCCAGTTACCGAGGATAGTTGAAGCACTGATTGCAAACGGAGCACCGGAAGCTGCCATTACAGAAGACGGATACATACCGGAAAGCACCTGAGTCGCAGCAATGTAAACAATACCTGCTAAACCAGTACCCAGCATGGTTGCCAGTGGAACGGTACGTTTCGGGTTTTTAACCATACCAGTACTTACAGCTGCGGATTCAACACCCACGAAGGCCCACAGGCAGAGCAGAATACTTTTAATGATCGCATGACCATCAGTGGTACCTGCAGTATTCCAGTTAGCTGCATAAGTTGCAGCATCAAACCAATGCCAGCCAACAATAGCAGTCATAACCACAGGAATAAGAACCAGCACCAGGCCAATAGTGGTTAAACGGCTTACCCAGGTACCGCCGAGCATATTTACAAAGGTAAATACCCAGACGATAGCAATACAGGCGATACCCGCCGGAACAGGATCATTTAATACTGGGAAGAAGGTGGAAAGATAAGATACAGCGGTAATACCAATCGCCAGGTTACCAATCCAGTTAGCATGGTAATAAAGAACACCTGTCTGAAAACCAAATGCAGGGGAAATTTCTCCAGCATAAGCAATTGGGCCACCTTGTTGCGGGTTCTTTGTTGCCAGTCGGGCATATACATAAGCCAGCGACATTGCACCAATAATAGAAATGATCCAACCCCAGATAGCAATACCACCGATACTTGCAAGGTTCGCAGGTAATAATGCAATACCGCTCCCCATCATATTACCGGCAACAACACCGGTACAGGCAAATAGCCCAATCTTCTTGGCAGAACTCATGCTCTTCTCCTAATTTCATTTTAGAATTTGGAGTCCGGGTCATGATGTATAACTATTTACTGACCAGACCAAACTGGCGACAAGACTACTCAAAAAAAAAGATTAATCCTAAAGATTAGGTGAAATAATACAAAAGTTTATGTCAGTGATTATTTTAGCTCTTCATTAACAGATCAGAATCGCAAGTTGATGTCATGAAAAGATAAATATTCAATATTTACAATGAATTAGAAGAAAGCTGCTGGTTAAATTTATGTAATAAAAAATTATGCAGCAAATAAATTGCTGCAACATGTTATGTCAATAAATATACAAGCGTTTAACGCTAAAAATCCCCGCGAATGAATCAACCCAGGATTCGTTTATTCTGAAGCGAGAAATTTGTCGAGATAAGGAACAACATAAGAAACAGAAGTCTGGAATATGCCATTTTCAATCCAGTAAAGGGTGTTTGCTCCTGGGCGTAAATTAAAGGCGGTGAGATATGCATCAGCAGCTTCTCGGTTCATCCCCTTCATCTCATAAACTTTGCCAAGCAACACATAATTTAGCCAGGACATTTCAAGGTCAATGCCAGTATTTATCGCCTGATAAGATTCGTCTGTTTTTCCTTTTGTCAGAGCACTGACCGCTTTTATTTGATAGAGAATGGCCAGATTATTCATTCCTGGCAGTGTAGCAATGTTATCAATTTCTGTGTTCAGTGCTGCTAATTGTTTTTCATCTAAAGGATGCTGAGAATGACGTACTATATCAACTAATGCTTTCTCTGCTCTCGCGTAGGTAAATTCGGGAGATGATTGAACAATCTCACCTAATAACTCACTGGCACGGTTCAATGATTTATCATCACCATGCATTAAATAATCATGTGCCTGATAAAAATTAGTTAATAACGCACCACGATGAGGCAAAATTTGTTGGAGCATCTCCTGCATTTGTTGTGGCCACGGTTGATTTAACGCTTTTGACAAACTCTCCAGTAAATCATTTTGAATCGCCAGCTGATTACCGTTAGTGATGACATAACGTTTATCCAGCATGGTTGAACCATCTGCATTGTCTACCAATTTCACCGACATAAAGCACTGTTGAGCGCGGTATTGGCGCTGATTAACAAACGCAATAGATAATGTTTTACCGGAACTGCTCGGTTCATCAATGTTGTAGTTGATTTTGTCATGAACCATAAAAGTGGAGAAGGTATTAAGTGACGTAGCCACCAAATCACCCACGCCTATCGCGTAAGAGAGCTGATACGGGGAAGTCCAGCTGTTACAACTCTTATTCACCATATTAATGTCAATATCGCGTGGATTGAGCAAAATACGCGATTTACTCATAGGAAGGCGCGTTTCAAGACTGGAAAACGCCACCAGTGCTACACAGATACCTAACGACAACAGGAAAAAAAACCATACCCAAAAGGTAGTGAATCGTTTGCTTTTAACTGGGGATTGTTCAGGTGGCGTTGCGGTGTTTTGAATGTTAAGACTGTGGGAAGGAGAATCTGTGTCAGGAATCGCCTCTGGTATAGGGGGAGGCGAAGATTGCATTATTTCTTCTCCCTCCTCTTCGCTGTACCAGATAACTGGCACCATTAATTTATAACCGCGCTTTGGTACAGTAGCGATATAGACAAGACTATCTTCATCATTATCTTTTAATGACTTACGCAGTTCTGAGATACTCTGCGTTACAACGTGATTGGTAACAATACTTCTCTTCCAGACATTATCGATAAGTTCATCTCTGCTAAGTACTTCGCCACTGTGTTGAGCAAAGAAAACCAGAAGATCGATTAGTCTCGGCTCAAGGGTAAGTTGACGCCCATTGCGACTAATTTGGTTTATGGACGGAGTAACAAGCCACTCGCCAACGCGAACTACAGGTTGTTGCATAATAAAAACTCATTCGAAAAGGGAATGGTGCAATGATAATTGCCATAACCTATTTTTACCATCTATAGATGGATGCGTTTACATATTACAGGTGAATGTGAGACGTTATTTTTACCAGCCGTAAACCTATTGATTACATCGCCTTACGAAATGACTTTAATGAGAATCAGAAGTAATTTGCCTTACCACCAAGATTGATTATCTTTGCCAAAGAAAACGTTCAGAAAATAATCCCCGGAAAATTGCCTGGAACGCTTACTATTTTAATGGATTGTTAGTCTTTGCATGATCAAACGGACTGATACATTTCTCTTTGTTCGCATCCAGGAAATCTCATCAGTCGGCGTTCTGTTTATGGATGCGTTACGCTCCTGATGACGTCATTTGACGTTCAACAGCATCACGGGGCCGCACGATATTTCGCGTCAGTCAGTGTCATAGCTCAGGGACAAATTTTCTCAAACAGGGGTATACCCGCAAAATGCTGGTGATGTGGGAGAATTTGGTTGAGTTTGGTGGGAGTGATTTGGAGGAAGAACGGTTAAATCGTCGCGTCCTGAAACGAAAAACGGACCTCCGTGGAGGTCCGTTCATATGAATTTGGTGCCCGGACTCGGAATCGAACCAAGGACACGGGGATTTTCAATCCCCTGCTCTACCGACTGAGCTATCCGGGCAACGGGGCGCATTAAACCGTAATCTGCACATCTCGTCAACCTAATTTCAGTAAAAGCGATTCAACTGCTTAAGATTGCGGCAAATCGCTTCTTTTCTGTGTTTCTGTCAGGTCAGTGCGCCACCCTGGCGGCAGCGGGCGAAGCGCAGGATATCTTCCGCCAGCCGATGTGCGGTGTCGACATCCGCCTGGCTACGATTCACCAGCATTCGGCTTAAACAACCTTCCAGCACCAGTTCCATCTGCTTTGCTACCATCGCCGGATCGTCAACTTCCAGCGTGGTTAACAGTTCGTGGGTAAAGTCGTAGGCCGCGCTTTTTTGCTGATCGGCCAATTGATGAATAGGGTGGCCAGGATCGGGATAAAACGTACAGGCAGCGATAAACAGACAGCCCGGATAGCGGTTGTTTTTAACGCACTCCGATAGCGCCTGATAACGTGCCAGCAGCTTTTGTTCGGCGGTTTGCGTTTCGTCCAGCATCAGCTGACGACGCCAGACATCTATCTGTTGGCTAAGATAGCGCAGGGCATCGTAGAGGATCGCCTCTTTGTCTGGCCAGAAGCGGCGCAGCTCGTCCAGTGGATAATCCACACGTTCAGCAACCATCTCCAGCGTGGTGTTGGCAATCCCTTGTAATTCTAATAATTTCAGGGCTTCTCCCAGTACATCTTCACGTTGCACGCTATTTTCCTCCGTCTTTCCCACTGAAGTGTCGTTCACGGTTGGCGATCGCGCAAATGTGCGCTGAAGGTTTCAGCATCCATAAAGCCCGTGACGCGCGCTTGTGGATGCTCCTGGCCTTGTCCGTCAAAAAAGAGAATTGTCGGTAGGCCAAGGACATTTAGATGCTTTAACAGCGCCACATCTTGTGCGTCGTTGGCAGTGACGTTGGCCTGAAGTAAGACCGTGTCTGCTAACGCTTTTTGCACCTGCGGGTCGCTGAAGGTGTATTTCTCAAACTCTTTACAGGCGACGCACCAGTCGGCATAGAGATCTAACATCACCGGTTTGCCTTTGGCTTCAGCGAGTGCCTGATTTAACTCATCTACCGTTTTGATTTGTGTAAAGTTGAGATGCGCCTGAGTTTGCGCGGTATGCGTCGCGCCAAATGCCCAATCCTGGAGTGGGCGCACGCTAACCAATGCTGCCGCCAGCAGGATAATTTGCACAATACGCATCCAGCCGCGTTTGGCCTGTAAGCTGGTGATAAAGGCCCAGCCAAAGAACGCGACACCAAGCGCCGACCACAAGCGTAATCCCCAGACATCACCAACTACTCGCTCCAGCAGGAAGACCGGCAGTGCGAGGATCACAAAACCAAATGCGGTTTTGACCTGTTCCATCCACGGACCGCTTTTCGGTAGCAGGCGGTTACCAAAGACGGTTATTAGCATCAGCGGCAGGCCCATGCCCAGCGCATAGAGATAAAGCGTGCCGCCCCCCAGCCACATGTTCCCGCTTTGGGCGATATACAACAGAATCGCGCTAAGCGGTGCGGTGGTGCATGGTGAACAGATCAGTCCGGCAATCGCCCCCATAACAAACACACCGCCGGGCGAGCCACCTTGTTGGCGATTGCTCATTAGCGTGAGGCGCGTTTGCAGCGAAGAGGGGAGTTGCAGAGTAAACAAGCCAAACATTGACATCGCCAGCAAGGTAAAGACGATAGCGAGGCCAATGAGCACGTATGGGTGCTGTAGCGCCGCCTGGAACTGTAACCCTGCGGCGGCAACCACCAGACCCAGTGCCGTGTAAGTCAGCGCCATCCCCTGCACATAAATAAAGGTCAGCAACAATGCTCTGGCAGTGGAGAGCCGCTGTTTACCGCCCAGCACGATGCCAGAAATCAGTGGGTACATTGGCAGCACGCATGGCGTAAAGGCGATACCAATACCGATCAACAACGCCCAGAGCGCGGAAAAGGGCAATTGCGCGGTGGGCTGCTCTTGCTGCGGAACTGATGCAGACGGTGGCGTCGCGTTGTTAGTAACCACTTCGCTTAACGGAACGGTTTTGGTTTCTGGCGGATAACAAAAACCGGCGTCAGCACAGCCCTGGTAGGTGACAGTCAATGTCGCACCCGCACTTGCCTGGTTGATGGTCACAGGAAGCGTCAGCCGCTCGCGGTAAATCTCGCTTTTGCCGTAAAACTCATCTTCATGCCAGACGCCCTGGGGCAGCTGCACGTCGGCAATTTTCGCTTGTTCCGGCGTAATGCGGATCTGTTTACGGTAAAGATAGTAACCGTCTTTGATCTGCCAGCTCAGATTAAGCTCATGTTGGTTTTGCTGAAAATCAAAAGCAAAGGCTTGATCCGCGGGGACAAATTGTGAGCGTCCCGGCGCGTCGAATAATCCGGCAAAAACGGAAGTGCTGCAAAGTAGCAGGATCAGCGTAAAGATGCGTTGAGCCATGAGAGGTAATCTGTGTCTCCGTGTGTAACAGGTAAAACCAGAAGCTCCGGGGTTTGATACGGATGATGAGACTTCAGGCATTCCAGCAGTGCCTGCTGGTGAGATACGGTGGTTTTTAAAATCATCTGCACTTCGTATTCCTGTTCCAGTTTACCTTCCCAGTAATAGAGAGAGGTAGCGCCAGGAATCAAGGTTGCGCAGGCCGCCAGTTTTTCCGCCAACACTTTGGCGGCTAATTCCTGGGCCGTCGCTTCATCCGGCGCGGTGCACAACACCACGACGGACGCGGTATTCGAACTTTTTTCAGCAAGCATAAACACCTCGCAAGAACAGATGGAACCGCAAGAGAGAGGTCACTATACAACGGACGGGGAAAGGATGTTAGTCGGCGGGAAAGAAAGCGGGGCGTGAACGCCCCGCGATTTGTCATTACAGCATCACGCTGCCCAGCACGAAGCCGAAGCAAACGGCCAGGGCAACACCCAGAGTACCTGGGATAAAGAACGGATGGTTGAAGACGAATTTACCGATACGAGTGGTACCCGTGTCATCCATCTGTACCGCAGCAACCAGCGTCGGGTAGGTCGGCAGAATGAACAGACCAGACACGGCTGCGAAAGAAGCTACAGCGGTCAGTGGAGAAACGTTCAGCGCCAGAGCCATCGGCATCAGTGCTTTTGCAGTTGCAGCCTGAGAGTACAGCAGAGCAGAAGCAAAGAAGAAGATAACAGCCAGCAGCCACGGATGGCCCTGAATGACTTCACCTGCGGTATCTTTGATCCAGTCGATGTTGTTGGAAACGAAAGTATCGCCCAGCCATGCAACACCCAGGATACAAATACAGGCGCTCATACCTGCTTTGAAGGTGCTGGAGTTGAGGATGTTGTCGGTGTCCACTTTACAAAGAACAGTGGTCAGGGTTGCAACGCTCAACATGATAATCAGGATCGCGTTAGTGGTGTTCATCAGCGGTTTTTCAACCAGGCCCATGCTCGGGCTGTTGATAATCGCATAGATAACCACGCCAACTACGCCCAGCAGGAACAGCCAGACGGATGCTTTCGCGCCTTGTTTGATTTCAATCTGTTTCTCACCGCGCAGTTCAACCAGACCTTCTTCCAGACGCTTGCGATAAATCGGATCGTCAGACAGTTTGGAGTTGAAAAGCATGGTTACCAGGAAGGACATCACCAGAACTGCCAGCAGGGTAGACGGGATGACCACAGAGAGCAGATGCAGGTAGCTGATGCCATGACCTTCCATCACGGAAGACATGTAAACCACCGCCGCAGAGATTGGCGATGCGGTGATCGCAATCTGCGCGGATACCACTGCAGTAGACAGCGGACGGCAAGGTTTAACGCCTTGTTCCTTCGCAACTTCAGCGATAACTGGCAGTGTCGCCAGAGAGATGTTGCCGGTACCAGCAAAGATGGTCAGGAAATAGGTTACGATCGGTGCAAGGATCGTGATGTATTTCGGGTTACGGCGCAGCAGCTTTTCTGTCTGGTGAACCAGATAGTCCAGACCGCCAGCAACCTGCATAGCAGAAATAGCAGCGATAACCGCCATGATAATGGAAATGACATCGAATGGGATGTTACCAGGCTTGACGCCGATAGCGGCAAGAACCAGCACCCCCAATCCACCTGCAAAACCAATACCAATTCCCCCTAATCTGGCGCCCAAGAAGATCGCCAGCAAAACGATGATGAGTTCTACAACTAGCATATTAGCCTTCCTTGTTTTTTAACAAGTTGATATCAGGTTGTTGTTTTTAAGTTACTACTCACAAGAAAAAAGGCACGTCGTCTGACGTGCCTCTTTTATTTGTACTACCCTGTACGATTACTGTTCGCTTTCATCAGTATAGCGTTTTGCTTTGTAAGCCGGATGCATCAGGTTCTGTACGGAGAAAATATCGTCTAGTTCTGCTTCAGTCAACAGACCGCGCTCCAGAACGACTTCACGTACGCTCTTGCCAGTTTCGGCACAGATTTTACCCACGATGTCACCGTTGTGGTGGCCGATGAATGGGTTCAGGTAAGTGACGATACCGATAGAGTTGTAAACGTAACCTTCGCACACTTCTTTGTTAGCAGTGATGCCGTTAACGCATTTTTCCAGCAGGTTGTAGCAAGCGTTGGTCAGAATGTGAACGGATTCAAACATGGCCTGGCCAATGACCGGCTCCATAACGTTCAGCTGCAGCTGACCCGCTTCTGCTGCCATGGTAACAGTGATGTCGTTACCGATGACTTTGAAGCAAACCTGGTTAACCACTTCCGGAACAACTGGGTTTACTTTAGCTGGCATGATGGAAGAGCCAGCCTGCAGTTCCGGCAGGTTGATCTCGTTCAGGCCGGCACGTGGGCCAGAAGAGAGCAAGCGCAGGTCGTTACAGATTTTGGACATCTTCACAGCCATGCGTTTCAGCGCGCCATGAACCATAACGTAAGCGCCGCAGTCAGAGGTCGCTTCGATCAGGTCTTCAGCAGGTACGCATGGGAAGCCAGTGACTTCAGCCAGTTTTTTCACTGCCAGCGGAGAGTACTCTTTCGGCGTGTTCAGGCCAGTACCGATTGCAGTTGCGCCGAGGTTAACTTCCAGCAGCAGTTCAGCGGTACGTTCGATGTTTTTCACTTCTTCTTTCAGCAGGATGCTGAAAGCGCGGAATTCCTGACCGAGGGTCATCGGTACTGCGTCCTGCAGCTGGGTACGACCCATTTTCAGGATGTCCTGGAATTCGACAGCTTTACGTTCAAAGCCTTCACGCAGTTGGTTAATAGCATCTACCAGTTTAATCAGAGAAGAGTAAACTGCGATGCGGAAACCGGTCGGGTAGGCGTCGTTAGTGGACTGACATTTGTTAACGTGGTCGTTCGGGTTCAGATACTGATATTCACCTTTCTGGTGACCCATCAGTTCCAGACCGATATTGGCCAGCACTTCGTTGGTGTTCATGTTTACGGAAGTACCTGCGCCGCCCTGGTAGACGTCTACCGGGAACTGATCCATGCATTTTCCGTTGTTCAGGACTTCATCACATGCGGCAATGATTGCATTCGCTACACTTTTAGGAATGGTTTGCAGCTCTTTGTTTGCCATAGCTGCAGCTTTTTTAACCATTACCATACCGCGAACAAATTCAGGAATATCGCTGATTTTGTTGTTGCTGATATAGAAGTTTTCAATCGCTCTCAGAGTGTGAACACCATAGTAGGCATCAGCTGGAACTTCCCTGGTACCCAACAGATCTTCTTCGATACGAATGTTGTTTGACATGTGAACCTTCTTTTTCAAGCTGCCAATGATTTGCTTTAAACACACAGAATATATGTGGTTTCGAATGTTTTTCGACCGACGATTATCCCCTGCATCAGTCGAATACCCGGGATCATATGCTGCTTGAGGATTTCTACCGTAATCTGGATCACTTTAAGTGTTGGTTTTTACCCCTTAATTATTAATTTGTGAAATAGATCACCGCTTTGGGATTACTACCAAAAATAGTTGCGCAAACATCTTGAAATTTTGCTAATGACCACAATATAAGCTGAACGCGATTCGCAACCCATTCAGGCGACCTGATTTAACTGGTTGCTATTACAGGAGAAACCTTTGCGCTGGTTACCTTTTATTGCCGTTTTCCTTTATGTCTATATTGAGATTTCAATCTTTATT
This sequence comes from Escherichia sp. E10V5, assembly GCF_004212315.1. Taxonomy (NCBI): domain Bacteria; kingdom Pseudomonadati; phylum Pseudomonadota; class Gammaproteobacteria; order Enterobacterales; family Enterobacteriaceae; genus Escherichia; species Escherichia sp. E10V5. The sequence goes on from NZ_RHJM01000003.1 coordinate 141,004, forward strand.
CAGGTTGCTCATGTCCTTGGGGTATTGCTGACCCTCGTGCTGGTTATATTCACCTCAATTATTGGTATGTCACTGGTACGTAATCAGGGCTTTAAGAATTTTGTGCTGATGCAACAAAAAATGGCGGCGGGAGAAAACCCAGCGGCGGAAATGATTAAAAGTGTTTCGTTGATCATTGCCGGTTTGCTGCTTTTATTACCGGGCTTTTTCACCGATTTCCTCGGTCTTCTACTTTTATTACCGCCAGTGCAAAAGCACCTGACGGTGAAGCTGATGCCGCATTTGCGCTTTTCCCGTATGCCGGGCGGTGGTTTTAGTGCCGGAACCGGTGGCGGTAATACTTTTGATGGTGAGTATCAGCGTAAGGATGATGACCGCGACCGCCTTGATAATAAAGACGATCGCCAGGATTAATGACGAAACGCCGGATTATGTGGTTATGCCATTTTCCGGCGTTTTTCGTTTTGGCAGAAATAGCCATAACCCCGCCAGCATGATCAGGGCATATAAACTTTTCCAGCCGACCATCGCCAGTAACAGAACACATAACAGCCCGCCAATTACCGCCAGTAGTCGATAACGTCCTTGCAATAATTTACAGCCTGCCAGCATGCACAGCAGATAGATCATAATAAAGATGCCGTTGGCATAGATGATAAGTGCGTCCAGATTGATCTCTAACATATGGATCGCCAACGTGCTCACCACGCAACAGCCGAGCACGGCATTAAGGGCATTAGTCGGGATATGGCGAGAAGAGAGGCGTGCCAGGTAGTGGTCAGGATTGTGTTGCGCCTGCGACCAGACTAATCGGGCGAAGCTCTGTATATAAATGTTGAGACTGGCAAAGCAGGCCAGATAGCCAATCACGCAGGCAATCCACAATGCTCCTACACCGAACAGCTGCACCACAATTTTTGGAAGCGATGCTGCCGCCGCCATTTTTTCACCATAGGCGTCGAAGCGTAATACCACCACCGTACAGCTCCAATAGACTAATCCTGCCAGCAACAGACCAATCATCAGAGCGCGGGGAAAATCACGCTCTGGATTTTTAAATTCCGAGGCGAGATGGGCAAATGCCTCCAGACCGACAAAGCACCAGAACATCACCGATAACGCAGCAAACAGCCCGGAAAGTTCGATATCACCAGGCGCAGGGAAGGGGATATTCGCAGGTTTGATATCGCCCGCCCACCAGATAGCGACAATCAGCGCGACGATAAGCCCGGCAATAATCGTTTGTAGATTAGCACTGGAACTGGCACCGCGAGTACCGATGTACCACACCAGTGCCAGCGTACCAAGTTCTGCTAACAACAGTTGCCAACTATGCCAGCCAAACATTGCCTGGCCAAAGCCGGCGGCAATTTGTAGTGCAGCGGGCAGGCCCACGGGAATGACCGATAAAAATAGCCAGCCAGTGACTCGCTCAAGCCGCGAGCCAAACGCCATACCAACGAAGTGCGCGACGCCGCCCGCGCTGGGATAGTGGCGTCCCAGCAGCGCAAAGACGATTGCAATCGGGAACACCAAGATAATCAAAACGGGCCAGGCCCACAGGCTGGTATTGCCCGCTAGCAGGGCGGCTAATGCGGGAACGGCAAACACACCCGTGCCTAATAATGAGGTTGATAACAGGCCGATCCCCTGGGCTAATCCCAGTTCTTGTTTGAGTCCACTCATGGGTTAATGTCCAATTGTGCCCAAATTTTGGGCAACTGCGCAGGATTTCGATGGTAGCACAATCAGATTCGCGTATGGCGGCGATGGAGAAATTGCGATGAAATGTGATGTGAATCAGGATTTTTACCCGATTTTGTACTGATCAGAATTTTTTTTCATTTGCCCCCTTGAAGGGGGAGAAGCCCATCCCCATTTCACTGGTCACCAGCCGGGAAACCACGTAAGGTCCGGCGTCACCCATAACAGATACGGACTTTCTCAAAGGAGAGTTATCAATGAATATTCGTCCATTGCATGATCGCGTGATCGTCAAGCGTAAAGAAGTTGAAACTAAATCTGCTGGCGGCATCGTTCTGACCGGCTCTGCAGCGGCTAAATCTACCCGTGGCGAAGTGCTGGCTGTTGGCAATGGCCGTATCCTTGAAAATGGCGAAGTGAAGCCGCTGGACGTGAAAGTTGGCGACATCGTAATTTTCAATGATGGCTACGGTGTGAAGTCTGAGAAGATCGACAATGAAGAAGTGTTGATCATGTCCGAAAGCGACATTCTGGCAATTGTTGAAGCGTAATCCGCGCACGACACTGAACATACGAATTTAAGGAATAAAGATAATGGCAGCTAAAGACGTAAAATTCGGTAACGACGCTCGTGTGAAAATGCTGCGCGGCGTAAACGTACTGGCAGATGCAGTGAAAGTTACCCTCGGTCCGAAAGGCCGTAACGTAGTTCTGGATAAATCTTTCGGTGCACCGACCATCACCAAAGATGGTGTTTCCGTTGCTCGTGAAATCGAACTGGAAGACAAGTTCGAAAACATGGGTGCGCAGATGGTGAAAGAAGTTGCCTCTAAAGCGAACGACACTGCAGGCGACGGTACCACCACCGCAACCGTACTGGCTCAGGCTATCATCACTGAAGGTCTGAAAGCTGTTGCTGCGGGCATGAACCCGATGGACCTGAAACGTGGTATCGACAAAGCCGTTACTGCTGCAGTTGAAGAACTGAAAGCGCTGTCCGTACCGTGCTCCGACTCTAAAGCGATTGCTCAGGTTGGTACTATCTCCGCTAACTCCGACGAAACCGTAGGTAAACTGATCGCTGAAGCGATGGACAAAGTCGGTAAAGAAGGCGTTATCACCGTTGAAGACGGTACTGGTCTGCAGGACGAACTGGACGTGGTTGAAGGTATGCAGTTCGACCGTGGCTACCTGTCTCCTTACTTCATCAACAAGCCGGAAACTGGCGCAGTAGAACTGGAAAGCCCGTTCATCCTGCTGGCTGACAAGAAAATCTCCAACATCCGCGAAATGCTGCCGGTTCTGGAAGCCGTTGCAAAAGCAGGCAAACCGCTGCTGATCATCGCTGAAGATGTTGAAGGCGAAGCGCTGGCAACTCTGGTTGTTAACACCATGCGTGGCATTGTGAAAGTCGCTGCGGTTAAAGCTCCGGGCTTCGGCGATCGCCGTAAAGCTATGCTGCAGGATATCGCAACCCTGACTGGCGGTACCGTAATCTCTGAAGAGATTGGTATGGAGCTGGAAAAAGCAACCCTGGAAGACCTGGGCCAGGCTAAACGTGTTGTGATCAACAAAGACACCACCACCATCATCGATGGCGTGGGTGAAGAAGCTGCGATTCAGGGCCGTGTTGCTCAGATCCGTCAGCAGATTGAAGAAGCAACTTCTGACTACGACCGTGAAAAACTGCAGGAGCGCGTAGCGAAACTGGCAGGCGGCGTTGCAGTTATCAAAGTTGGTGCTGCTACCGAAGTTGAAATGAAAGAGAAAAAAGCACGCGTTGAAGACGCCCTGCACGCGACCCGTGCTGCGGTAGAAGAAGGCGTGGTTGCTGGTGGTGGTGTTGCGCTGATCCGCGTAGCGTCTAAACTGGCTGACCTGCGTGGTCAGAACGAAGAGCAGAACGTGGGTATCAAAGTTGCACTGCGTGCAATGGAAGCTCCGCTGCGTCAGATCGTACTGAACTGCGGTGAAGAACCGTCTGTTGTTGCTAACACCGTTAAAGCTGGCGACGGCAACTACGGCTACAACGCAGCAACCGAAGAATACGGCAACATGATCGACATGGGTATCCTGGATCCAACCAAAGTAACTCGTTCTGCTCTGCAGTACGCAGCTTCTGTGGCTGGCCTGATGATCACCACTGAGTGCATGGTTACCGACCTGCCGAAAAACGATGCAGCTGACTTAGGCGCTGCTGGCGGTATGGGCGGCATGGGTGGCATGGGCGGCATGATGTAATTGCCCTGCACCTCGCAGAAATAAAGAAACCCCCGGGCAGAAATGTCTGGGGGTTTTTCTTTTGGTCATCTTTCTAGTATAAGATTCAGACACGGACGACGCGAGTTGCGTCCAGCTCATTGATTATGGGGAATAACATGCACGTAAAATACTTAGCAGGGATTGTCGGTGCCGCGCTACTGATGGCGGGTTGTAGCTCCAGCAACGAATTGAGCGCTGCCGGACAGAGCGTTCGCATCGTGGACGAGCAACCAGGTGCAGAGTGCCAGCTGATTGGTACTGCTACCGGTAAGCAAAGTAACTGGCTTTCCGGGCAACACGGTGAAGAGGGCGGTTCTATGCGTGGTGCGGCAAACGATCTGCGCAACCAGGCGGCAGCAATGGGCGGTAACGTGATTTATGGTATCAGCAGCCCGTCGCAGGGCATGCTGTCCAGCTTTGTCCCGACTGACAGCCAGATTATCGGTCAGGTATATAAGTGCCCGAACTGATGGGATCCTGAGGCTGGGTGACAAACGTATAATTGCCAGATGCGCTTCGCTTATCAGGCCCACATCAGGCATTGCAACTGATTGAATGCTCGAGAATTTGTTGGCCGGATAAGGCGTTTACGCCGCATCCGGCATGATCAACGATCACGTTATCGGTCATTTCAGGCTGGATGGCTCCAGCCTCGCATTAGCAAAGATGGGATTATTTCGCCTGTGGTGCAGTTTTGCTGATGGATTGAACGCGTAGGTGATGCAGTGCGCGTAGGCATTGATCCTGGGTCAGTGGTTGGGCGTTATTGGCTGCCATAGTCCGAACGTAGACCTGACACGGCACACCCGCGAGTTTTTTCAGTCGAGGACTGAAATCAAGCATCCGGCGAGTGATAGCCTCCACTTCTTTACCCGCTGTTGCTTCACGCGTTTTTACTACTGCTCCGCTAAATTGCTCTTTGCCACCTTCATCTTTAAAGCGATAAAGTACGGCCAGATAATGACTAAACAGATTATGTTTCCATTCTGGTTGGGAATAGGTGTCGTATTCCAGATTGCCATTGTCCTGGCAGTCGACGTCATATAACGGCAGGAAATCTAACAACGATGTAATACGTAACGCCAGTTCACGCATTTCTGCATTATTAATTGCATGAATGATTGCTCGCGCCAGCATTTCAATCTGCAACTCATTGACCACTAATTCGCATTTGCTGCCATCATGTAGCGTTAATGCGAAATTAAGATTTTCGCCCTGATTATCGGTAAGTTCCAGCGCGTTAACCCGGCGATTAATATCGGCATTTTTAAGCTCATCAACCAGAATTTCCGGGATATTTTCTGCCATTTTCTTAATGACTTTATCGCGAGCTTGCTCATACAGAAGGCGTGCATCAGCATCCAGTTTATGCTTTTGATGCAGACGACTTTCCAGCGCAATCAGAAGGTCGCGCAGTTCCATCACAGACATGAAGAACAACGATTCTTTATTGCGAGGCTCTTTAATTTTCAGCGCCAGTGCAATGAAATTATTACTCTTGCGAATAACACCGGTATTAACACCCTTGATGCTTATGGCCATGTAGGTTCTCCCTAACCATTTCTCAATTAAATAATTAATTTTAATTTATAAGCCAGATAAATGGGCTTGGTAGTAATAGTTGTTAAAATAACATAAATAGCCGTGCTCACTCTATATAAACAGAAAAGAAAGGTTAATTATTGGTGTTGGCTATATAAAGAGTAAAAATAGCAATGTATATGAATAATTAAAGGTTATGCAACGGGCAAAGATTAAACTTCCCTGTAAAATGACAGGTCGCTGTACTGCGTTTGTTGCTCTTGCCGGATGCGGCGTAAACGCCTTATCCGGCCTATAGTTCATTGAAAATTCATTCAATTTCAATGCACGATGTAGGCCTGATAAGCGTAGCGCATCAGGCAATTTTAATGTTTAACTTCCCTGTTTAATCAGTTACTGCTGGCGTAGCTGGAGATCCAGCGGCGTTTTGCTGGGTTCGCCACCAATCTCGCGCGCCAGTTTTGGCACCAGATATCCCGATACTAACGTCAGCAACTCACGCATAATCTGCCGCGCTTCATCATCGCTCACCATGAAATGCGCCGCGCCCTGCACTTTATCGAGCACATGCAGGTAATAGGGCATCACACCGGCGTCAAACAGTGCATTACTCAGATTTGCCAGCGTTTGCGCGTTATCGTTCACGCCACGTAACAGAACGCTTTGGTTAAGCAGGGTGACGCCGACACGGCGCAATTTAGCCATCGCCTGACGAAACGTTTCATCTACCTCATTGGCATGGTTGATGTGATTCACCAGCAAGATTTGCAGCGTAGAACGGGCAAAGCGTTCAACCAGCGCCTCGGTGATGCGTGCCGGGATCACAATCGGCAGACGGCTGTGAATCCGCAGACGTTTGATATGTGGGATGGCTTCCAGTTGCGTTAATAACCAGTCCAGTTCGTGATCTTTCGCCATCAGCGGATCGCCGCCGGAGAAAATAATCTCGTCCAGTTCCGGATGCGCAGCAACATACTCAAGTGCCGTCTTCCAGTTTCGCTTGTTGCCCTGATTTTCGGCATACGGGAAGTGGCGACGGAAGCAATAGCGGCAATTTACCGCGCAGCCGCCTTTGACCAGCAATAGCGCCCGGTTGTGGTATTTATGCAACAAACCAGGCACTACGCTGTGCTGTTCTTCCAGCGGGTCGGTGGAGAATCCGGGCGCGACGACAAATTCATCTTGCGAGGTAAGTACCTGACGCAAAAGTGGATCGTTTGGATTGCCTTTCTCCATGCGATCGATAAATGAGCGGGGCACGCGCAGGGCAAACAGCTTTTTGGCGCTGCGTCCGGCCAACAGTTTTTCGTCCGCGTCTATATTCAAAAGACGCAGAAGTTCATCAGGATCGGTCACAACATCGGCAAGTTGCGCTAACCAATCTTCTCTGGATGGGGTATTTAGGGTTACAATATGCGCCATTTTGTGGCTTAGCTACCAATTAATAAATTTCAGAGGGCCTTATGGCAACGTACTATAGCAACGATTTTCGTGCTGGTCTTAAAATCATGTTAGATGGCGAACCTTACGCGGTTGAAGCCAGTGAATTCGTGAAACCGGGTAAAGGTCAGGCATTCGCTCGCGTTAAACTGCGCCGTCTGCTGACTGGCACTCGCGTAGAAAAAACCTTCAAATCTACCGATTCCGCTGAAGGCGCTGATGTTGTCGATATGAATCTGACTTACCTGTACAACGACGGTGAGTTCTGGCACTTCATGAACAACGAAACTTTCGAGCAGCTGTCTGCTGATGCAAAAGCAATTGGCGACAATGCTAAATGGCTGCTGGATCAGGCAGAGTGCATCGTAACTCTGTGGAATGGTCAGCCGATCTCCGTTACTCCGCCGAACTTCGTTGAACTGGAAATCGTTGATACCGATCCGGGGCTGAAAGGTGATACCGCAGGTACTGGTGGCAAACCGGCTACCCTGTCTACTGGCGCTGTGGTTAAAGTTCCGCTGTTCGTACAGATCGGCGAAGTCATCAAAGTGGATACCCGCTCTGGTGAATACGTCTCTCGCGTGAAGTAATGCGGTTGTGGTGCGGCCTGTGGGCTGCACCATCACTTTCTCAGGTCAGAGATGATGAAACGCCTTATCCTTCTTGTTTTGCTTGCCAGTGCGCTGCTCACGGGCTGTAACACCGCTCGCGGTTTTGGTGAAGACATTAAACATCTCGGTAATTCCATCTCTCGCGCAGCCAGCTAATTTTTCTTCTCTTCCTAAAAATCATCAGATTTCCGTCATTTTCGGTGGTGTTGTCTATTATTAATTTGCTATAGGCAAACACAAATAACATTACCTAAAAGGAAGACGTTATGGTGAAGAAGACAATTGCAGCGATCTTTTCTGTTCTGGTGCTTTCAACAGTATTGACTGCCTGCAACACCACGCGTGGCGTTGGTGAAGATATCTCCGACGGCGGTAACGCGATTTCTGGCGCAGCAACGAAAGCGCAGCAATAAGCAATAACGGTACGGCAGTTTTGTCGTGCCGTTGATACTGATGACAAAGGCAAAATTGCCTGATGCGCTACGCTTATCAGACCTACATAGTCCATGCAATATATTGAATTTGCACGATTTTGTAGGCTGGGTAAGGCATTAACGCCGCATCTGGCATAAACAACTGACACTTTGTCAACAATCTGTAACGGTACGACAAGTTTGTCGTACCGTTTATTTTTTCAGCGATAGTCACTAAGGTAATAGTTGAAATTCCCCTGCCACCAGGCAAAATATCCGTTCAACCATCAGCTTTGCAGGACGACCTGCAAACGCTTCTTTTCACCGGGGACGGCCCCATTTCTCCGGAGTTTTATATGTCCTGGATTATCTTATTTATTGCTGGGTTGCTGGAAGTCGTCTGGGCTGTTGGCCTGAAATATACCCACGGCTTTAGTCGTTTGACGCCAAGTGTTATTACCGTGACGGCGATGATTGTCAGTATGGCGCTGCTCGCCTGGGCGATGAAGTCATTACCTGTAGGGACGGCTTATGCTGTCTGGACGGGGATTGGCGCAGTCGGCGCGGCTATCACCGGCATTGTGCTGCTCGGCGAGTCCGCTAACCCGATGCGCCTGGCGAGTCTGGCGTTAATTGTGGTGGGAATTATTGGTCTGAAGCTCAGCACTCACTAACTACCGGGCTGTTGTACCCAAATAAACTTACTAACATCAAACCCTTCCCGGGTTGCGACTGCCAGCATCTCCTGTTTAACTTCGTCAGAAATGGTTGGCGTGCGAGAGAGTATCCACAGGTAGTCGCGGTCCGGGCCGCAAACCAGCGCGTGGCGGTACTCCCGGTCGAGCGCGATGACATTATAACCGCCGTAGAATGGCCCAAAAAACGACACCTTCAGGACTGCGCGACGCGGATCTCCAGTAAAGTAGGCTTTTCCTTCACTCTGCTGCCACATCTCTCTGTCAGGGTTATAGCCTTTATTAATGACATTCAGGCCGCCGTCATCACGCAGGCTGTATGTTGCGGTGACTTTTTCCAGTCCACGTTCAAAGCGGTGATCAAAACGGGCAATCTCATACCATGTGCCCAGATAGCGTTTGGTATCGAAATTATTTACCACGGTCACGCCACGCGGTGGTGTGGGAGAACTACAGGCAACCACCAGAAATGCAGCCGTCGCTGCGGCAACGAGAGGGAGCAGGCGCATAAATGTTTCCTTACTGGTTTTTTCTAAGTGTAGATGACAGCAAGGAAATGCGAAGAAAAGGTCCGAAAATTCGGACCCGATGAAATTTTACTGCAGAGCGTTGAGAATCTGCCAGGCGGCGGTAACTCTCGCTGGATTGGGATAATTTTTGTTAGCCAGCATCACAATACCCAGCTCTTTTTCTGGGATAAACGCGACATAGCTACCAAATCCGCCGGTCGCACCTGTTTTATGCACCCATGATGACCGCACAGCAGGAGCAGGGGGCGTAATCGCTTTTACTGGGCTTGTCGCCAGCGCAATTTTACTGTCGCTGCCATTGATGATGCTGTCAGGATTTACCGGCCAGTCCAGCATTTCCCAGCCCAGGCCCTGATACATATCGCCGGTTTGCCAGTAGCGAGATTGCGCCAGTTGTATCCCTTGCTGAAGTGTTTTGTCGTTGATATCACGGGGATTCATATTGCTTCGTACCCAGCGGGCCATATCTTCAATCGTCGATTTTACACCGTAAGCCTCAGCATCCAGCGCCCCTGACGAAACATGCACTGCCTTGCCTTCGCGATATCCCCAGGCGTAATTCTTTTCTTCCGCTGATGGCACATTAATCCACGTATGGGTGAGTTTGAGTGGCTGGAAAACACGAGTTTGCATCGCCTGCTCAAAACTCAAACCGGATGGCTTCACAGCCAGTGCGCCGAACAAACCGATACTGGAGTTTGCATACAGACGTTGTGTTCCTGGCGCCCATTCAGGCTGCCAGTTTTGATAGAAGCGCAACAAGTCGCTTGAGGATTTCACCTCATCCGGCACCTGTAACGGCAGGCCGCCAGCGGTGTAGGTTGCGAGATGTAATAGTGTGATCCCATTCCACTGTTTAGCGGTAAGTTCAGGCCAGTATTTTGTGACGGGATCGTTTAGATTGATTTCCCCTCGAGCAATAGCATCGCCACCAAGCACGCCCGTAAATGTTTTACTGACCGAGCCTAACTCAAACAACGTTTGCTGCGTGACGGGCCGCTTTTTTGCCACATCCGCGTAGCCCCAGGTAAAGTAATAAGGCTTACCCTGATAAATCACTGCAACGGCCATGCCGGGGATGTTTTGTTGCTCAACAAGTGGGGTAATTGTGTGATGCACAATATCGTTGATTTGTTGTTCGCTATGGGGCGCGGCAAGAGTGGAGCAAGAGACGGTAATCAGTAAGGCGCAAAGCGTCGTTTTGAGCATAAGGTCTGGTTTCCATACAAAACGGCCCGCCATAGGCGGGCCGGATTTACATTGGCGATACGTTAGATTGTAACGATACCAATCAGCGTGACAACTGTCAGGATAGCAGCCAGACCGTAGAAAACCCATTTGCCCGCAGGCACGTGAATTTTCAGATCGTGCATCGCGTGGTGCATACGGTGTAAACCACACCACAGCGGCAGGACGATCATCAGGAACAGGAATACGCGACCAATGAAGCTTTGCGCGAACGCCAGAACGCGTTCGTAGCTCAGTGCGTCACCCGGGAACAGACCCAGCGGCAACAGAATGCCAACCAGCAGGATCACTACCGGCGCAATGATCGCACTCCACATACCACCGGCCCCGAAGAGGCCCCAGAATACCGGTTCGTCAGAACGCTTTGGATTTGGATTAATCATCTCAGGCTCCTTACCAGTACAGGGCAACAAACAGGATTACGATGGTGGCAACCACGGTTACCGCCCAGAGACTTTTGATAATTGGCTCTGGTCCCATTTTTTCGTCTTTTACAATGATATTGGCCGCTTTCGGTGCCAGTTCAAACCAGGTTTTGGTGTGCAGCAGGGCTGCCGCCAGAGTAATCAGGTTAATGATCACGATAACCGGGTTTTGTAAAAAGTCGACGAATCCCGCCCAGGTTTCCGGGCCATTTTTCAGGGCAAACAGCCCGAAAATCAGTTCAATGCTGAACCACACAGCCGGAACCGCTGTGCCTTCGCGCAGCATGTAAAAGCGATAAAACGGCAATTTTTTCCACCAGGTGGACGTCATTGGCCGTACATACGGTTTACGTTTAGTCGTCATGTTGCACTCCTTAGCGTGGTTTCAGGGTCGCGATAAGAAAGTCTTTTGAACTTTCTACTTTGCCCTGCTGAATGGCCGCAGCCGGATCGACGTGTTTCGGGCAGACTTCGGAGCAGTAGCCCACGAAAGTACAGCTCCATACGCCGTTCTGGCTGTTTAACTGCGCCATACGCTCCTTCTTACCGTGGTCGCGGCTATCTTCGTTATAACGATGTGCCAGCGTAATGGCAGCCGGACCGATGAACTCTGGGTTCAGGCCGAACTGCGGGCATGCGGCATAGCACAGACCACAGTTGATGCAACCGGAGAACTGGTGATACTTCGCCATCTGCGCCGGGGTCTGGATGTTAGTACCCTGATCCGCGGTGCGGGAGTTGCCGATGATGTACGGTTTGATCGCTTCCAGACTTTCGATGAAGTGGGTCATATCGACCACCAGATCGCGTTCAATCGGGAAGTTAGCTAACGCTTCAACCTTCATGCCGTTGGTGTAGTCACGCAGGAAGGTTTTACATGCCAGTTTCGGCACGTTGTTAACCATCATGCCGCAGGAGCCACAAATCGCCATACGGCAGGACCAGCGGTAGCTCAGGTCCGGCGCAAGGTTGTCTTTGATATAGCCCAGCGCATCCAGCAATGAGGTGGTTTCATCATAAGGCACTTCATAGAATGCGCTATGTGGTGCGGTATCGACTTCCGGGTTATAACGCACCACCTCAATTTTCAGGTTTTTCATCTCAGCCATTCGCCTTCTCCTTCTTATTGGCTGCTTCCGCCTTATCGGCTGCATCCGCTTCGCCACCGTACATGCGTTTGGCCGGCGGCAGCTTAGTAATTTTCACGTCGCTGTACTCCAGGCGAGTAGTGCCATCAGCATCGCGGAAGGCGAGGGTGTGTTTGAGGAAGTTGATGTCGTCACGTTCAGTGCAACCTTCGTCCAGACGCTGGTGCGCGCCGCGGGACTCTTTACGTGCCATTGCGGAGTGCGCCATACATTCGGCAACGTTCAGACCGTGGCCCAACTCAATGGTGTAAAGCAGGTCGGTGTTGAACACGCTGGAAGTGTCGGTGATGCGAACGCGCTTGAAGCGTTCCTGCAGTTCCGCCAGCTTGTCGATGGTTTTCTGCATCAGTTCCGGCGTACGGTAGATACCGCAGCCTTCTTCCATGGCCAGGCCCATTTCGTCGCGGATCTTCGCCCAGTTTTCGCCGCCGTCCTGGTTAACCAGATCTTTCAGACGCTGTTCAACGCCAGCAACCTGGGCATTGATCGCTGCATCGTTGCCATTACCGGCAGTAGATGCGCGCTCCATTGCTTGCTCACCAGCCAGACGACCAAAGACCACCAGTTCCGCCAGGGAGTTGGAGCCCAGACGGTTTGCGCCGTGCAGACCTACAGAGGAACATTCGCCCACGGCGAACAGGCCCTTAATGCGGGTTTCGCAGTTCTGATCGGTTTCGATACCACCCATGGTGTAGTGCGCGGTCGGACGTACCGGAATCGGCTCTTTAACCGGATCGACGCCAACATAAGCTTTCGCCAGTTCACAGATGAACGGCAGACGTTCGTGCAGTTTTTTCTCGCCCAGGTGACGCAGGTCGAGGTAAACCACATCGCCACGCGGCGTGGAAATGGTGTTGCCTTTACGCCATTCGTGCCAGAAGGCCTGAGAAACTTTGTCGCGTGGACCCAGTTCCATGTATTTGTTTTTCGGCTCGCCCAGCGGAGTTTCTGGACCCATGCCGTAGTCTTGCAGATAACGGTAGCCATTTTTGTTGACCAGAATACCGCCTTCGCCACGGCAACCTTCGGTCATCAGGATACCGGAACCTGGCAGACCGGTTGGGTGATACTGAACGAATTCCATGTCACGCAGCGGAACGCCGTGGCTTAGCGCCATACCCATACCGTCGCCAGTAACGATGCCGCCGTTGGTGTTGTAACGATAAACACGGCCAGCGCCGCCGGTTGCCATCACCACTGCGTTAGCACGGATCTGAACCAGCGTGCCTTCCATCATGTTCATTGCTACCAGGCCGCGAACATGACCATCATCAACCAGAATATCCAGCACGAAGTGTTCGTCAAAACGCTGGATCTGCGGGAATTGCAGAGAGGTCTGGAACAGCGTATGCAGCATATGGAAGCCGGTCTTATCGGCGGCGAACCAGGTACGCTCGATTTTCATGCCGCCGAAGCGACGTACGTTCACGCTACCATCCGGGCGACGGCTCCATGGGCATCCCCACAGTTCCAGTTGGGTCATTTCGGTTGGGCAGTGGTGGACGAAATAATCCACAACATCCTGCTCACATAACCAGTCGCCACCCGCTACTGTATCGTTAAAGTGATAATCGAAGCTGTCATGATCCTGCGCGACAGCGGCGGAGCCCCCTTCTGCAGCAACGGTATGGCTGCGCATTGGGTATACTTTTGAGATTAGTGCGATTTTTGCATTCGGATTTGCCTGCGCGGCAGCAATTGCAGCACGTAATCCCGCGCCACCGGCACCTACAATGGCAAGATCGGCTTGAAAGGTTTGCACGACATTCCTCCAGATTGTTTTTATCCCACATCCACGTACTTCAGGGTAAGTGCCTGAAAGTTACGGTCTGCGAACGCTATTCCACTGCTCCTTTATAGGTACAACAGTATAGTCTGATGGATAAGTCTGAAATTTGACGAGATCGATTTTTTTAGTGCGCAAGCGGGCTAAATTATCACTGAAGATGATTAATTTAATTACTAAACCATCAGATTGTGGTTTTTTTAGTCACCCCCCCTTGCTGAATGATTCCTGCGTAAAATTTGTCTCGCCGTCGCGTTGCGAGTAGACTTCGTGCCCTTGTTAAAAACTGGAGATTTCACTATGAGCGAAACGGCATCCTGGCAGCCGAGCGCATCCATTCCTAACTTATTAAAACGCGCGGCGATTATGGCGGAGATCCGTCGTTTCTTTGCCGATCGTGGAGTGCTGGAGGTGGAGACGCCTTGTATGAGCCAGGCGACGGTAACCGATATTCATTTGGTCCCGTTTGAGACACGTTTCGTTGGCCCCGGACACTCCCAGGGGATGAATCTCTGGTTAATGACCAGCCCTGAATATCACATGAAACGCCTGCTGGTTGCCGGTTGTGGCCCAGTATTCCAGCTGTGCCGCAGCTTCCGCAATGAAGAGATGGGGCGTTATCACAACCCTGAGTTCACGATGCTGGAGTGGTATCGGCCGCATTATGATATGTACCGGTTGATGAACGAAGTTGACGATCTTCTGCAGCAAGTACTGGATTGCCCGGCTGCAGAAAGCCTTTCTTATCAGCAAGCCTTCTTACGTTATCTGGAAATTGATCCGCTCTCAGCTGATAAAACGCAGCTGCGGGAAGTGGCGGCGAAACTGGATCTGAGCAACGTTGCTGATACCGAAGAAGACCGCGATACGTTGTTGCAGTTGCTGTTTACCTTTGGTGTGGAACCGAACATTGGTAAAGAAAAACCGACCTTTGTTTATCATTTCCCTGCCAGTCAGGCATCACTGGCGCAAATCAGTACCGAAGATCATCGGGTCGCAGAGCGCTTCGAGGTCTACTACAAAGGTATTGAGCTGGCGAATGGTTTCCACGAATTAACGGACGCCCGTGAACAGCAACAACGCTTTGAGCAGGATAACCGTAAGCGTGCGGCGCGTGGTTTACCGCAGCATCCAATCGACCAAAACCTCATCGAAGCTCTGAAAGTCGGTATGCCTGACTGCTCCGGCGTAGCTCTGGGCGTTGATCGTCTGGTGATGCTGGCGTTGGGCGCGGAGACGCTTGCGGAAGTGATTGCCTTTAGCGTTGACCGGGCATAATTCTGAAAAATTATCTAATTAACCACACAGAATGGCGCTGTAACGCCATTCTGTAGCAGATGTTTTCATTTTTCTGCTAAAGGCCACAATTTAAGACTGGATATTTGCTATCATCCAGGTATCAATTCTGTATGTTTTTTTATTGCGGCCCGTCAATCGATGGGTAGTGCAGTTCAGTGCGCGCGTTTTATACATGTGCTAAAACGAAGGATAATTTCATGCCTCACACGATAAAAAAGATGAGTCTGATAGGACTCATATTGATGATCTTTACCTCAGTATTTGGGTTTGCCAATAGTCCGGCAGCTTATTATTTAATGGGGTATAGTGCGATTCCCTTTTATATATTTTCTGCATTATTATTTTTTATACCATTTGCCTTAATGATGGCAGAAATGGGCGCGGCCTATCGCAAAGAAGAAGGCGGCATCTATTCCTGGATGAATAATAGTGTCGGACCACGTTTCGCCTTTATCGGCACATTTATGTGGTTTTCCTCTTATATCATCTGGATGGTGAGTACCTCAGCTAAAGTCTGGGTACCATTTTCTACGTTCCTCTACGGTACCGACATGACTCAGCACTGGCGCATTGCTGGCCTGGAGCCAACGCAGGTAGTGGGTCTGCTGGCGGTCGCATGGATGATCCTGGTTACCGTGGTTGCCTCAAAAGGGATTAATAAAATTGCTCGTATTACTGCAGTAGGTGGTATTGCAGTAATGTGTCTTAATTTAGTATTACTGTTAGTGAGCATTGCCATTTTGTTATTAAATGGTGGCCATTTTGCACAGGATATTAATTTCGTGGTATCGCCGAATCCAGGATATCAATCCGGTCTGGCGATGTTATCGTTTGTGGTATTTGCCATTTTCGCTTACGGCGGAATTGAAGCGGTTGGTGGTCTGGTAGATAAAACAGAAAACCCAGAAAAGAACTTTGCCAAAGGTATTGTTTTTGCCGCTATTGTTATTTCAATCGGTTATTCGCTGGCGATATTTTTATGGGGCGTCAGCACTAACTGGCAGCAGGTATTAAGTAATGGTTCCGTTAACCTCGGCAATATCACCTATGTGTTGATGAAAAGTCTGGGGATGACGCTGGGTAACGTGCTGCATTTGTCACCTGAAGCGTCATTGTCGCTGGGCGTATGGTTTGCGCGTATTACCGGGCTTTCGATGTTCCTCGCCTATACCGGTGCGTTCTTTACGCTTTGCTATTCACCGCTGAAAGCGATCATCCAGGGTACGCCGAAAGCGTTATGGCCGGAACCGATGACGCGCCTGAACGCCATGGGTATGCCGTCTATCGCCATGTGGATGCAGTGTGGGCTGGTTACTGTCTTCATCCTGCTGGTTTCGTTTGGCGGTGGTACTGCATCAGCGTTCTTTAACAAGCTGACGCTGATGGCGAACGTTTCCATGACGCTTCCCTATCTGTTCCTCGCGCTGGCTTTCCCATTCTTTAAAGCTCGTCAGGATCTCGACAGACCATTTGTGATTTTCAAAACACACATGTCAGCAACGATCGCGACAGTGGTGGTGGTACTGGTGGTGACGTTTGCGAACGTTTTCACCATCATCCAGCCAGTGGTTGAAGCCGGAGACTGGGATAGCACATTGTGGATGGTTGGCGGCCCTGTCTTCTTCTCGCTGTTAGCGATGGCGATTTACCAGAACTATTGCAGCAGAGTGGCAAAAAATCCGCAGTGGGCGGCTGAGTAATCAGATGCCCTATCGTCGGCCTGACGATAGGGCGTAATGACAGGGAATTAGTGGGATTTCGTATGCGCTATAGCGAAATTAAACTACGGGTTACCTCATGAGTGCGCGCATGTTTGTCTTGTGCTGCATCTGGTTTGTTTGGTTTGTTGTGGCGATCCCTTGGATACTCATCACTTCCACGCTGGACAAAGAGTGGATGATTGATGAAGGCGGGGTTAAAAACATCTGCGATGTGCTGGAGTATCTGGAAAATGACGATACCCGTGATGTCGGTGTGATATTGACGTTGCCGCTCTTTTTCCCTTTTCTCTGGTTCGCGCTGCGGCGAAAAAAAGGCGGCTGGTTTATGCATGTCACCGCACTTGCGATCTTCGGCTATTGGCTGTGGCAGTTTTTTCTGCGCTATCAGTTTTGCTTGTGAGCCGGATGGGGTCATCCGGCCACAAAGACCTTACAAACTTCCCGCCTGACGACCTTTACCCGCAGAAGTCAGCGTTCTCCCCGTTTGTTTACCATTCAGGCTTTCCAGACGCATCTGGAAGGGCGGGAATGGCATATCAATACCGTGGGCGTGGAAGCCCGCCAGAATCAGTTGATGGATTTCATGGCGCAGCGGCATGCGGTGACCCATTTCTGCGGCGTAAATACGCAGCTCGAAAATCTGGATCCCTTGCTGTAGATCCACCAGGAAGACTTCCGGCGCAGGATTGTCGATCACCAGCGAGCAGCGATGCGCAGCGTTAAGCAAGATTTCCGTCACTTCTTCACTGTTGGCATCAGCAGGGGCCGGAATCGTCAACACCACGCGCGTGACCGAGTCAGAGAGCGACCAGTTGATAAACTGCTCAGTAATAAACGCCTTGTTCGGCACGATAATCTCTTTACGGTCCCAGTCGCTGATGGTGGTGGCGCGGGTGTTAATTTTCGTCACGCTACCGGTAAGATCGCGGATCGTTACCGTATCGCCAATGCGAATCGGTTTTTCGAACAGGATAATCAGGCCAGAGATAAAGTTGGCGAAAATTTCCTGCAAACCAAAACCGAGACCAACACCGAGCGCGGCGACCAGCCACTGCAATTTCGACCACTCAATACCAATCATTGAGAAGCCGACCAGCCCGCCAATCAGCATCAGCAGATATTTGGTGATGGTGGTGATGGCGTAGCCCGTACCCGGCGTTAAATCCAGGTGCTGCAAAATCGCCAGTTCCAGCAGCGCGGGCAGGTTGCGCACCAGCTGCGTGGTGATGATAAACACCAGAATGGCAATCAGCACCGCACCGAGGGTAATCGGCTCCAGACTTTCTACGCCCTGTACCGTGGAAGTGACATCCCACAGCGAAATATTTTCAAGGAAGCCGAAAGCGGAATGGATTTCTGACCACAGCACAATGACCGAAAGCAGGGCGATCAACATCAGGATTGAGCGCACCAGCCGCAAGGACTGCGCACTGATGGCATCGAGATCGACTTCGCTTTCATCGACTTCAATCGCCCCTTCCGGGCTACTGTGATGATGCGCTTCCTCTTCGCCACGCGCGCGCTGCGCTAACATCTCGGCCCGGCGATGTTTCGCCCGGTCAAAAGCCAGTCTGCGTCGCTGGATTAGCATCCAGCGGCGGATAACGTGGTAAACCACCAACAGCAGGAACCAGATGGCGACCGAGGTTTCAAGCCTTGCTAACAGCGCCTGTGCCGTTGCCAGGTAACCGACTGCCGCTGCCAGAATAGCGACCAGCGGCGCGCCAATCATCATGTTCCATAACATATGGTTGGTAATGTTATCGCCGCTTCCCTCTTTGTTGAGGTACAGCGGGATCCCCGCTTTTTTCAAACTGAGGGTGACCACCGCCAGCGCACCACATATGAGAATAAAGCAAAGCCGTCCCAGCGAACCGGAAAACTCGCGGTCGTCGAGATTATCGAACATCATCAGCGCCATAATCAGCGGCACGATAAGCCCGATGCTCATCAGGTAGTAGCGCATCCCGCGGGAAACACGTTCGCGCGGCCAGCCAAAATGAGCGATAAACAAGCCGTTCGGGCGGGCAAATGTGGCGCAAATCATCACTACCCACAGCAGCGGCACGGTGGCTGTTACGCCATCACCAATCGCTACCGCCAGCGGATAAGGCCACGCCTCGCGCAAGCCGTAACCCAGCGTCATCCACAGCACCGGTAACGGTGACGCGACGAGAATCGACCAGAAAAGGGTGCGTAATGTCAGCCAGAAGTGATCCTGAGTCACCTTGCCGACTTTCGCTGCCGAACGTTCGAGAAAACGGGTGAAATAGCGGCGCGAGTAAATACTGCAACCGACCAGAATCAACGCGCCAAACAGCGGCAAAATCGTCTCTTTGCTGGTCAGCATCATGATGCTGGCTTTACCTAACTGGCTGAAGGTGTCCAGCGAAATGAGACGACGCAGATCCTGGGCGATTTCCAGCGGCCAGGCGATGGTCATCGGGCGCACGTCAGAGGTCCAGAACAGATAGCGGTGCGTCGCTTCGTTCACCTCTTTCAGCGCATCTTCCAGTTGCCCGTTGGAGACTTTCAGCTTGGTCAGTTCCAGCAGTAGCGTGTCACCACCCTGCAACAATGAGTTCAGCAACTCACGCTGAGTACGCAGTTGTGCTTCGAGAATACGGTTTTGCTCGGCGGTCAGCGGCTGACCGTCAGTCTGAAGGATTTGTCGCAGTTTAGGTTGTTTATTGAGTAGATCCTCATAGTGCAGCCGTTGAACGCGCAACTGCGCCATTTCGGTATCAAGTTGTTGTGGTTTCGGCATTTCCGGTAGCCGTGCCACCTGCGCTCGCAATGCTTCGCCGAGCAGGTTGGACGCTCCCAGCCATTGTGACTGCTCGCGCAGGGTATTCAGCGCCTGCCGGACCTGTAATGTCTGGCTGGCAGCCTGACGCTGTTGCGAAGCGACGAGATCCATTCGCTGCGCCTGCTGATTCAGCGCCGCCGAAAGCTCGCGGTTAATTTTGAATTGCGCGACGATATCTTTCGGTAAATTGGCACTACTTTCAGCCAACAACTCGGTGCTTTCCAGCGCCCGCTCCGCCTCAAGCTGGCGTTGGCTGTTCAACTGATTACGTAAGGCCTGCAAATACGCATCCAGCTGCTGGCTCTCTTTTTCCGCCAGCTCAGAGCGCAAGCGCGCTAATTCCTGGCGGTTATTGGCAGACAGCTGCGCCAGCTCCAGTTCATCAACGAGGGCTTTCAGACGTGCGGAGTCAGACTGCAACGCGAAATTTTGTGCCTGATTAAGCGGGGTATTGCCGGTAAGTGTTCCCAGGCGGCGCTCAATTTCATTTAACTGACGACGGGCATCAGTTTGCTGTTGCGGCAGTTGATTCAATGAATCCGCTATCTCGCGGGCGCGTTCCTGCTCTTGCTGGGCCTGACGGCTCTTATCCAGCAACTGACTGCTGACCTGGAGAATTTCCTGATTCAGCGCGTCGGTAGACATTCCCGGCGACACGCTGCGCGGCTCGTCACGCATGTTGTTTAATTGTGCGCGCAGAGTAGCGGAGAGTTTCGGATAATTATCAATGACTTCTTGGTATTGCTTGATACGCTCAAGGGAACTTTTTCGTTCCTCAAGCGCGTTTAAGGCAGACTGGAGCGCCTCTACGACTTCCGGCTGCGCGGGTTTCGCCGCTTTTGCCTGCTCCAGTTCCTGGGTGATTTGTTTGCTATCGGGGGCCGTCGCGGCGTACGCCCCCCAACTGAGGCACCAGGCCATCAGAAAAGTGATAATCAGGCGCACGTCAGCGTTTCCTTTGATGGATTAGACCTGGTCTTTTTTGTCGTCAACCAATGGGCTGGCGTCGTGTTCTGCTTCGATCTCTTCAGCAGGAAGCGGGGCTGGTTCAGCGTCTGGCGTAACAAAGGTTTCGGTAGATACTGCCAGCGGCTGGCCAATTTTCGTGACAGACAGGCTTTCCAGTTGCTCAACCAGATTCACTTTACCTGGTGCAAACAGGTTGATAACGGTAGAGCCAAGTTTAAAGCGACCCATTTCCTGGCCTTTCAGCAGCGCCACAGAACCGTCGTTTTCCCCGGCAGGCCAGGTCCAGCGCTTGATGATACCTTCGCGCGGCGGCGTAATGGTGCCCGCCCAGACAGTCTCAATGCTGCCAACAATCGTCGCACCAACCAGAATCTGCGCCATCGGGCCAAATTCGGTATCGAACAGGCAGATCACGCGTTCGTTACGGGCAAACAGATTTGGCACGTTCTGAGCAGTGAGATGGTTAACGGAGAAGAGATCGCCCGGCACGTAGATCATCTCACGCAAAATACCGTTGCACGGCATGTGTACGCGGTGATAGTCACGCGGGGAGAGGTAAGTGGTCACAAACGTACCATTGCGGAATAGGTCCGCCATCAGATAGTTGCCCGCCAGCAGGGCTTCGAGGCTGTAATTGTGGCCTTTGGCTTGCAGGATTTTATCTTCTTCGATTTTACCTAACTGGCTGATAACGCCATCGGCAGGCATGACCAGAACATTCGGATCGGTATTGATTGGGCGTACTTCGTCACGCAGCGGACGGACAAAAAATTCGTTAAAGGAGCGGTAGCTGGCAGTATCCGGCTTCTGCGCCTCTTGCATGTCGACTTTGTAGTATTTAACGAACAGATCGATAACCAGTTTTGTCAGCCATCCTGCTCGCTTGCTTGCGCCCCAACCCGCCAGGCGAGTAAGCCATAGTTTCGGCAGAATGTACTGTAGCGAAAGTTTAAATGAATTTAACAAAGTAGCCTCCAGGCCATTGTTTTGTCGTTCCTGATCCGGCGTATATGCCGGATCCTGAAAAAAAGGGGACGATTCTAACGACGGTTAGCTTAATTGTCAGTCATCCGTATCAGAAAAGTTTTTACGCGTTTTTACCTGCGCCATGCTTTCCAGAATACGGTGATAGTTTTCGAAACGGGTTTCCGCGATTCTCCCTTCGTCAACGGCTTCACGGATAGCGCAGCCCGGATCGGTATCGTGTTTGCAATCGCGGTATTTGC
Organism: Escherichia sp. E10V5; assembly: GCF_004212315.1. Taxonomy (NCBI): domain Bacteria; kingdom Pseudomonadati; phylum Pseudomonadota; class Gammaproteobacteria; order Enterobacterales; family Enterobacteriaceae; genus Escherichia; species Escherichia sp. E10V5. The sequence goes on from NZ_RHJM01000003.1 coordinate 162,832, forward strand.
ACAGACCTAAGTAGTCATGGAATTCGACAAAACCGTGAGTGATTTGTTCCGGCTCGAGATGCCAGAGTCCGAATTCGCGTACCCCAGGAGAATCAATCACATCGCCGCCGTGCGGGAAGTGATACAACCGAGCGGCAGTCGTGGTGTGCTGGCCCAGACCTGAGTTGTCAGAGACATCGTTGGTCAGGATCTCTTTTTGCAGCCCCAGCAACGCGTTCAGCAGGCTGGATTTGCCAACGCCAGATTGCCCGGCAAAAATGCTGATGCGTCCGGTCAATGCCTCTTCCAGCGGTTTCAGCCCATCCTGAGTATGGCTGGAAACCATCAATACGCGATAACCGATGTTGCGGTAGATATCCATCTGTTCGTTGACGAACGCCATGCCTTCGTCGTCCAACAGGTCTATCTTGTTGAGCACAATAATCGGCTCAATCTGCAAGGTTTCGCAGGCTACCAGGTAACGGTCGATGATATTGAGCGACAGCTCCGGCAAAATGGCGGAGACAATAACAATCTGATCGATGTTGGCGGCGATGGGTTTCACGCCGTCGTAGAAATCCGGGCGCGTTAACACCGAGGTGCGCTCATGTACCGCTTCCACGATCCCTTTGACATTTACGCCTTCCGCCGCCGGTTTACCCGGACGCCAGACTACGCGGTCGCCGGTTACCAGTGAACGGATGGTGCGGCGAATATTGCAGCGGTGAACGTCGCCATCGGCGGATTCCACATCAGCGTGCATACCAAAGCGGCTGATGACGATACCTTCATCAGGCTCACCAAACAGATTGTCGTCGTAGTCGGGCTTCTCCTTAGACGTTTTAAGACGACGCTGGTGATTGGCGTTCACGCGGCGCTGCTGGCCTTTGGAGAGTTTATTTTTACTCAATCGTACAGACTCCTGGTCGCCCCTGATGGGCAAAACATCTATGATACACGCAATTGTGGATCAATATAGTCACTGTGAATGGGTGGAAAATAGCATGAGTGCCAATGAAAACAACCTGATTTGGATCGATCTTGAGATGACCGGTCTGGATCCCGAGCGCGATCGCATTATTGAGATTGCCACGCTGGTGACCGATGCCAACCTGAATATTCTGGCAGAAGGGCCGACCATTGCAGTACATCAGTCCGATGAACAGCTGGCGCTGATGGATGACTGGAACGTGCGCACCCATACCGCCAGCGGGCTGGTGGAGCGTGTGAAAGCGAGCACGATGGGCGATCGGGAAGCAGAACTGGCGACGCTCGAATTTTTAAAACAGTGGGTGCCTGCGGGGAAATCGCCTATCTGCGGTAACAGCATCGGTCAGGATCGCCGCTTCCTGTTCAAATACATGCCGGAACTGGAATCGTACTTCCACTACCGCTATCTCGATGTCAGCACGCTGAAAGAGCTGGCGCGCCGCTGGAAGCCGGAAATTCTCGACGGTTTTACCAAGCAGGGGACGCATCAGGCGATGGATGATATCCGCGAATCAGTTGCGGAACTGGCTTACTACCGCGAGCATTTCATCAAGCTGTAAAATTTTTCCTGGTCACGTAACCGCCGGAATCCACTTGCGGCGGCGTGATTTTGACGCTAAATTGAACGTCTTGCTGATAATTTCAGCACTTGAGATAAAAATTCGAAAAATTTTTTTTAGGGGGGTTGCAGAGGGAAAGATTTCTCGTATAATGCGCCTCCCGTAACGACGCAGAAATGCGAAATTACGAAAGCAAAAATTAAGTAGTACGCGGGAATAGCTCAGTTGGTAGAGCACGACCTTGCCAAGGTCGGGGTCGCGAGTTCGAGTCTCGTTTCCCGCTCCAAAATTTGAAAGTGCTGCAGAGCACAGACCACCCAAGCGGGAATAGCTCAGTTGGTAGAGCACGACCTTGCCAAGGTCGGGGTCGCGAGTTCGAGTCTCGTTTCCCGCTCCAAAATTTGAAAGTGTTGCAAAGCACAGACCACCCAAGCGGGAATAGCTCAGTTGGTAGAGCACGACCTTGCCAAGGTCGGGGTCGCGAGTTCGAGTCTCGTTTCCCGCTCCAAATTCTTCCCCCAATAAAATATCCACAGCGACGCGATGCGTTATTGCTGGTTTTTGTTGCCTCTGACAAACTCTTGTAAACAGAGTTATCCACAGGTCCGGGCTGTAATCTTAATTTCAGAAAAACTTCGCACGGTGAATAGTAATTTTTTAACTTGTTGATATATAAGTTGAAAATTAAGATTGTATTTTGTCGTATCGATCACTTGACGATGATATTCGTCTTGAATTGCAATGCGTTTTTATTTTTATTCACAAGCTGTGGATGAATCAGGCGTCACGTGGTAGTCCCTTTTCAATTACACGAACCAGACGCTGTTTTTTTGGTAATTGCACTTCGACCACGCACGCATTTCGTCTCTCAATTTGCTGCGCAATCGCCCACGCTATATGCTCATCAAGAAGTGGGTGCTCACCTTTACGACTTTCCAGCGCCGTCAGAATCGCTTCATCCCAGGGCGCATTGCCTAATGCTACGGCGATATTACGCAGCCAACGCAGGTGACCTATACGGCGAATCGCCGATCCTTCCGTGACTTTTAAGAATTTCTCTTCGCTCCATGCAAAAAGCTCAATGAGTTCCGGTGCGTGTAGTGGTTTGCGCGGGCTGAAATCGTCTTCAGTTGTCAGTTGTGAATAGCGATTCCACGGGCAGATAAGCTGACAGTCATCACAGCCGTAAATACGGTTTCCCATTAACGGTCGCAACTCTTCCGGGATAGCCCCTTCCAGCTCAATCGTCAGATAAGAAATACAACGGCGAGCATCGACGGTATATGGCTCGACGATGGCGCCGGTCGGGCAAATCGTCATACAGGCCACGCATTTACCGCATCCTTCCTCGACCGGTTGATCCACGGGCAGAGGAATATCGACCAGCAATTCACCTAAAAAGAAGAACGAACCGGCCTCGCGATTGAGGATAAGTGAGTGCTTACCTGTCCAGCCAAGTCCAGCTTTTTCAGCTAACGGGCGCTCGAGAATAGGCGCAGAATCGACAAACGGTCTAAAATTCAGCGAAACACAATGTTGCTGAATCATCTCGCCCAGCTTTTTGAGTCGGTTGCGCAGAAGCTTGTGATAGTCACGGCCCAGCGCATAACGGCTAACATAGCCTAGTTTGGGATTTTTCAGCGTGCTGGCAAATGCGGCGTTGGCAGGAAGATAATTCATCCGCACGCTGATCACGCGCAGCGTACCGGGCAATAACTCGTGGGGGCGGGCGCGCAGCATACCGTGACGCGCCATCCAGTCCATTTCGCCGTGGTACTGTTTGTCCAGCCATGCTTGCAGTTTGGGCTCGGACTCGCTGAGATCGGTATTGGTAATACCTACCTGCTGAAAGCCCAGTTCCAGCCCCCACTGTTTAATTTTTTGCGCTAACTGATTGAGATCGAGGGGCTCTGACATGACGGACCATACAATGAAGAAAAACCCCGTAAGTATACCACACACCGTCTGGCACGCCGACGATATCCGCCGCGGCGAACGTGAGGCGGCAGATGCGCTGGGGCTAACGCTCTATGAGCTGATGCTTCGCGCTGGCGAAGCCGCATTTCAGGTGTGTCGTGCGGCTTATCCTGACGCCCGCCACTGGCTGGTGCTGTGCGGTCACGGCAATAACGGCGGTGATGGTTACGTGGTCGCGCGGCTGGCAAAAGCGGTCGGCATTGATGTCACGCTGCTGGCCCAGGAAAGTGACAAACCGTTGCCGGAAGAGGCCGCGCTGGCACGCGAGGCATGGTTAAACGCGGGAGGCGAAATCCATGCGACGAATATTGTCTGGCCCGAGTCGGTGGATCTGATCGTCGATGCGCTGCTCGGCACTGGATTGCAGCAAGCGCCTCGTGAATCTATTAGCCAATTAATCGACCATGCTAATACCCATCCCGCGCCGATTGTGGCGGTTGATATCCCTTCCGGCCTGTTGGCGGAAACCGGCGCCACGCCAGGTGCGGTGATCAACGCCGATCACACCATCACCTTTATTGCGCTGAAACCTGGCTTGCTCACCGGGAAAGCGCGGGATGTTACCGGACAACTGCATTTTGACTCTCTGGGGCTGGATAGCTGGCTGGCAGGTCAGGAGACGAAAATTCAGCGGTTTTCTGCTGAACAACTTTCTCACTGGCTGAAACCGCGTCGCCCGACTTCGCATAAAGGTGATCACGGGCGGCTGGTGATTATCGGTGGCGATCACGGCACGGCAGGAGCTATTCGTATGGCAGGAGAAGCGGCGCTGCGTGCTGGCGCTGGTTTGGTCAGAGTGCTGACCCGCAGTGAAAACATTGCGCCGCTGCTGACCGCACGACCGGAATTGATGGTGCATGAACTGACTATGGACTCTCTTACAGACAGCCTGGAATGGGCCGATGTGGTGGTGATTGGTCCCGGTCTGGGCCAGCAAGAATGGGGAAAAAAAGCCCTGCAAAAAGTTGAAAATTTTCGCAAACCGATGTTGTGGGATGCCGATGCATTGAACCTGCTGGCAATCAATCCCGATAAGCGTCACAATCGCGTGATCACGCCGCATCCTGGCGAGGCTGCGCGGTTGTTAGGCTGTTCCGTCGCTGAAATTGAAAGTGACCGCTTACATTACGCACAACGTCTGGTACAACGTTATGGCGGCGTAGCGGTGCTGAAAGGTGCCGGAACCGTGGTCGCCGCACATCCTGACGCTTTAGGTATTATTGACGCCGGAAATGCAGGCATGGCGAGCGGCGGCATGGGCGATGTGCTCTCTGGTATTATTGGCGCATTGCTTGGGCAAAAATTATCGCCGTATGATGCAGCGTGCGCGGGCTGTGTCGCACACGGTGCGGCAGCTGACGTACTGGCAGCGCGTTTTGGTACGCGCGGGATGCTGGCAACCGATCTCTTTTCCACGCTACAGCGTATTGTTAACCCGGAAGTGACTGATAAAAACCATGATGAATCGAGTAATTCCGCTCCCTGATGAGCAGGCAACATTAGACCTGGGCGAGCGGGTAGCGAAAGCCTGCGATGGCGCAACCGTAATCTATCTGTATGGCGATTTAGGCGCAGGTAAAACCACCTTCAGCCGGGGCTTTTTACAAGCTCTGGGTCATCAGGGTAATGTCAAAAGCCCCACTTATACGCTGGTCGAACCCTATACGCTCGACAATTTAATGGTTTATCACTTTGATTTGTACCGCCTTGCCGATCCCGAGGAGCTGGAGTTTATGGGGATCCGCGACTATTTTGCCAACGATGCCATCTGCCTGGTGGAGTGGCCACAACAAGGTACAGGTGTTCTTCCTGACCCGGATGTCGAAATACACATTGATTATCAGGCACAAGGCCGTGAGGCGCGCGTGAGTGCGGTTTCCTCTGCGGGTGAATTGTTGCTGGCGCGTTTAGCCGGTTAACCTTTAAAAGGTGGCGGGATGATGTATCGCATCAGAAATTGGTTGGTGGCGGTGTTGGTGCTGCTGTGCGCGCAGGCTGGCGCCGCGACGCTCTCTGATATTCAGGTTTCTAACGGTAATCAACAGGCGCGGATAACGTTAAGTTTTAATGGCGATCCTGATTATGCGTTTAGCCATCAAAGCAAACGCACCGTGGCGCTCGATATCAAACAAACGGGCGTGATTCAGGGGCTGCCGTTGTTGTTCAGCGGTAATAATCTGGTGAAGGCGATTCGCTCTGGAACGCCTAAAGATGCACAAACGTTGCGGCTGGTGGTCGATCTTACCGAAAACGGTAAAACCGAAGCGGTGAAGCGGCAGAATGGCAGCAATTACACCGTTGTCTTTACGATTAATGCCGATGCGCCGCCACCGCCCCCTCCAACGCCTGTGGTTGCTAAACGCGTTGAGGCTCCGCCAGTGGTCGCACCGCGCGTCAGCGAACCGGCGCGCAATCCGTTTAAAACAGAAAACAACCGTACCACGGGCGTTATCAGCAGCAATACGGTAACGCGTCCGGCAGCGCGCTCGACGGCTAACACTGGCGATAAAATTGTCATCGCTATTGATGCTGGACACGGCGGTCAGGACCCTGGCGCTATCGGCCCTGGTGGTACACGGGAGAAAAATGTCACCATCGCCATTGCGCGTAAATTACGTACCTTGCTCAATAACGATCCGATGTTCAAGGGCGTTTTAACCCGTGACGGGGATTACTTTATCTCGGTGATGGGGCGCAGCGATGTGGCACGTAAGCAAAACGCCAATTTCCTTGTGTCGATTCATGCCGATGCCGCACCAAACCGTAGTGCCACCGGAGCCTCCGTATGGGTGCTCTCTAACCGTCGCGCCAACAGCGAAATGGCAAGCTGGCTGGAACAGCATGAGAAGCAGTCGGAGCTGCTGGGCGGGGCGGGCGATGTGCTGGCGAACAGTCAGGCCGACCCGTACCTAAGCCAGGCGGTGCTGGATTTACAATTCGGTCATTCCCAGCGGGTAGGGTATGATGTGGCGACCAATATGATCAGTCAGTTGCAACGCATTGGCGAAATTCATAAACGCCGACCAGAACACGCCAGTCTCGGCGTTCTGCGTTCGCCGGATATCCCGTCAGTACTGGTCGAAACGGGTTTTATCAGCAATAACAGCGAAGAACGTTTGCTGGCGAGCGACGATTACCAACAACAACTGGCAGAAGCCATTTACAACGGCCTGCGCAATTACTTCCTTGCGCATCCAATGCAGTCTGCGCCGCAGGGGGCAACGGCACAAACTGCCAGTACGGTGACGACGCCAGATCGCACGCTGCCAAACTAAGGATTATTGATGCCAATTCAGGTCTTACCGCCACAACTGGCGAACCAGATTGCCGCAGGTGAGGTGGTCGAGCGACCTGCGTCGGTAGTCAAAGAACTGGTGGAAAACAGCCTCGATGCCGGTGCGACACGTATCGATATTGATATCGAACGCGGTGGGGCGAAACTTATCCGCATTCGTGATAACGGCTGCGGTATCAAAAAAGATGAGCTGGCGCTGGCGCTCGCGCGTCATGCCACCAGTAAAATCGCCTCTCTTGACGATCTCGAAGCCATTATCAGCCTGGGCTTTCGCGGTGAGGCGCTGGCGAGTATCAGTTCAGTTTCCCGTCTGACGCTCACTTCACGTACCGCGGAGCAGCAGGAGGCCTGGCAGGCTTATGCCGAAGGCCGCGATATGGACGTGACGGTAAAACCGGCGGCCCATCCGGTGGGAACGACGCTGGAAGTGCTGGACCTGTTCTACAATACGCCGGCGCGGCGCAAATTCCTGCGCACTGAGAAAACTGAATTTAACCATATCGATGAAATCATCCGCCGCATTGCGCTGGCGCGTTTCGACGTCACTATCAACCTGTCGCATAACGGAAAAATCGTACGCCAGTACCGCGCAGTGCCGGAAGGCGGGCAAAAAGAACGCCGTTTAGGGGCGATTTGCGGCACCGCTTTTCTCGAACATGCGCTGGCGATTGAATGGCAACACGGCGATCTCACGCTGCGCGGCTGGGTGGCCGATCCGAATCACATCACGCCCGCACTGGCGGAAATTCAGTATTGCTACGTGAATGGTCGCATGATGCGCGATCGCCTGATCAATCACGCGATCCGCCAGGCCTGCGAAGACAAACTGGGGGCCGATCAGCAACCGGCATTTGTGCTATATCTGGAGATCGACCCGCATCAGGTGGACGTCAACGTACACCCCGCCAAACACGAAGTGCGTTTCCATCAGTCGCGTCTGGTGCATGACTTTATCTATCAGGGCGTGTTGAGCGTGCTGCAACAGCAGCTGGAAACGCCTTTGCCGTTGGAAGATAACGCCCAGTCAGCACCGCGCCATATACCCGAAAACCGCGTGGCAGCAGGGCGTAATCACTTTGCTGAACCGGCAGTTCGTGAGCCAGTGGCTCCGCGTTACTCTCCGTCTTCATCTCCTGCGCCTGCTGCAAGTAGCGGTAGCCGTCAGGCCGCCCCGTGGCCGAACGCGCAACCGGGCTACCAGAAACAGCAAGGCGATGTGTATCGCCAGCTTTTGCAAACGCCTGCAGCGATGCACAAACCAAAAGTGCAAGAATCGCAGGAACTTACGCTGGCTGCGAATGGTCAAAGCTTTGGTCGGGTGTTGACTATCGTCCATTCGGACTGTGCGCTACTAGAACGTGACGGCAATATTTCACTTTTAGCCCTGCCGGTGGCGGAACGCTGGTTACGTCAGGCGCAGTTAACGCCGGGAGATGCGCCGGTCTGCGCTCAGCCGCTGCTTATTCCGCTGCGGCTAAAAGTCTCTGGTGAAGAAAGAGCGGCCTTAGAAAAAGCGCAGTCTGCACTGGCGGAATTGGGTATTGAATTTCAGTCCGATGCGCAGCATGTGACCATCAGGGCCGTGCCTTTACCCTTACGCCAACAAAATTTACAAATCTTGATTCCTGAACTGATAGGCTACCTGGCGAAGCAGTCCGTATTCGAACCTGGCAATATTGCGCAGTGGATTGCACGAAATCTGATGAGCGAACATGCGCAGTGGTCAATGGCACAGGCCATTACCCTGCTGACGGACGTAGAACGGTTATGTCCGCAGCTTGTGAAAACGCCGCCGGGTGGTCTGTTACAATCTGTTGATTTACATCCGGCGATAAAAGCCCTGAAAGATGAGTGATATCAGTAAGGCGAGCCTGCCTAAGGCGATTTTTTTGATGGGGCCGACGGCCTCCGGTAAAACGGCGTTAGCTATTGAGCTGCGTAAAATTTTACCAGTAGAGTTGATAAGCGTTGATTCTGCCCTTATTTACAAAGGGATGGATATCGGAACGGCGAAGCCGAACGCTGAAGAATTACTCGCCGCGCCGCACCGATTGCTGGATATTCGCGATCCGTCGCAGGCTTATTCGGCCGCTGATTTTCGCCGCGATGCGCTGGCGGAGATGGCCGATATCACGGCGGCGGGGCGGATCCCACTGTTAGTGGGCGGTACGATGTTGTATTTCAAGGCGTTGCTGGAAGGGTTGTCGCCACTACCGTCGGCGGACCCGGAAGTACGGGCCAGAATTGAGCAACAGGCGGCAGAGCAAGGTTGGGAGTCATTGCATCGTCAACTTCAGGAGATCGATCCGGTTGCGGCAGCAAGGATTCATCCAAATGATCCACAAAGGCTTTCCCGAGCACTGGAAGTTTTTTTCATTTCGGGTAAAACTTTAACGGAACTGACGCAAACGTCAGGAGACGCTCTACCGTATCAGGTGCATCAGTTCGCCATCGCCCCGGCGAGCCGTGAACTGCTCCATCAACGAATTGAGCAGCGTTTTCATCAGATGTTGGCTTCAGGTTTTGAAGCAGAAGTCCGGGCGCTTTTTGCCCGAGGAGATTTGCATACGGATTTGCCTTCCATTCGTTGCGTGGGTTATCGCCAGATGTGGTCTTACCTTGAAGGCGAAATCTCATACGATGAAATGGTTTATCGAGGTGTTTGCGCCACGAGACAGTTGGCGAAGCGGCAGATAACCTGGCTGCGTGGTTGGGAAGGAGTTCACTGGCTTGACAGTGAAAAACCAGAACAGGCGCGTGACGAAGTATTACAGGTTGTTGGTGCTATCGCAGGCTGAATGTGTACAATTGAGACGTATCGTGCGCAATTTTTTCAGAATCGAAAGGTTCAAAGTACAAATAAGCATATAAGGAAAAGAGAGAATGGCTAAGGGGCAATCTTTACAAGATCCGTTCCTGAACGCACTGCGTCGGGAACGTGTTCCAGTTTCTATTTATTTGGTGAATGGTATTAAGCTGCAAGGACAAATCGAGTCTTTTGATCAGTTCGTGATCCTGTTGAAAAACACGGTCAGCCAGATGGTTTATAAGCACGCGATTTCTACTGTTGTCCCGTCTCGCCCGGTTTCTCATCACAGTAACAACGCCGGTGGCGGTACCAGCAGTAACTACCATCATGGTAGCAGCGCGCAGAATACTTCCGCGCAACAGGACAGCGAAGAAACCGAATAAGGTTTCGGGCTGTTTTTTTTACACGGGGAGCCAGCGATCCTGCGTTCCCCGCTGATCTATTTAGAGGGTTATACGCTTGTTTGACCGTTATGATGCTGGTGAGCAGGCGGTACTGGTACACATCTATTTTACGCAAGACAAAGATATGGAAGACCTCCAGGAGTTTGAATCTCTGGTTTCTTCCGCCGGTGTCGAAGCATTGCAGGTGATTACCGGTAGCCGTAAAGCGCCGCACCCAAAGTATTTTGTAGGTGAAGGTAAAGCAGTTGAAATTGCGGAAGCCGTAAAAGCGACGGGAGCTTCGGTCGTTCTTTTTGACCATGCCCTGAGCCCGGCGCAGGAGCGTAACCTGGAGCGTTTGTGCGAGTGTCGTGTTATCGACCGCACTGGCCTTATTTTAGATATTTTCGCCCAACGTGCGCGTACCCATGAGGGTAAGTTGCAGGTTGAGCTGGCGCAGCTGCGCCATCTGGCTACGCGCCTGGTGCGTGGCTGGACCCACCTTGAAAGACAGAAAGGCGGGATAGGTTTGCGGGGGCCGGGTGAAACCCAGCTCGAAACCGACCGTCGTTTGTTGCGTAATCGCATCGTACAGATACAGTCGCGCCTGGAAAGAGTTGAAAAGCAGCGTGAGCAGGGGCGGCAATCACGTATCAAAGCCGACGTCCCTACTGTTTCGCTGGTGGGATATACCAACGCCGGTAAATCTACCCTTTTCAATCGCATCACCGAAGCGCGGGTCTACGCGGCAGACCAGTTGTTTGCCACCCTCGACCCGACGTTGCGGCGTATTGACGTCGCAGATGTCGGTGAAACCGTGCTGGCAGATACCGTAGGGTTTATTCGCCATTTGCCGCACGATCTGGTGGCGGCATTTAAAGCCACGTTACAAGAGACGCGGCAAGCCACATTGCTGCTGCACGTCATTGATGCGGCAGATGTGCGTGTACAAGAAAACATCGAAGCGGTGAATACGGTTCTTGAAGAGATCGATGCTCACGAGATCCCAACTCTGCTGGTGATGAACAAGATCGATATGCTGGAAGATTTCGAACCGCGTATTGATCGGGACGAAGAGAACAAACCGATCCGTGTCTGGCTTTCCGCACAGACCGGAGCGGGGATACCACAGCTTTTTCAGGCTTTGACGGAGCGGCTTTCCGGCGAGGTGGCGCAGCATACATTGCGTTTGCCGCCGCAGGAAGGGCGTCTGAGAAGTCGTTTTTATCAGCTTCAGGCAATAGAAAAAGAGTGGATGGAGGAGGACGGCAGCGTAAGTCTGCAAGTTCGTATGCCGATCGTTGACTGGCGTCGCCTCTGTAAACAAGAACCGGCGTTGATCGATTACCTGATCTAACGGCGTAGCGTCTGAAGCGTGGAGTCATATCCTCTGGCGTCGAAAGACAACAGGGATCACCGCATAACAAATATGGAGCACAAACATGGCGTGGAATCAGCCCGGTAATAACGGACAAGACCGCGACCCGTGGGGAAGCAGCAAACCTGGCGGCAACTCTGAGGGAAATGGAAACAAAGGCGGTCGCGATCAAGGGCCACCTGATTTAGATGATATCTTCCGCAAACTGAGCAAAAAGCTCGGTGGTCTGGGCGGCGGTAAAGGCACTGGTTCTGGCGGTGGCAGTTCATCGCAAGGCCCGCGCCCGCAGCTTGGCGGTCGTGTCGTTACCATCGCAGCGGCAGCGATTGTCATTATCTGGGCGGCCAGTGGTTTCTACACCATTAAAGAAGCCGAACGCGGCGTGGTAACACGCTTTGGCAAATTCAGCCATCTGGTTGAGCCGGGTCTGAACTGGAAACCGACGTTTATCGACGAAGTCAAACCGGTGAACGTGGAAGCCGTGCGTGAATTGGCCGCTTCCGGTGTGATGCTGACGTCCGATGAAAACGTAGTGCGCGTTGAGATGAACGTGCAGTACCGCGTCACCAATCCGGAAAAATATCTGTATAGCGTGACCAGCCCGGATGACAGCCTGCGTCAGGCTACCGACAGCGCCCTGCGTGGGGTTATCGGTAAATACACCATGGACCGCATTCTGACGGAAGGTCGTACCGTGATTCGTAGCGATACTCAGCGCGAACTGGAAGAGACTATCCGCCCGTATGACATGGGTATCACTCTGCTGGACGTCAACTTCCAGGCTGCTCGTCCGCCGGAAGAAGTAAAAGCGGCGTTTGATGATGCGATTGCCGCGCGTGAAAACGAACAGCAATACATTCGTGAAGCAGAAGCGTATACCAACGAAGTTCAGCCGCGTGCGAACGGTCAGGCGCAACGTATCCTCGAAGAGGCGCGTGCGTACAAGGCCCAGACCATCCTGGAAGCTCAGGGTGAAGTGGCGCGCTTTGCTAAACTTCTGCCGGAATATAAAGCTGCGCCGGAAATTACTCGCGAGCGTCTGTATATCGAGACGATGGAAAAAGTGTTGGGCAACACCCGCAAAGTGCTGGTTAACGATAAAGGTGGCAACCTGATGGTTCTGCCGTTAGACCAGATGCTGAAAGGTGGTAACGCGCCTGCGGCGAAGAGCGATAACGGTGCCAGCAATCTGCTGCGTCTGCCGCCAGCCTCTTCCTCCACAACCAGTGGAGTAAGCAACACGTCGTCCACCAGTCAGGGCGATATTATGGACCAACGCCGCGCCAACGCGCAGCGTAACGACTACCAGCGTCAGGGGGAATAACGATGCGTAAGTCAGTTATCGCGATTATCATCATCGTGCTGGTAGTGCTTTACATGTCTGTCTTTGTCGTCAAAGAAGGTGAGCGCGGTATTACGCTGCGTTTTGGTAAGGTACTGCGTGACGATGACAACAAACCTCTGGTTTATGAGCCGGGTCTGCATTTCAAGATACCGTTCATTGAAACGGTGAAAATGCTCGACGCGCGTATTCAGACCATGGACAACCAGGCAGACCGCTTTGTGACCAAAGAGAAGAAAGACCTGATCGTCGACTCTTACATCAAATGGCGCATCAGCGATTTCAGCCGTTACTACCTGGCAACGGGGGGGGGCGACATTTCGCAAGCGGAAGTGCTGTTGAAACGTAAGTTCTCGGACCGTCTGCGTTCTGAAATTGGTCGCCTGGACGTGAAAGACATCGTCACCGATTCCCGTGGTCGTCTAACCCTGGAAGTGCGTGACGCGCTGAACTCTGGTTCTGCGGGTACAGAAGATGAAGTTACTACCCCGGCAGCAGATAACGCCATTGCCGAAGCGGCAGAGCGCGTAACGGCTGAGACGAAGGGCAAAGTTCCGGTCATCAACCCGAACAGTATGGCGGCGCTGGGTATTGAAGTTGTCGATGTGCGTATCAAGCAGATCAACCTGCCGACCGAAGTGTCTGAAGCGATCTACAACCGTATGCGCGCCGAGCGTGAAGCGGTAGCGCGTCGTCATCGTTCACAAGGTCAGGAAGAAGCAGAAAAACTGCGTGCGACTGCCGACTATGAAGTGACCAGAACGCTGGCAGAAGCTGAGCGTCAGGGCCGTATCATGCGCGGTGAAGGTGATGCCGAAGCTGCCAAGCTGTTTGCAGACGCATTCAGCAAGGATCCGGACTTCTACGCATTCATCCGTAGCCTGCGTGCTTATGAGAACAGCTTCTCTGGCAATCAGGACGTGATGGTCATGAGCCCGGACAGCGATTTCTTCCGCTACATGAAGACGCCGAGTTCCGCGACGCGTTAAGATAACGACCGCGGTACAGGTCAATAAAGCCACCGCATCCTCAGGGATGTCGGTGGTTTTCTTTTTCTATAAGGATAATGAATGAATTCGACAATCTGGCTGGCGCTTGCCCTGGTTTTAGTCTTGGAAGGTTTAGGGCCGATGCTTTACCCGAAGGCATGGAAGAAGATGATCTCCGCAATGACTAATTTACCCGATAATATTTTACGTCGTTTTGGCGGTGGACTTGTGGTTGCGGGCGTTGTGGTCTACTACATGTTGAGGAAAACGATTGGCTGAGCAAAAAATAGGCTGACTAAGGTCATTTTTGGATGCAAAAAGTGCTGTAACTCTGAAAAAGCGATGGTAGAATCCATTTTTAAGCAAACGGTGATTTTGAAAAATGGGTAACAACGTCGTCGTACTGGGCACCCAATGGGGTGACGAAGGTAAAGGTAAGATCGTCGATCTTCTGACTGAACGGGCTAAATATGTTGTACGCTACCAGGGCGGTCACAACGCAGGCCATACTCTCGTAATCAACGGTGAAAAAACCGTTCTCCATCTTATTCCATCAGGTATTCTCCGCGAGAATGTAACCAGCATCATCGGTAACGGTGTTGTGCTGTCTCCGGCCGCGCTGATGAAAGAGATGAAAGAACTGGAAGACCGTGGCATCCCCGTTCGTGAGCGTCTACTGCTGTCTGAAGCATGTCCGCTGATCCTTGATTATCACGTTGCGCTGGATAACGCGCGTGAGAAAGCACGTGGCGCGAAAGCGATCGGCACCACCGGTCGTGGTATCGGGCCTGCTTATGAAGATAAAGTGGCTCGTCGTGGTCTGCGTGTTGGCGACCTTTTCGACAAAGAAACCTTCGCTGAAAAACTGAAAGAAGTGATGGAATATCACAACTTCCAGTTGGTTAACTACTACAAAGCTGAAGCGGTTGATTACCAGAAGGTTCTGGATGATACGATGGCAGTTGCCGACATCCTGACTTCTATGGTGGTTGACGTTTCTGACCTGCTCGACCAGGCGCGTCAGCGTGGCGATTTCGTCATGTTCGAAGGTGCGCAGGGTACGCTGCTGGATATCGACCACGGTACTTATCCGTACGTAACTTCTTCCAACACCACTGCTGGTGGCGTGGCGACCGGTTCCGGCCTGGGCCCGCGTTATGTTGATTACGTTCTGGGTATCCTCAAAGCTTACTCCACTCGTGTAGGTGCAGGTCCGTTCCCGACCGAACTGTTTGATGAAACTGGCGAGTTCCTCTGCAAGCAGGGTAACGAATTCGGCGCAACTACAGGTCGTCGTCGTCGTACCGGCTGGCTGGATACCGTTGCCGTTCGTCGTGCGGTGCAACTGAACTCTCTGTCTGGCTTCTGCCTGACCAAACTGGACGTTCTGGATGGCCTGAAAGAGGTGAAACTCTGCGTGGCTTACCGTATGCCGGATGGTCGCGAAGTGACTACCACTCCGCTGGCAGCTGACGACTGGAAAGGTGTTGAGCCGATTTACGAAACCATGCCTGGCTGGTCTGAATCCACCTTCGGCGTGAAAGATCGTAGCGGCCTGCCGCAGGCGGCGCTGAACTACATCAAGCGCATTGAAGAGCTGACCGGTGTACCGATCGATATCATCTCTACCGGCCCGGATCGTACTGAAACCATGATTCTGCGCGACCCGTTCGACGCGTAATTCTGGGACGCCCGGCAGATATTTTGCCTGCTGGGCTAACAGTGTGATACATTGCTGTGTCGGGTAAGCCATTACGCTATCCGACACAGTGTTAAATCCTCGCTTTTTTCCTTCCCCAAACTGAAATAAATTAGCGACACAGCTTGTGGCTGGTTTATCATCAATATAAATGTATTTTTTCCCGATTTCCCTTTTTTGAGGTTGATGTGCAGTTAACGAGTTTCACTGATTACGGATTACGTGCGCTGATCTATATGGCATCATTGCCAGAAGGGCGGATGACCAGTATTTCTGAAGTGACTGACGTCTACGGCGTCTCCCGTAATCATATGGTCAAAATAATCAATCAACTTAGTCGTGCCGGCTACGTGACTGCTGTTCGTGGAAAAAATGGCGGCATTCGCCTGGGTAAACCGGCGAGTGCGATACGTATTGGTGATGTGGTGCGCGAGCTGGAGCCCTTATCGCTGGTGAATTGCAGCAGTGAGTTTTGCCACATTACACCTGCCTGTCGGTTGAAACAGGCGCTTTCTAAGGCCGTGCAAAGTTTTCTTACGGAACTGGATAACTACACGCTTGCCGATTTGGTTGAAGAGAATCAACCGCTTTATAAATTATTGCTGGTGGAGTGACGAAAATCTTCATCAGAGATGACAACGGAGGAACCGAGATGTCACAAGATCCTTTCCAGGAACGCGAAGCTGAAAAATACGCGAATCCCATCCCTAGTCGGGAATTTATCCTCGAACATTTAACCAAACGTGAAAAACCGGCCAGCCGTGATGAGCTGGCGGTAGAATTGCACATTGAAGGCGAAGAGCAGCTTGAAGGCCTGCGTCGCCGCCTGCGCGCGATGGAGCGCGATGGTCAACTGGTCTTCACTCGCCGTCAGTGCTATGCGCTGCCGGAACGCCTCGACCTGGTGAAAGGTACCGTTATTGGCCACCGTGATGGCTACGGCTTTCTGCGGGTTGAAGGACGTAAAGATGATTTGTATCTCTCTAGCGAGCAGATGAAAACCTGCATTCATGGCGATCAGGTGCTGGCGCAGCCGCTGGGCGCTGACCGTAAAGGTCGTCGTGAAGCGCGTATTGTTCGCGTACTGGTGCCAAAAACCAGCCAGATTGTTGGTCGCTACTTTACCGAAGCGGGCGTCGGCTTTGTGGTTCCTGACGACAGCCGTCTGAGCTTCGATATTTTAATCCCGCCCGATCAGATCATGGGCGCGCGGATGGGCTTTGTGGTGGTTGTTGAACTGACCCAACGCCCGACTCGCCGTACCAAAGCGGTGGGTAAAATCGTCGAAGTGCTGGGCGACAATATGGGCACCGGCATGGCGGTTGATATCGCTCTGCGTACCCATGAAATTCCGTACATCTGGCCGCAGGCTGTTGAGCAGCAGGTTGCCGGGCTGAAAGAAGAAGTGCCGGAAGAAGCAAAAGCGGGCCGTGTCGATCTGCGCGATTTACCGCTGGTCACCATTGATGGCGAAGACGCCCGTGACTTTGACGATGCAGTTTACTGCGAGAAAAAACGCGGCGGCGGTTGGCGTTTATGGGTCGCGATTGCCGACGTCAGCTACTATGTGCGTCCGCCAACACCGCTGGACAGCGAAGCGCGTAACCGTGGTACGTCGGTGTATTTCCCTTCGCAGGTTATCCCGATGCTGCCGGAAGTGCTCTCTAACGGCCTGTGCTCGCTCAACCCGCAGGTAGACCGCCTGTGTATGGTGTGCGAGATGACAATTTCGTCGAAAGGCCGCCTGACTGGCTACAAATTCTATGAAGCGGTGATGAGCTCTCACGCGCGTCTGACCTACACCAAAGTCTGGCATATTCTGCAGGGCGATCAGGATCTGCGCGAGCAGTACGCCCCGCTGGTTAAGCATCTCGAAGAGTTGCATAACCTCTATAAAGTGCTGGATAAAGCCCGTGAAGAACGCGGTGGGATCTCGTTTGAGAGCGAAGAAGCGAAGTTTATTTTCAACGCTGAACGCCGTATTGAGCGTATCGAACAGACCCAGCGTAACGACGCACACAAGTTAATTGAAGAGTGTATGATTCTGGCGAATATCTCGGCGGCGCGTTTCGTTGAGAAAGCCAAAGAACCGGCACTGTTCCGTATTCACGACAAGCCGAGCACCGAGGCTATTACCTCTTTCCGTTCAGTGCTGGCGGAGCTGGGGCTGGAACTGCCGGGCGGCAACAAGCCGGAACCGCGTGACTACGCGGAGCTGCTGGAGTCGGTTGCCGATCGTCCTGATGCAGAAATGCTGCAAACCATGCTGCTGCGCTCGATGAAACAGGCGATTTACGATCCGGAAAACCGTGGTCACTTCGGTCTGGCATTGCAGTCCTATGCGCACTTTACTTCGCCGATTCGTCGTTATCCTGACCTGACGCTGCACCGCGCCATTAAGTATCTGCTGGCGAAAGAGCAGGGGCATCAGGGCAACACCACTGAAACCGGCGGCTACCATTATTCGATGGAAGAGATGTTGCAACTGGGTCAGCACTGTTCCATGGCGGAACGTCGTGCCGACGAAGCAACGCGCGATGTGGCTGACTGGCTGAAGTGTGACTTCATGCTCGACCAGGTGGGCAACGTCTTTAAAGGCGTTATTGCCAGCGTCACTGGTTTTGGCTTCTTTGTTCGTCTCGACGACCTGTTCATTGATGGTCTGGTCCACGTCTCTTCGCTGGACAATGACTACTATCGCTTTGACCAGGTAGGGCAACGCCTGATGGGCGAATCCAGCGGCCAGACTTATCGCCTGGGCGATCGCGTGGAAGTTCGCGTCGAAGCGGTTAATATGGACGAGCGCAAAATCGACTTTAGCCTGATCTCCAGCGAACGCGCACCGCGCAACGTCGGTAAAACGGCGCGCGAGAAAGCGAAAAAAGGCGATGCAGGCAAAAAAGGCGGCAAGCGTCGTCAGGTCGGTAAAAAGGTAAACTTTGAGCCAGACAGTGCCTTCCGTGGCGAGAAAAAACCGAAGCCGAAAGCGGCGAAGAAAGATGCGAGAAAAGCGAAAAAGCCATCGGCTAAAACGCAGAAAATAGCCGCAGCGACCAAAGCGAAGCGTGCGGCGAAGAAAAAAGTGGCAGAGTGATCATTACCCTCTTCAAACAGAAGAGGGTTAGATTGCTGACAAAATGCGCTTTGTTCATGCCGGATGCGGTGTGAACGCCTTATCCGGCCTACATAATCACGCAAATTCAATATATTGCAGAGATCATGTAGGCCGGATAAACGTAGTGCATCAGGCAAAACGTAAACAACGAGTACATTAATGAGCGAAATGATTTACGGCATCCACGCAGTGCAGGCCCTGCTGGAGCGCGCCCCTGAACGTTTTCAGGAAGTCTTTATTTTAAAAGGCCGTGAAGATAAACGTCTGTTACCGCTGATTCACGCCCTTGAGTCTCAGGGCGTGGTTATCCAGTTGGCAAACCGCCAATATCTCGATGAGAAAAGCGACGGTGCCGTGCATCAGGGCATTATCGCCCGTGTGAAACCAGGACGGCAGTATCAGGAAAACGATCTGCCGGATCTGATCGCTTCGCTCGAACAACCGTTCCTGCTGATCCTCGACGGTGTAACCGATCCGCACAACCTCGGTGCGTGCCTGCGTAGCGCGGACGCCGCTGGCGTTCATGCGGTGATTGTGCCGAAAGATCGCTCCGCACAGCTCAACGCCACGGCGAAAAAAGTAGCCTGCGGCGCGGCAGAAAGCGTTCCGCTGATTCGGGTGACTAACCTTGCGCGCACCATGCGTATGTTGCAGGAAGAGAACATCTGGATCGTCGGTACGGCAGGCGAGGCGGATCATACGCTCTATCAGAGCAAAATGACCGGACGACTGGCGCTGGTGATGGGCGCGGAAGGTGAAGGTATGCGTCGTCTGACCCGTGAACATTGCGATGAGTTGATCAGCATCCCAATGGCAGGAAGTGTTTCTTCGCTGAACGTTTCGGTTGCGACCGGAATTTGCTTATTTGAAGCGGTTCGCCAGCGCAGCTAATCCCTCTGATTTAAGAAAAACCATCCAGATTTGGATGGTTTTTTTTTATCTATAGCTGGTAAGATAATTACGCTCTATAAATATTCACCTTATTAATAATTAAATTTAATATATATGGAATAATATATGATATGGAATCCGTTGGCGCTGGCGACAGCGTTACAAGCTGTACCTAAACAAAATATTGATGTAACAAATAGTGAAAATGCATTAATTATTAAAATGAATGATTACGGCGATTTGCAAATCAATGTTCTTTTTACTTCTCGCCAGATGATTATCGAAACATTTATTTGTCCGGTAAGCTATATCAATAATCCAAATGAATTTAATACATTCCTTTTAAGAAATCAGAAAATTATGCCGCTGTCATCGGTGGGGATCTCCAGCGTGCAACAGGAAGAGTATTACATTGTTTTCGGGGCATTATCGCTTAAATCTTCTCTTGAAGATATCCTGCTTGAAATAACCTCGCTGGTAGATAATGCATTGGATCTGGCTGAAATTACAGAAGAATATTCACACTAATTACAAGGACGGGTATTTATGGGAATTTTAAAAAGTTTATTTACGCTGGGGAAATCGTTTATCTCCCAGGCGGAAGAATCCATTGAAGAAACCCAGGGCGTGCGCATGCTGGAACAACATATTCGGGACGCCAAAGCTGAACTGGATAAAGCCGGAAAATCTCGCGTCGATCTGCTGGCGCGGGTGAAATTAAGTAACGATAAGCTGAAAGATTTACGCGAGCGTAAAACCAGTCTGGAAGCCCGTGCGCTGGAAGCATTAAGCAAGAACGTTAACCCATCGTTAATTAACGAAGTCGCCGAAGAAATTGCGCGCCTTGAGAATCTTATTACCGCTGAAGAACAGGTGTTGTCGAATCTGGAAGTCTCCCGCGATGGTGTGGAAAAAGCCGTTACGGCAACGGCACAGCGTATTTCCCAGTTTGAGCAACAAATGGAAGTCGTTAAAGCTACTGAAGCCATGCAGCGTGCGCAGCAGGCCGTAACGACCTCGACTGTTGGTGCCTCTTCCAGCGTTTCGACAGCTGCAGAGTCATTAAAACGCCTGCAAACGCGTCAGGCTGAGCGCCAGGCCCGGCTGGATGCCGCCGCGCAGCTGGAAAAAGTGGCAGACGGTCGCGATCTCGACGAAAAACTGGCGGAAGTGGGGATTGGTGGTGTTAACAAAAGCAATGCCCAGGATGTGCTGGCAAGGCTGCAACGCCAACAGGGTGAGTAATTTTTTGCCAGCCTCACTAAAAGGCTGGCTGCTAATTTAAGGATAAAATATGTCTGGTTTTTTCCAGCGCCTGTTTGGTCAGGATGATAAGCCTGTTATCGTTCGCGGTCCGCTGGGACTTCATCTCAATAGTGGCTTTACGCTCGACTCGTTAACGTTTCGTTTGCTGGAAGATGAATTGCTGATTGCGCTGCCGGGTGAAGAATACACGGTAGCAGCTGTCAGCCACATCGATCTGGGCGGCGGTAGCCAGATTTTCCGCTACTACACTTCGGGCGATGAATTTCTGCAAATCAATACCACCGGCGGCGAAGATATTGATGACATTGATGATATCAAGCTCTTTGTCTATGAAGAGAGCTACGGTATCAGTAAAGAGAGTCACTGGCGCGAGGCGATCAACGCCAAAGCGATGGGGGCAATGACCTTAAACTGGCAGGAAAAACGCTGGCAGCGATTTTTTAACAGCGAAGAACCGGGAAATATCGAACCCGTCTACATGCTGGAAAAAGTAGAAAATCAAAACCATGCCAAATGGGAGGTCCATAATTTTACCATGGGCTACCAACGGCAAGTGACCGAAGATACTTACGAATATTTGCTGTTAAATGGTGAGGAATCTTTTAACGATCTCGGCGAGCCGGAGTGGTTATTTTCGCGCGCGCTGGGCGTCGATATCCCGCTGACATCACTTAATATTATTGGTTAATTACAGGGACGTTTACGATGCATATACTGGATTCACTTCTTGCTTTTAGCGCCTATTTTTTTATTGGCGTGGCGATGGTAATTATTTTCCTGTTTATCTATTCTAAAATTACACCACACAACGAATGGCAGTTAATCAAAAACAATAATACCGCGGCGTCACTGGCGTTCAGCGGTACATTGTTGGGTTACGTGATCCCGTTATCCAGTGCGGCAATCAATGCGGTGAGCATTCCGGATTATTTCGCCTGGGGCGGGATTGCACTGGTGATTCAGTTACTCGTTTTTGCTGGTGTCAGACTTTATATGCCCGCATTAAGCGAAAAAATTATTAATCACAATACCGCCGCAGGAATGTTTATGGGAACCGCCGCGCTGGCTGGCGGTATTTTTAACGCAGCTTGTATGACATGGTAATGGACGATCATGGCCAGAAAACGCAAATCAAGAAATAACAGTAAAATTGGTCACGGAGCGATCAGTCGCATTGGTAGACCGAATAATCCTTTTGAGCCACGCCGCAATCGCTACGCACAAAAATACTTAACGTTGGTGTTAATGGGCGGCGCCGCTTTTTTAATAGTCAAAGGATGGAGTGAAAGTAGCGATGTCGATAACGACGGCGACGGAACGTTTTACGCGACAGTGCAGGATTGCATTGATGACGGTAATAATTCAGACATCTGTGCTCATGGCTGGAACAATGCCAAAGCGGCATTTTATGCCGATGTTCCGAAGAATATGACTCAGCAAAATTGCCATTTTAAGTATGAAAATTGCTATTACGACAATGTTGAACAGAGTTGGATCCCGGTCATTTCTGGATTTTTGTTAAGCCGGGTTATTCGTAAAGATCGCGATGAGCCGTTTGTTTATAACAGCGGCGGATCCTCATTTGCTTCCCGTCCCGTCTGGCGCAACACTTCCGGTTATTACTCCTGGCGCTCCGGTTCTGGCAAAAAAGAGTCTTACTCCACGGGCGGCTTTACCACCAAAAAAGCGTCTACCGTTTCTCGCGGCGGCTATGGTCGCTCGTCCAGCGCCCGCGGGCATTGGGGAGGCTAATCATGCTGAGACACAATGTTCCTGTGCGGCGGGATCTGGACCGGATTGCCGCCGATAACGGATTTGACTTTCATATCATCGACAATGAAATCTATTGGGATGAGAGTCGGGCTTACCGCTTTACTCTGCGCCAGATTGAAGAGCAGATCGAAAAACCGACTGCGGAACTGCATCAGATGTGCCTGGAGGTGGTGGATCGTGCGGTTAAAGATGAAGAGATCCTGACGCAACTGGCGATCCCGCCGTTGTACTGGGATGTGATCGCCGAAAGCTGGCGCGCACGCGATCCTTCGCTGTATGGCCGTATGGATTTTGCCTGGTGTGGTAATGCGCCGGTTAAGTTGCTGGAGTACAACGCCGATACGCCAACTTCATTGTACGAGTCGGCTTATTTCCAGTGGTTGTGGCTGGAAGATGCTCGGCGCAGCGGCGTTATTCCGCGCGATGCCGATCAGTACAATGCCATTCAGGAGCGCCTGATTTCACGCTTTAGCGAGCTTTATAGCCGGGAGCCATTTTATTTTTGCTGCTGTCAGGACACCGACGAAGACAGGAGTACCGTGCTGTACTTGCAGGACTGCGCTCAGCAGGCAGGACAGGAGTCGCGGTTTATCTACATTGAAGATCTCGGTTTGGGCGTCGGCGGTGTACTGACCGATCTTGATGATAATGTCGTCCAGCGTGCATTTAAGCTGTATCCGCTGGAGTGGATGATGCGTGACGATAACGGTCCGCTGCTGCGCAAGCGTCGTGAGCAGTGGGTGGAGCCGTTATGGAAAAGTATCTTGAGTAACAAAGGGCTAATGCCGCTGCTTTGGCGCTTCTTTCCTGGTCATCCTAATCTTCTGGCGTCCTGGTTTGAGGGCGAAAAACCGCAGATCGCCGCTGGCGAAAGCTATGTGCGTAAACCGATCTACTCACGCGAGGGCGGTAACGTCACCATTTTCGACGGCCAGAATAACGTCGTTGACCACGCTGATGGTGATTACGCCGATGAACCGATGATCTATCAGGCGTTTCAACCGCTACCGCGATTTGGCGATAGTTACACGCTGATTGGTAGCTGGATTGTCGATGATGAAGCGTGCGGTATGGGTATCCGCGAAGATAACACGCTGATCACTAAAGACACTTCGCGTTTTGTTCCGCACTACATTGCGGGTTAAGAATGTTTTAGCAATCTCTTTCTGTCAGGAATCCGTGGCAGTGACCATACTAATGGTGACTGCCATTGATGGAGGGAGACACCGTGCACTGGCAAACTCACACTGTTTTTAATCAACCTATACCCTTAAATAACAGCAATTTATACCTGTCTGATGGCGCGCTCTGCGAAGCGGTAACGCGCGAAGGCGCTGGCTGGGATAGCGATTTTCTCGCCAGTATTGGTCAGCAACTCGGAACGGCAGAATCCCTTGAACTGGGGCGGCTGGCGAATGTAAACCCACCTGAACTGTTGCGCTACGATGCCCAGGGGCGACGTCTGGACGATGTCCGTTTCCATCCCGCATGGCACCTGCTGATGCAGGCGTTATGTACCAATCGGGTACACAACCTGGCCTGGGAAGAAGATGCTCGTTCTGGCGCATTTGTGGCGCGGGCGGCACGTTTTATGTTGCACGCGCAGGTTGAGGCCGGGTCGTTATGCCCGATAACGATGACCTTTGCCGCTACGCCATTGCTGTTACAGATGCTACCCGCGCCGTTTCAGGACTGGACCACGCCGCTGTTGAGCGATCGCTACGATTCCCACTTATTGCCAGGCGGGCAAAAACGCGGTTTGTTGATTGGCATGGGAATGACGGAAAAGCAGGGCGGTTCCGATGTCATGAGCAACACCACCCGTGCAGAGCGTCTGGAAGATGGCTCTTATCGGCTGGTGGGGCATAAATGGTTTTTCTCGGTGCCACAAAGCGACGCGCATCTGGTGCTGGCGCAGACCGCGGGCGGTTTGTCCTGCTTTTTTGTGCCGCGATTTTTGCCTGACGGGCAACGCAACGCGATTCGGCTGGAGCGTCTGAAAGATAAGTTGGGTAATTGTTCCAATGCCAGTTGCGAAGTGGAGTTTCAGGATGCCATTGGCTGGTTGTTGGGTCAGGAAGGGGAAGGGATTCGCCTGATCTTGAAAATGGGCGGGATAACGCGTTTTGATTGTGCACTGGGCAGCCACGCCATGATGCGCCGTGCGTTCTCGCTGGCGATTTATCACGCACATCAGCGCCATGTATTTGGTAATCCGTTAATAGAACAGTCTCTGATGCGCCATGTCTTAAGTCGCATGGCGCTTCAGCTTGAAGGGCAAACAGCATTGTTGTTTCGTCTGGCGCGGGCCTGGGAGCGACGTGCCGATGCTAAAGAAGCCCTATGGGCGCGCTTATTTACGCCTGCGGCGAAATTTGTGATCTGCAAACGTGGCATTCCGTTTGTGGCTGAAGCGATGGAGGTACTGGGCGGTATTGGCTATTGCGAAGAGAGCGAACTACCGCGACTTTATCGAGAGATGCCAGTGAACAGTATCTGGGAAGGCTCTGGCAATATTATGTGCCTCGATGTGCTGCGCGTTCTTAATAAGCAAGCGGGTGTATACGACTTGCTGTCGGAAGCGTTTATGGAAGTGAAAGGGCAAGATCGTTATTTTGATCGCGCGGTTCGTCGCTTACAACAGCAACTGCGCAAACCGGCTGAGGAATTGGGACGGGAGATAACACATCAATTATTTTTGCTGGGCTGCGGCGCGCAAATGTTGAAATATGCTTCTCCGCCAATGGCGCAGGCGTGGTGTCAGGTGATGTTAAATACGCGCGGTGGCGTGCGGTTGTCAGAGCAGATCCAGAATGATTTATTGCTGCGGGCGACGGGGGGAGTGTGTTTGTAAGCGTATACGACGGATGCGACGCTGGTTTCGATTAACTAAATGAAATATGTGAAAATTGTAGGCCGGACAAGGCGCTCGCGCCGCATCCGGCATTGTTCATTTGCTGTAGATGACACTCACGCATACAGTATCGCCTGTACACGCCAGTTATCGGGCTGCTGGTCTTCATACATGGTAATAATGCGATACCATGATGCCCCTTGTTCATCGGCCTTTAACGCCACGATACGTTCCACGTCCTGCGGATCCCCTGAAATATTGCTAACCGAGATCTGACCTATTTCATTCAGGCCCGTCACGCAGTCAGCACTGGCGAATTCTGCAGACTGTGCCGTGGCGCTCGCAGGGCAAGTCACTAATTGCAGCGAGGGTGAGGCAAGTAATTGTTTCATCGTCAGCTCCATTTTTCGTTTCCCCACATGTGGCAGGGCATTCCATCGCGGTAATAAACGCCCGAGCTTCCAGCCGGTAATTTATTGTGCACAGGTAAACGCATAGGGACGCAAAGCAATGTAAAGCTGGCTATGTAAGTTGTCTGATTTATTTACGGTACAAAATGGCTTGTGAATACCACTGTCCTGTCACGATGGTTTCATCCACCATTACGACAACGTAATAATCAGCTTTTGCAGCGACAGCTTTCGCTCTGATTTCTGCTAATGCGTCATCCGGAGAGCCCCGTACCATCGTGCTTACGCTACCTATTCGCTGTAACCCTTGTGTCTGGTCACGGCGAATCTCTTGCGGATGGTCCGTTACTGGCGGTGCTGGCTGTGGCGTACCTTGCAGTGCGCTACAGGCGCTTAGCATCAACACCAATAATAAACTGGCAAACCGATAAATAACGCTATTACGTTTCCTGCTAACCATAGTGTAGTGCCTTATTTATTTAACTTGAGGGGAATGTTCCCGAATTGTTACCTGGTACGCGATTTTCGAATGAAAACGTTGTGAAAGCGTAATCCACATCTCAACATTATGAACTAATACGGTCAGCAGAAACTTGTGCTAAGGATTTCTTCATGTCATACCAGACTCAAAGGAGAAAAAGATGATTGAATTAGAATCACGCGTGCTGGCTGATATTCCCGTTCTTCACGCTTATCCCATAGGGCAAAAAGAAACCCCGTTACCGTGTGTGATTTTTTATCACGGATTTACTTCATCCAGCCTGGTTTATAGCTATTTTGCCGTCGCGCTGGCGCAGGCTGGTTTCCGGGTGATCATGCCGGATGCGCCCAATCACGGTAGCCGTTTTAGTGGCGACGCAGCGAGGCGTTTAAATCAATTCTGGCAAATCTTGCTACAAAGTATGCAGGAATTCACTACTTTACGTGCGGCAATAGCCGAAGAAAACTGGCTGCGTGATGAACGCCTGGCGGTTGGTGGCGCGTCGATGGGCGCAATGACCGCGTTGGGGATTACCGCTCGCCACCCCACGGTGAAATGTACCGCCAGCATGATGGGGTCTGGCTATTTCACATCGCTTGCCCGTTCACTGTTTCCACCGTTGAAGCCTGAAACGCCAGCACAGCAAAACGAATTTAATAACATTATTGCTCCACTGGCAGAGTGGGAAGCGACAAACCACCTGGACGAACTGGGAAGCAGGCCACTGCTGTTGTGGCATGGCCTTGACGATGATGTTGTGCCTGCCGAGGAATCACTACGTTTGCAGCAGGCATTAAGAGAAACGGGACGAGATAAACAGTTAACCTGTTTATGGCAGCCTGGCGTGCGCCACCGTATTACACCCGAGGCGTTAGATGCTGCGGTGACATTTTTCCACCAGCATCTTTAAACACGCAGAATGCTGACCCCTTGCGCTTCCAGCTGTTGCAGGATCTCTGGGTTAGCATTTTTGCCGGTGATCAGCATATCGATTTGATCGGCGCGGCTAAAGAGCATCCCCGCGCGTTCACCAATCTTACTGCTATCGACCAGCACTACTAGTTTCCCTACCACGCTCAGCATCTTCTGCTCTGCCATCGCTGTCAGCATATCGGTTTTATATAACCCTTCTGCGGTCAGCCCTTTGCCGCTGGTAAACATCCAGTGCCCGGCATAGAGACTGTTTTCGCTGCCCTGTGGGCTTAAGGTGATGGACTGACTTTTGTTGTACTGCCCGCCCATGATGATCACGCTGTCATGTTCCTGATCGATCAGATAGTTTGCCAGCGGGAGATAATTAGTGATGATTTGCACCGGTTTGCCACACATTTCCCGGCCGAGCAGAAACGCGGTAGAGCCGCAGTTGATGACCACGCTTTCGCCCGGGTTGACCAACTGCGAGGCCGCTTTAGCGATACGTACTTTTTCATCGTGATTCTGCGCCTGGTGCAGATTCATCGGCGTCCATCGCGGGCGCTGCTGGGTAATCGCTTCGGCGCCGTTGCGCACTTTCTTCAGTTTGCCGCTTTCGTCGAGTTTATTGATATCGCGTCGCGCAGTGGCAGGCGAAATTCCCAGACGCTCAACGACTTTCTCCACGGTCACAAAGCCCAATTGTGCGAGCATTTCCAGGAGGATTTGATGTCTTTGTGCTTCAGTCATGAGCTATTCCGATAAAATTTGATTTTTTTAGATGATATTTGAAATAGCCAGGAAATACTACGCCGGATAGCGCGAACAGATCCACGCTACCCGGTATCAACGACAGATTACAGGAACGATTTGAACGGCAGATCCGGTTCAATGGTGAAGCAATCGTCAAAACCGCGCGGATAGTGATACTCGAAGTTATCTTTATCCAACGGCCAGGTAAACTTGCCACCGACCTGCCAGATAAATGGCTTAAAGCCATACTTCAGACGATCTTTTTTCATCTCCCACAGTACGCGGATTTCCTGCGGATCGGCCTGGAAGTTTGACCAGATATCATGGTGGAACGGGATAACAACTTTCGCATTCAACGCTTCGCCCATACGCAGCATATCGGCGCTGGTCATTTTGTCGGTAATACCGCGTGGGTTCTCACCGTACGATCCTAACGCCACGTCGATCTGATGCTCGTTGCCATGTTTTGCATAGTAGTTAGAGTAGTGGGAATCGCCGCTGTGATACAGGGAACCGCCCGGTGTTTTGAACAGATAGTTTACTGCGCGATCGTCCATGCCGTCTGGCAGCACGCCAGCCGCTTTTTGATCCGCTGGTAGGGTGATCAGTGCAGTACGGTCGAACGCGTCAAGGGCATGAATTTCAATGTCTTTCACTTTTACCACATCGCCTGGTTTGACCACGATGCAGCGCTCTTTTGGTACTCCCCAGCCAATCCATAAATCCACGCAGGTTTTCGGTCCGATAAACGGTACGTCATCAGCACAGTTCTGCATCACGGCAGCAGCGACGTTGACGTCGATATGATCGTTGTGATCGTGAGTTGCCAGTACCGCGTCGATCTGGCGAATCGCAAACGGATCAAGAACAAACGGGGTAGTACGCAGGTTTGGCTGCAGTTTTTTCACGCCAGCCATGCGCTGCATCTGGTGACCCTGTTTCATCAGCGGGTTACCGTGACTTTGTTTGCCAGTACCGCACCAGAAATCAACACAAACGTTGGTGCCACCTTCCGATTTCAGCCAGATCCCAGTACAACCGAGCCACCACATCGCGAATGTACCAGGAGCTACCTGCTCTTGTTCAATTTCTTCATTCAGCCAGCTACCCCACTCCGGGAAAGTGCTCAGGATCCAGGATTCACGGGTGATACTTTTCACTTTACTCATCGCCATTTACCTTCATGATGTTCAGTTTTAATCAATATGTGATTGGTTTTGATTAATCCTGACACTATTTTTTCAGGAAGGCAATGACCATTTTTTGACTTTTTGCCAGGGGAGTTGTTGTGGATTTTGAGTGTGGAAAGATTTAACGGAATGTGTAATCCATTTAAATAAATGAATTTAAATGAGTAATTGTTTCGCTGCATGAATCCCACTCTATCCATGTGGAATTATTTGCGTGCCGCGTCACATTTAATCATAAATAATCTTGTTGTGATTACTTTTGAAAATTAGAGTGAATGCACAACATTCCGGGTGTGCGGAATACCCGGTTACCTCTTCTTCAGGAGATCGTTATGGAGATCCTCTACAACATCTTTACCGTGTTTTTTAACCAGGTCATGACCAATGCCCCGTTGTTGCTGGGTATTGTGACCTGTCTGGGCTACATCCTACTGCGCAAAAGTGTCAGCGTTATTATTAAAGGGACGATTAAAACCATTATTGGTTTCATGTTGTTGCAGGCAGGGTCCGGCATCCTGACCAGCACCTTCAAACCGGTGGTGGCGAAAATGTCGGAAGTATACGGTATCAACGGTGCGATTTCAGATACTTACGCTTCGATGATGGCCACTATCGAGCGCATGGGCGATGCCTATAGCTGGGTGGGTTACGCGGTGTTGCTGGCTCTGGCGCTGAACATCTGTTACGTGCTGCTGCGTCGTATTACCGGTATTCGCACCATCATGCTGACTGGTCACATCATGTTCCAGCAGGCGGGGCTGATTGCCGTTACGCTGTTTATTTTCGGTTATTCCATGTGGACGACCATTATCTGCACCGCGATTCTGGTTTCGCTCTACTGGGGTATCACCTCCAACATGATGTACAAGCCGACTCAGGAAGTCACCGACGGCTGCGGTTTCTCCATCGGTCACCAGCAGCAGTTTGCATCATGGATTGCTTATAAAGTCGCGCCGTTCCTGGGCAAAAAAGAGGAGAGCGTTGAAGACCTCAAACTGCCTGGCTGGCTGAATATTTTCCACGACAACATCGTCTCCACGGCGATTGTCATGACCATCTTCTTTGGCGCCATTCTGCTCTCCTTCGGTATCGATACCGTGCAGGCGATGGCAGGCAAAGTGCACTGGACGGTCTACATCCTGCAAACCGGTTTCTCCTTTGCGGTGGCGATCTTCATCATCACTCAGGGCGTGCGCATGTTTGTGGCGGAACTCTCTGAAGCATTTAACGGTATCTCCCAGCGTCTGATCCCAGGTGCGGTTCTGGCGATTGACTGTGCGGCTATCTATAGCTTCGCGCCGAACGCCGTGGTCTGGGGCTTTATGTGGGGCACCATCGGTCAGCTGATTGCGGTTGGCATCCTGGTCGCCTGCGGTTCCTCCATTCTGATTATTCCTGGCTTTATCCCGATGTTCTTCTCCAACGCCACCATCGGCGTGTTTGCTAACCACTTCGGCGGCTGGCGTGCGGCGCTGAAAATTTGTCTGGTGATGGGGATGATTGAAATCTTTGGTTGCGTCTGGGCGGTGAAACTCACCGGTATGAGTGCCTGGATGGGTATGGCGGACTGGTCAATTCTGGCACCGCCGATGATGCAGGGCTTCTTCTCCATCGGTATCGCCTTTATGGCCGTCATCATTGTAATTGCACTGGCTTATATGTTCTTCGCAGGCCGCGCACTGCGCGCAGAAGAAGATGCAGAAAAACAACTGGCAGAACAGTCTGCTTAATAAGGAGTTTTGATTATGACCGTACGTATTCTGGCTGTGTGTGGCAACGGACAAGGCAGTTCCATGATCATGAAGATGAAAGTGGACCAGTTTTTAACCCAATCAAACATTGACCACACGGTAAATAGCTGCGCGGTTGGCGAATACAAAAGCGAGTTGAGCGGCGCGGATATCATCATCGCTTCTACGCACATTGCGGGCGAAATCACCGTGACCGGCAACAAATACGTGGTTGGCGTACGCAACATGCTCTCTCCTGCTGATTTTGGCCCGAAACTGCTGGAAGTGATCAAAGAGCATTTCCCGCAGGATGTGAAGTAAGGACGCGCCATGAAATTACGTGATTCGCTGGCGGAGAATAAATCTATCCGTCTGCAGGCTGAAGCTGAGACATGGCAGGACGCAGTGAAAATCGGCGTTGACCTGCTGGTGGCGGCGGATGTTGTCGAGCCGCGTTACTACCAGGCGATTCTGGATGCGGTTGAACAGCACGGCCCGTACTTTGTGCTCGCACCAGGCCTGGCAATGCCGCACGGTCGCCCGGAAGAGGGCGTTAAGAAAACCGGTTTTGCGCTGGTGACGCTGAAAAAGCCGCTGGAGTTCAACCACGAAGATAACGACCCGGTGGATATCCTCATCACTATGGCGGCGGTTGATGCCAACACTCACCAGGAAGTGGGCATCATGCAGATCGTCAACCTGTTTGAAGATGAAGAGAATTTCGACCGTTTACGTGCCTGCCGTACCGAGCAGGAAGTACTGGATCTCATTGACCGCACCAACGCGGCAGCTTAAGAAGGAATTGAACATGTCATTACCGATGTTGCAAGTCGCGCTGGACAACCAGACTATGGATAGCGCCTACGAAACCACTCGCTTGATTGCCGAAGAAGTCGACATTATCGAAGTGGGCACCATTCTATGCGTGGGCGAAGGCGTGCGTGCGGTTCGTGACCTGAAAGCGCTCTACCCGCACAAAATCGTGCTGGCAGATGCCAAAATTGCCGATGCGGGCAAAATCCTTTCTCGTATGTGCTTCGAAGCCAACGCTGACTGGGTGACCGTAATTTGCTGTGCGGATATCAACACCGCCAAAGGTGCGCTGGACGTAGCAAAAGAGTTTAACGGCGACGTGCAGATCGAACTGACCGGTTATTGGACCTGGGAACAGGCGCAGCAGTGGCGTGACGCAGGCATTCAGCAGGTGGTTTATCACCGCAGCCGTGACGCGCAGGCCGCAGGCGTGGCATGGGGCGAAGCGGACATTACCGCGATCAAACGTCTTTCCGATATGGGCTTCAAAGTAACCGTCACCGGTGGTCTGGCGCTGGAAGATCTGCCGTTGTTCAAAGGCATTCCGATTCATGTGTTTATCGCAGGTCGCAGCATCCGTGATGCCGCTTCTCCGGTTGAAGCTGCGCGTCAGTTCAAACGTTCCATCGCCCAGCTGTGGGGCTAAGGAGCGGATATGTTGTCCAAACAAATCCCGCTTGGCATCTATGAAAAAGCGCTCCCCGCCGGGGAGTGCTGGCTGGAACGGCTGCAACTGGCAAAAACGCTGGGCTTCGATTTTGTCGAGATGTCGGTAGATGAAACTGACGAGCGCTTGTCGCGCCTCGACTGGAGCCGCGAACAGCGTCTGGCGCTGGTGAACGCGATTGTTGAAACCGGCGTGCGTGTGCCGTCCATGTGCCTTTCCGCCCATCGTCGTTTCCCGCTGGGTAGCGAAGATGATGCGGTGCGGGCGCAGGGGCTGGAGATTATGCGTAAAGCTATCCAGTTCGCCCAGGACGTCGGCATTCGCGTGATCCAGTTGGCGGGCTATGACGTTTACTATCAGGAGGCCAATAACGAAACGCGTCGTCGTTTCCGTGACGGCCTGAAAGAGAGCGTCGAGATGGCGAGCCGTGCGCAGGTCACGCTGGCAATGGAGATCATGGATTACCCATTGATGAACTCTATCAGCAAGGCGCTGGGCTACGCGCACTATCTCAACAATCCGTGGTTCCAGCTCTACCCGGATATCGGCAACCTGTCGGCGTGGGACAACGATGTGCAGATGGAATTGCAGGCCGGAATCGGGCATATCGTCGCGGTGCATGTGAAAGACACCAAACCGGGTGTCTTCAAAAACGTGCCGTTTGGCGAAGGCGTAGTGGATTTCGAACGTTGCTTTGAAACGCTCAAACAGAGTGGCTATTGCGGGCCGTACCTGATTGAGATGTGGAGCGAAACGGCGGAAGACCCGGCGGCAGAAGTGGCGAAAGCGCGTGACTGGGTAAAAGCGCGCATGGTCAAAGCGGGCATGGTGGAGGCGGCATAATGCAAAAGCTGAAACAGCAGGTGTTTGAAGCCAACATGGATCTGCCGCGTTACGGGCTGGTGACCTTTACTTGGGGCAACGTCAGCGCCATTGACCGCGAACGCGGGCTGGTGGTGATCAAGCCCAGCGGTGTCGCCTACGAAACCATGAAAGCGGACGATATGGTGGTGGTCGATATGAGCGGCCAGGTGGTGGACGGGAAGTATCGCCCGTCTTCCGACACCGCGACGCATCTCGAACTCTACCGCCGTTATCCGTCGCTCGGCGGCATTGTCCATACCCACTCCACTCATGCCACCGCATGGGCGCAGGCAGGGCTGGCGATCCCGGCGTTAGGCACCACGCACGCTGACTACTTTTTGGGCGATATCCCGTGTACGCGCGGGTTAAGCGAAGAAGAGGTGCAGGGCGAGTACGAACAGAACACTGGCAAAGTGATTATCGAAACGCTGGGTGACGCCGAGCCACTGCATACGCCGGGAATTGTGGTGTATCAGCACGGACCGTTTGCCTGGGGGAAAGATGCCCACGATGCGGTGCATAACGCGGTGGTGATGGAAGAAGTGGCGAAAATGGCGTGGATTGCCCGCAGTATTAACCCACAACTGAATCACATCGACAGCTTCCTGATGAATAAACACTTCATGCGTAAGCACGGTCCCAACGCCTATTACGGGCAGAAGTAAAATACGTGCTGCGGAAATTTCCTTCTTCGGGAGATAACTGGTCTGATTCCGCAGCCGTTTTTCAAAAAAATGCCCCCGGAGAAGGGGGCAAAGCAAACTATGGCAATGTTTCGTTGGTTATACCTGGTGCTAGCGATAAATATCCGCGCTGGCGTGCATATTGCCGTTACTCCCCGGTTCCCGCATCAGAATCACGTGGTAGTACGTTGCGCCTTGCGCATCTGTCTCTTCATTCAGTGCCTGGCGAGCTTCACTTTCAGTGGCGAAGTTATGGTTGATATAAATCACGCCTAAGCTCTGCACGTCGTCCATATTTCTGGCCTGGTGGTTATTAATTTCAATGGCTGCCCATGTATTTGCACTTAGCAAAAGCACAGCCAGAAGGGCTAAAACACGGCTGAACATAGATACCTCCTCAACGGCTGACTTTGTGCGCGCTCCTCTGTGATGATCTTCTGATTTAATTTTAATCAATGATAAAGAAGTTGATGGTGACCATTTCTGATGCAGTTGTTCAAAAAAACGCCCTGATGGGATGTGATGAACTTCAAATCAGCGGGTTAGTACGATTTGGCGAAAGATGAGATTTATTTGTTGGCTGGCCTTGAGTTTAGCGGGGCATACAAGTACTATAACGCGTCATTTTTCAGCCGACCTTTAACACGTTCCTTGCCTCCCCGGGATTCGGCTGACCCAGACAGGAGGCTGAATAATCCGTAAGGAGCAATTCGATGCGTCATTACGAAATCGTTTTTATGGTCCATCCTGACCAGAGCGAACAGGTTCCGGGCATGATCGAGCGCTACACTGCTGCCATCACTGGTGCAGAAGGCAAGATCCACCGTCTGGAAGACTGGGGCCGCCGTCAGCTGGCTTACCCGATCAACAAACTGCACAAAGCACACTACGTTCTGATGAACGTTGAAGCTCCGCAGGAAGTGATCGATGAGCTGGAAACTACCTTCCGCTTCAACGATGCCGTTATCCGCAGCATGGTTATGCGTACCAAGCACGCTGTTACCGAAGCATCTCCGATGGTTAAAGCGAAAGACGAGCGCCGTGAGCGTCGCGATGATTTCGCAAACGAAACCGCAGATGATGCTGAAGCTGGGGATTCTGAAGAGTAATTTCTGATGACCAACCGTCTGGTGTTGTCCGGCACCGTGTGCAGGACTCCCCTTCGCAAGGTCAGTCCATCAGGAATTCCTCACTGCCAGTTCGTGCTTGAGCATCGTTCTGTGCAGGAGGAAGCCGGTTTTCACCGGCAGGCGTGGTGCCAAATGCCCGTTATTGTTAGCGGACACGAAAACCAAGCCATTACTCACAGTATAACGGTCGGCAGTCGCATAACCGTTCAGGGGTTCATTTCATGCCACAAGGCAAAGAACGGTCTGAGCAAAATGGTTTTGCATGCTGAGCAGATTGAATTGATAGATTCTGGAGACTAGCCATATGGCACGTTATTTCCGTCGTCGCAAGTTCTGCCGTTTCACCGCGGAAGGCGTTCAAGAGATCGACTATAAAGATATCGCTACGCTGAAAAACTACATCACCGAAAGCGGTAAGATTGTCCCAAGCCGTATCACCGGTACCCGTGCAAAATACCAGCGTCAGCTGGCTCGCGCTATCAAACGCGCTCGCTACCTGTCCCTGCTGCCGTACACTGATCGCCATCAGTAATCGGTCACGGTCCATTAATACGACTTTGAGAGGATAAGGTAATGCAAGTTATTCTGCTTGATAAAGTAGCAAACCTGGGTAGCCTGGGTGATCAGGTAAACGTTAAAGCGGGCTATGCTCGTAACTTCCTGGTACCGCAGGGTAAAGCTGTTCCAGCTACCAAGAAAAACATTGAATTCTTCGAAGCACGTCGCGCTGAACTGGAAGCTAAACTGGCTGAAGTTCTGGCAGCAGCTAATGCTCGCGCTGAGAAAATCAATGCACTGGAAACTGTTACCATCGCGTCTAAAGCTGGCGACGAAGGTAAACTGTTCGGTTCCATCGGTACTCGCGACATCGCTGACGCTGTAACTGCAGCTGGCGTTGAAGTGGCTAAGAGCGAAGTTCGTCTGCCGAACGGCGTTCTGCGTACCACTGGCGAACACGAAGTGAGCTTCCAGGTTCACAGCGAAGTATTCGCGAAAGTGATCGTAAACGTAGTAGCTGAATAATTCGTTATTCAACGAGACGTAAAAACGCCGACCTTGTGTCGGCGTTTTGCTTTTAGTGATAAAAACCTCAGAAACAGCTGTTCCCTTCATAAAGTTCTCTTACTATTCCTTTTATAAAAAATTCTCAGGACCCATACCTGGCCCCCAGCCTCGCCGCTGGTAGCTCGTGTCATGTTTTTTTACGCGGAAAACATGACAAAAGCATCAATACAGCGTCTCCCTTGTAAGATAATAAAAACAATAAGTTAGGTGCAAATGCGCTGTTATTTTATTGTTTTTTTAGATAAAAAGATAAAATATTATCGCTTCTATGGGGCTGATTGCTTGATGTGCAAAGTAAAAGATCGTTTAACCAAAAAAATGCTAATATTATGGTTATTATGGTCGTAAAAAGATAAAATATTATCACTATGGGTAAAAAAACAGCACCGTTACTCCCTTATACGAATCAGATGCTTAGTGAATTTGGTGAGCGGCTGAAACTTGCTCGTTTACGACGCAGGCTTACCGCAAAGCAAGTTGCTGAACGTGCCGGGATGTCGCCAATAACATTGCGTTCTCTGGAGTCAGGAAGTGCAGGGGTCACGATAGGGGCATATTTGTCTGTGATGCAGGTTTTGGGTCTGGAAACGGATTTAAATAAGCTTGCAGCTGAAGACGACTTAGGGCGTCAGCTCCAGGATTCCCGTTTGATTAAAAAAAGAGGGCTTGCTCGTTCATCCGGTAAGAATGGCGAAGGGATTCAGACAGCCTCATTTCAGACGAAACGCGAGAAAGAAGGTCATCTCACCACGGATTTAACAGCGCTGGCAAAAGACTCAACGCCAACTAATCCAGGGGAAACGTCCACCTCTCTTGCTGCACTATTACAACCGATAAAAAAACCGATAAAAGGAAATTAATTATGGCATTAATCGGAGTGTATGCGGATTGGGAAGGCCTGGATGGTCCTGCGCGTATTGGTTATTTGCACAGTCGTCGCACCCGGGCGCGTGAGATATTTGAGTTTGAGTACGATAAAAAGGCGCTTGCAGATCCTGCACTTAATTTTATTCAGTTAGATCCTGAAATAATGTTGTATGAGGGAGCACAGTACCCAATTCCTCCTAAGGATAAATTTGGTGCATTTAGTGATTCCTGCCCGGATCGTTGGGGACGCATGCTAATGAAGCGGCGTATTGAGAGGGATATCCGAGACGGATTATTTGATAAAGACTCCCACCTTTATGAGTCTGATTATTTATTAGGTGTACATGATCTTTATCGGGTTGGGGCTCTTCGATATAAACTTGAAGACACTGGAGAGTTTCTTGATAACCGCATTGATGTTGCAGCCCCACCATTTACCGAAATAGCGAGTCTGGAAAGAGCTAGCCGGGCAATTGAAGAAGATCCTGATAATAAAGAACTCATGGGGCAAAAATGGTTAAGAATGCTAATCGCTCCGGGGGGATCATTAGGAGGGGCACGTCCGAAAGCCAGTGTTGTTGATGAAGCAGGACATCTCTACATCGCTAAATTTCCCAGTGTAAAAGATGAGTATGATGTTGGTGGATGGGAAATGGTCGTTAATGCACTTGATTTGGAATTAGCTCGAGAAGTTGCGGAGTATTTTCGACTTGGTTTGACAGAAGCAGATGACATTATTGCTAATTTTAGAGGAATTGTCAGTCAGTGGCGAACCATTGCCGAGCGTCTTAGATTACCTGGTCGTGAACAAGAGTTAATGGCAGAGGCGTTCAGGGCGTCAATTTAGAATAGTTATTTCGATATATTCGATGAGGGCCGCAATAAGCAGCCCTATTAAGATAATTACTTCGTCGCCTGAATGTCGGCCAGCATTGGGGCAAGGGCAGGGTTATCCTTAGCGAAGTTTGCGTACATTGGCTGTACTTTCTCGATAAACGGAGCTTTATCAACCTGGTAGACTTTCACGCCCATTTTATCCAGTTTCGCAAATTCTTGTTTCTCTTCTTCGCTCCACAAGTCTTTCATGTAGCTCATTGATTCTTTAGATGCTTTTAATATAGCAGCCTGATTTTCCGGGCTAAGTTTATCAAACGCAGCATTGCTCATCAGAACCACATCGGGAACCATAGTGTGTTCGTCAAGGCTGAAAGATTTTGCCACTTCACCGTGACGCATGGTGGTCAGCGCCATCACACTGTTTTCCGCCATATCGACGACGCCCTGCTGTAAGGCTGTATACAGCTCGCCGTAATCCAGTGGCGTCGGGTTACCGCCCATGACTTTGATCATTTCAACTGCGCTAGGACTTGGCTGGACACGGACTTTCATGCCTTTCAGATCGTCTGGTTTCAGTACCGGTTTATTGCCGTAGAAGCTGCGGGCGCCTCCATCATAAAAAGTCAGCCCGAAATAACCTTTGCTTTTCGTTGAGTCGAGGATTTTTCTCCCGATATCGCCCTGCATCACCTGATAATAATGATCACGATCGCGGAACAAATAAGGCAGGCTAAATAATTTATAAGAATTTTCAAATGCTTCCATTTCTGCCGCATTGGTTTTTACCAGCGGAATAGCGCCAGAACGAATCAGCTCCATTGTTTCTCGTTGAGTACCCAATGTTCCATTTGGATAAATACGAATAGTAATATCACCGTTAGAGTACTCTTTGCTCTTTTTCGCAAAGAACTCCATCGCTTTATGAACAGGATGAGACTTATCCTGATTATGACTCAGTTTTAATGTCACTGCCCAGGACTGGCTTGCGGATAACATAAGAACAGCACCGATAATGCCAGCGGATACTTTTATTTTCATAGATGTTCCTTTTCTAATAAATATGGCGGCAGGTGCCGCCAGTGAATGCATATCAGTAGCCCAGTGCTCTTGGCAATGCCATACTGATTTGCGGAATATAAGTCACCATTGCCAGCACCAATACCATCACGGCATAGAATGGCAGCATAGGTTTGATAATTTTATTAATCGGTAATTTAGATACACTACAACCGACAAATAACACACTGCCTACAGGCGGAGTACAAATACCGATACACATGTTCAGTACCATGACAATACCAAAGTGAATCGGGTCCATGCCCAGTTCGGTGACAACCGGTAAAAATATCGGCGTAAAAATCAGTACCGCTGGCGTCATATCCATAAATGTGCCAATGATCAACAAGATAATATTGATAATAAGCAGGATTACTATTGGATTATCAGAAATGGTATTGAGCAAATCGAGGATCAGGAAGGGGACGTCAGCGTTGGACATAGCCCATGACATGCCCATTGAAGAACCGATCAATAACAAAACAATTGCGGTGGTAATGACGGATTCCAGAAATATTTTAGGCAAATCTTTAACTGAGATTTCACGATAAAGAACCAGCGCAAGGAAAAGGGTATAAATTACCGCAATTGCCGAAGCCTCTGTCGGGGTAAAAACACCGCTTAGTACACCGCCCATAATTAACACAATCAGGAAAATACTGGGGATCGCCATCCATATAGCCACTCCAGCCTGGCGTAAAGTTGGGCGTTCTGGTTTGGGGTATCCGCGACGTACCGCGATAATACCGGCGACGACCATCAGCGCCAGGCCCAGTAAAATTCCCGGAACATACCCTGCCAGGAACAGTGCAGCAATAGACGTACCGCCGCTGACCAGTGAATAGACGATCAACGTATTGCTTGGTGGAATAAGTAAACCAGTAGGAGCAGAAGCAACGTTAACCGCAGTGCTGAATGCCGGGTCGTAGCCTTCTTTAACCTGTTGCGGATGCATGACACCGCCCATCGCCGCCGCCGAAGCAACGGCTGAACCAGAAATTGCCCCGAACAGCATATTGGCAAGAATATTACAGTGAGCAAGTGAGCCTGGCAGACGACCGCCAAGAATTCGCGCAAAGTTAATTAGCCTTCGTGCTATTCCTCCATGATTCATAATGTTGCCAGACAAGATAAAAAATGGGATTGCCAACAACGTAAAACTATCTAACCCGGAGGCTAACTTTTGGGAAACCACACTCAATGCTGAGTTGAAATCGAGTTGTGTGGAAATTGATGCCAGTGTCGATAAACCAATGGCATAAACAATAGGTACACCTAATGCCAACATAAAAAAGAAGGCACCAAATAACACAATAATCGGTAACCAGTAATCCATAATTTCTCCATTCCTACTATGGTTGGTTGTTGTTTATTATCTTTAGCGTGGTTGTTTAAGTTCTGTTAAAACCATATCTATGGTGTATATAATAATAAGTACACCACTAATCGGGATGCTCATATAGATATATCCCATCTGCCAACCTAAAGCGGGTGAGGTTTGACCTGAATCGAATGTGTCCATAGTTAATAGCCCACCACCATATACCATAATGATGGTGGCGAAGATAATAACGATAGTCTGAATACACAAAAATAAATGACGCCGTGCTTTTCCTTTCAGCATCATAGGAAGCAGGTCAATCGCCAGGTGCCGGTTCTGCCCCGCGGTATAGGCACCACCAAAAAGGCCAAGACAAATAAAAAGCAAACGACTGAGCTCATCCGTAAATATACTGGGGCTTTTAAATATAAATCGTGCTACCACCTGCCATGTCACACATGCCACAATGATCGCCAAAATGGTAATATTCAATGTTGCAAGCAGAGCATTAATAGATCTAATTATATTTCGCATAGTGATTAACCTTTGCAATATCATTCATCCTGTGGCTGGTAAATTGTCCCATTAAGAAAACCAGGCCAGTTTTTTTCAAACCAAATGCCGCGGATAATGGGAAACTCACGAACAGGTGCTTTTCTGACGTGAAAGATACCATTGCAATAATGAATAAGTAGCTTATCTTTTTTATCCTCAGTACGCTCTGAACGAAAGCGCCAAGCATCACAAAAACCATTTCGTGTTTGCGGAATCGAATTTCCATCTCCGTCGAGAATAATACGAGCCCCACGGCTACCACCATCGGCATCAATATAATGCGTCAACTGTGTCAATACGGCAGCAGAGGTCAGCGCCATATGCCGCCACATAAACAGCTCGGCAACTTCGCCCACATGTTTGATAGCCAATCCATGCTGTTGGACAAATTCGTTCAATAGCAGGGCATCACGAGTGGCACGTCGGACTTTATCGGCATGGCAAATAAACCCCGCATGATCAGACATTCGTGCCTGAATTTTTTCCTTAACCAATGACAATGGCATCCCGGTCCCGTTATCGTGCGCCTGAGTAATGATCTCTCTTATGGACGCCAGGGCCGGAGCGGTCAGTTGTGCAATATCCCCATCAACAGACTGCTTCTGCGTGCAACCAATAAAACGCGCCAGGCGCACTGCAAAAACCTGTCCAGCATTCAGTGCCGCGCCGCCAGGCCGGGTAACGCCGTGAGTTCCGGCAACTTCTCCCACCGCGAAGCAACCAGGCAGGGAGGTTTGCCCCCAGATATCCACTTCTATACCGCCATTCATATGTTGATTGTTCATGGCGAACTGCAGAGGCTGCGCGGTGAGATCGTAGCCGTGCATCTTGTACAGCGAGATAGACAGCGGATTCATTCGTTGCAGGCGTTCGATGGGCGATTGCGCCAGGGCGCCGTTGTTTTCAAGATATGCGCGAACGTCGTCGTCCAATCGATCCAATGAGAACGGCAAATCACCAGGCACCGCTTCAGGATTGCGATTGAAATCCATAAATACCTGGCGACCTGATTGCTGCTCTTGCGCCACCGCCATATCTAACAAGCTGGAGCCAAAATCCATTACCCGCGTGGCGTGAAACGGCCACTGATAACCTTTACGGAAGATGTTTGAAGCCAGTTCCTGGGTGGTGCGATAGTAATCTGCAAGGAAGTTATACTCGTTGCCCTCAGCATCCACAGAATAGATATACGGGATCACCTGCACATAGGTGCCGGATAAATTCCACGGAAACGTGCTGCGTGGCGTGCCTATACCAAACTGGCTTTCTGTCAGATTGGTTAGCGTCAGACCTTCTTCCAGGGCCAGTCCCAGCGAGCCGAAGCATTTATGTGGATAAACACTGTCGCGATAAAGCTCGCCCGGTCCGCCCGTTGCCAGTACCACATTGGGCGTAGTCACAATGGCCAGCCCCCAGGGGTTATGAGCGCGGGAACCGGTTGCGAGAATAGCCCCCGCAACGCGATCTTCGCCATTCTCTCCGCACTGATGCAGGAGCTTAATCACCGTTGCACTGGTCAACATTGGGATGGCGAGGCGCTGCACTTCCTCCAGCAATACTTTTACCATCAGGCGAGATGTCCGCGGTCCACAGGAGGTTGCGCGTCCGGCTTCGTCATGGTCGGTTTGATAACGGAGAATTGCGCCATAGCGATCTTCCGGTAATTCCAGACCAAGATATTGCAGACCGCCGAGGGTATGCAGAGAACCGACCGCCTCGACATAAG
Organism: Escherichia sp. E10V5; assembly: GCF_004212315.1. Classification (NCBI taxonomy): domain Bacteria; kingdom Pseudomonadati; phylum Pseudomonadota; class Gammaproteobacteria; order Enterobacterales; family Enterobacteriaceae; genus Escherichia; species Escherichia sp. E10V5. Next base: position 205,192 of record NZ_RHJM01000003.1, read on the forward strand.
CGGTGTCGTGATCCATTGCGCCACCGCTCACCAGTGCCTCGGCCAGTTTGGCAAAATTGTCTCCGTTGCCCGCAGTAGCGGCGGTAAACAGTGTTTGTTTATCAGAACCGGAACACGCTGACGTTCCCATGTATAACCCGGCGGTCGCGATCAGTACATTTTGCAGGCGACGTTTCAGCTCAACCGCCGCACGTAATCCTGCTGCGCCGCTACCAACGACCAGCGCATCAACTTGCCAGATCGGGTAATCAATATCCTCAACGGTGACAATTGACGTTGGTTCTGCTGACACAAACCCCTTTGGAAAAGTGACGTGCGTCAGCGAATCGAGGATGGCGTCATCAAGCTGGCTCATGCATCCTCCATTGGCGTAAACAGGCTGCTTTCCATCAGACGTGGTTGCCTGATAATCGGGCGGAAGGCCATAAACGGCAGAATGTCGCGCTCAATCTCCACACCCGGCGCGATCTCAATTAATTCAACGCCTTCTGCCGTTAACTGGAATACCGCGCGTTCAGTGATATACAACACTTCTTGATCACTTTGCTGTGCGTAGGCGGCGCTAAAGGTAATTTTTTCCACCTGAGTAACCAGTTTGGGGATCTGACCTGACTGAGCTATATGCAGGCCATCTGGCGTTACATCGATTTTGCTGCCTTTGGCGTCAAACGTGCCGCAGAACACCACTTTTCGGGCGTTTTGTGCAATTTCGAGGAAGCCGCCGGGGCCGATCAGATTGCCGTTGAGATGCGAAACGTTGACGTTGCCGTGCTGATCCATCTCGCCCATGCCGAGGAAAGTGATATCGATACCGCCGCCGCTGTAGAATTCGAATTGATCCAGCGAAGGGATAATGGCGTCGGCGTTACGGGCGCAGCCAAAAAACGCGTCATCCAGCATCATGCCGTTATGTACGCCTTGCTCAACACTTAGCCACAAACTTTGATAAGGCACGCCTTCACGCAGCGCAACGCCAGGAATACCGCCCGGAATACCAAAGCCAAAGTTGGTTGAAGCACCAGCTACCAGTTCACGTGCTGCCCGACGGGCAATCAGACGACGTACCGGATGACTAACCAGTTCAATAGCGTCGTTAGAACTCAGACGGCGATGTTGACCACTAATTGTCAGGTCGTAACCACCAAGATAGGTTTGCGGTTGTTCGCGGTGTTCAACGATGCCATCGACCAGAATCCCCGGAAGCTTGACTCTACGTGGTTCAAGCGCGCCTGCTTCCAGTACATCGCGCACCTGTACGAACACTTTGCCGCCGCTGTTGTGTGCTGCCAGCGCCATCGAATAGCTATCCATATCAATCGCTTCTTCTTCGAGGCTGACGTTGCCACGCGGATCGGCATAAGTGCCGCGCAAAATGGCATAGTCCACTTTGAAAGGGCGGTAGCGGAGTTTGGTTTCACCATCAATTTCAATCAGTTCTACCAGATCATCGGTGGTGCAAGCGTTTGACTTCCCGCCGCCATTACGCGGATCAACAAACGATCCCAACCCTACGTGGGTAAAAAGTCCCGGACGTCCGGCGCCGATCTCCCGCAGCAGAGCCTGAATTACGCCGCCCGGGAAGCAGTAGGCTTCAATGGCATTGTTTTTCACCAGTTCCTGCATTTTGGGTGACCAGGTAAAGTGTCCGGCAATTATGCGTTTGAGCATTTCGGCATGAGCGAAGCGATTGGTACCTTTGCTGTCGCGATCGCCAATACCCAGCGAGTGGATTAATGTCAGATCGCGCGGGTGTCCGGTTTGCAGGAAACGAGCTTCAATGGCTGCCAGAATATGGTCAGCTTCCACCATGCCGCCGCCGTTACCGCTAATGGCAATGGTTGCGCCGTCCTGAATTTGCGCCGCCAGTGCCTCGGCGGTTGTTATCTTACGCATACAATTTCCTTATTGATTGTGGAAGCTCACGCTACTTTTTTCGGCAAACGCGCGCGTCGCCTGCTGGCAATCCTGAGTGGCGGACATTAACCCTGCCAGTAACTGGTGCGAGTAATCGGCGTGTTTATTTTCCAGCGCCAGAATCAGTTGCTTAATATGCGCCAGTGCCACCGGACCACATTTTTCCAGCTGCGCTAACTGATTCGCCATCCAGCTTTCTACCTGTTCTTTTTCCACCACTTCATCAATTAAATTCGCCGCCTGGGCTTCATGTGCCGTCAGACGTTTACCCAGCATCAGCATCTGGCGACCAACCACCGGGCCAACCTGATTAAGCACGCGCTCAATGCCCATCCAGCCTGGCACCATGCCGAGGATCACTTCAGGATTAGAGAATTTCGCGTGGGGGCGAGCGATACGAATATCACAGCACAAAGCAAGTTCAATCCCACCGCCGATGGTATGACCGTTGAGATTCGCAACGGTTAATTGGGGTAAATTGCGCAGGCGATTAAAAACCTCATTACCGCGTTTAATCCATTTTCTGCCCATATCTAATGGCGAATAGGCTGACCACGATTTAATATCGCCGCCTGCACAAAAGAATTTATCGCCGGTAGCAGTTAATTCGACTAATCGTAATGTGGTGTCGTTTTCAATTTCATTTAAATAATGATCGAGAGATTCGATCATTTCTTCATTAATAGCATGACATTTATCTTCACGGTTCAATGTCAGGCGGCAGGTAGCCGCCGCTCTGCTGAACAGAACGGGTTGGTCACTCATGTTCATTCCTTAACAATAATGCGCGATGCGATCGACGCTAATATCCAGCGTGCTGTTAATATCTTTCTGCCACCAGTACGGCGAGAATATTTCCAGTTCAATAGCGCCATTAAATCCGGCGTTTTCAACCAGCCGACGGATTGACGGAATATTGATGACGCCATCTCCCGGCATTCCCCGATCATTGACCAGATCGGTGGTTGGTACTAACCAGTCGGAAACATGAAACGCGAGAATGCGTTTTCCGGCACGCAGGATTTGGCTGGCGAGCTCCGGATCCCACCAAACGTGGTAGACATCTACCGCGACGCCGAGGCCAAATTCGCCATCGGGATCGAGTTCATCACACCAGTCCAGCGCCTGGCGTAACGTGCACAAACAGGAACGATCGGCTGCGGTCATCGGGTGCAGCGGTTCCAGCGCAATCGGCACGCCGACCTCTTTCGAATGCGGTAGTAACTGGCGAATCCCTTGTTTCACCTGTTCCCGCGCCTCATACAGATCTTTTGTACCCGTTGGCAGTCCACCAACCACCTGCATATAACAGGCGGCGTTAAGCACGGCGGCGTCGTCCAGCGCCCGGCGGTTATCATCAATCGCTAGTTTGCGTTCCGCCAGCGTCGGTGCGGTGTAGTAAGTGCTACGGCACAAACCGGAGACGCTCATGTTACTGGCGGCGAGTTGGCGGGCGATCTGCTGGAGATCTTCGCCCTGCAATTCTCTGCGCCAGGGGGCTATTGCGCCAATACCGCGCGCGGCGCAAGCGTCAATAATGGCGGGCAGCGGCGTTTTATAACCCAGCGTCGCGGTATTAATGCTGAATAAATCAGGGCGTTGTAACAGATCTCTCATGATTCAGCCTCAGAAGCGCGGCATACTTAAGCCGCCGTCGATGGCGACCGCCTGACCACAGGTGTAAATCAGTTTGCCTTCCGCCATCGCGCGGACAGTGGAGGCGATATCAGCCGGATAACCCCAACGTCCCCACGGCACCAGACCTTTGGCAATCAATTCGTCGTAATAGGCGGTTGCCGGAATGGTCATATCGGTTTTTATTAGGCCAGGGCGCACTTCATAGACGCCAATTTGTTCGTTACAAAGGCGAGCGGCAAACAGACGAGCAGCGGCAGAAACGGCGGTTTTGGCAATGGTGTATTCGCCGCGATTCATCGCCAGCATGATGGCGTTTATGGAACTGACAAAAATAATCGAACGGTGCGGCAGCTCCGCTTCCGGCTTCGGCTGTGCGAGCAGACGTTTACTGAATGCCTGAGCGAGGAAGAACGGTGCGCGGGTATTGATGGCAATGTTTTGGTCGAAACTGTCTGGTTCGAGATCGAGGAGGTCACCGCGCTTTTTCACTGAAATCCCTGCGTTGTTGAGCAGACAGTCCAGACGCCCCCACTGGTTTTGCGCCGCATCGAGCATCTCTTCATGTAGGGAGAGATCGCCGACATCGGCAGGGAAGCAAATGACTTCCACGCCTTCTGCCATACATTCTTGTTGTGTGATATGCAGTTTTTCTACGCTGTCGGCATCAGGGCGATCGTTAATCAGCAGGTTAAACCCGCCACGAGCAAGTTCCAGCGCACAACCCTTTCCAATACCACGTGCAGCGCCAGTGATGACAGCAACAGGACGAGTGGATTTCATAGGTTAATCCTCTTTTTTTGAATATTGTTTCCTTAAGTGATGGTTAGCTTGCAACTAGTTAGTAAAAAGATCAACCATCTGGTTGGTTGATCTGCGATAATGATCACAGGACATTTGATAACTCGATGAAAGACAATGTTTTGCCTTTTTGCTGTCGCTGAGATCAAATACGGTTATGATAGCCATCACGAAGAAGACGTGGGGAAGCGGAATGTATCTTGATACCAGTCACGCGCAAAACCTGAAGGAAAAATTGTTGTTATGCGCAGTCAATGAATTTGCCGAATATGGCTACGAAGGGGCCAGAGTCGATAATATTGTGAAGGCCGCAGGGTGCAGTAAACAGACGGTTTATCACCACTTCGGGAACAAAGAAAATTTATTTATTGAAGTTCTGGAATATACCTGGAATGATATTCGGCAAAAAGAAAGATCCCTTGATGTTTCTGGCCTTCCGCCACAAAAAGCCATAGAGGAAATTATCGATTTCACCTGGGATTATTATATATCTAATCCCTGGTTTCTAAAGATCGTGCATAGCGAAAACCAAAGTAAAGGTGTGCATTATGCGAAATCACAGCGCCTCCAGGATATTAACCACGCGCACTTGCAGTTAATGGAGTCATTATTGGCTGAAGGGAAGAAACGTAATATTTTTAAGCCAGATATCGACCCGCTGCAGGTGAATATTAATATTGCTGCACTCGGGGGATATTATTTGATAAACCAGCATACACTTGGCCTGGTTTATCACATCAGTATGGTTTCACCGCAGGCGCTGGAAGCCAGACGTAAGGTCATCAAAGAAACTGTCCTTAGCTGGCTTCTGATTGACCCTTCAGCTATCGAGCGCGAATAAAACTGCCATCCGGCTGGCGGGTAAACAAGACTTGTTGATTATTCCCCGTATCAATGGTTAAGCCCGTCACCACGCCGCTGGCGTTCTGGCGGATTTTCACTATCTGCCCGTTTTGCAAATTACTTAATGGTTTACCTGCGCCTTCTACCTGTGCCATTGCGTATACATCGGTAGGAGGCAGACCGTGGTCGCGGAACAGTTGTGCCATCGTTTTACCGGCTTCAACACGATAAGAGCGCCATTGATTGTCAATACCGCTATCTGGCTGGAAAGGTTGCGCTTGCGTAGTTTGCTGCTCTTCCGGTTGACCTTCCTGTATTGGTTCTGGAGCGACCGGGGCAACTTGATCCGGATCGTTTTGCGGCGTAACTAGCTGCGCCCGAAGTTGTTCTTCTGTCGGCGGCTGAGATTGCGACTGAATATCCAGCTGCGCTTCACGCGTCACGACGGGGGAGTCGGGCGCATCCTCAGACGGAAGCAGAAAACCGACCACCAAAATAATGGCGGCAATAATAATCCCCCGACGATGCATCGGTGGTAGCGGATCCATGAAGCGAAAGTTGTCTGGCGCGTGCCAGACCTTCTCCAGGGTTGGTTTTAGTTCAAAGCGCCCGGGCATGGTTTCCTCCTGCTCCGCGTCTTGTTCCTCAATCATAGCCTATGAATAAGCTAACGCTATGATGTCCGTGGTAAACCCGCCTCTATTATATTCATACGGGATATTGCTATTGTTTCTTTTTCCCCGGGATTTGTCATCACTCTCGCGACAAAGTTTTACCCAAGGAAGTGTGGCTGATATGCTGCCCGTTACTTTATACCCTGAGGAAGGAAATACGATGACCACCCCAACTTTTGACACCATCGAAGCGCAAGCAAGCTACGGCATTGGTTTGCAGGTAGGGCAACAACTGAGTGAATCTGGTCTGGAAGGGCTGCTGCCAGAAGCGCTGGTTGCAGGTATTGCCGACGCGCTGGAAGGCAAACATCCGGCTGTTCCGGTTGATGTGGTGCACCGCGCGCTGCGTGAAATCCATGAACGTGCCGATGCTGTTCGTCGTCAGCGTTTCCAGTCGATGGCTGCTGAAGGTGTGAAATATCTTGAAGAAAACGCTAAAAAAGAAGGCGTGAACAGCACTGAATCCGGCCTGCAATTCCGCGTGATCAACCAGGGCGAAGGCGCAATTCCTGCCCGTACCGACCGCGTCCGCGTTCATTACACCGGTAAATTGATCGACGGCACTGTATTTGACAGCTCTGTTGCCCGTGGCGAACCGGCTGAATTTCCGGTGAACGGCGTGATCCCTGGCTGGATTGAAGCACTGACTCTGATGCCAGTAGGTTCTAAGTGGGAACTGACTATCCCGCAGGAACTGGCCTATGGCGAGCGCGGCGCTGGCGCGTCCATCCCTCCGTTCAGCACCCTGGTGTTTGAAGTCGAGCTGCTGGAAATCCTCTAAACAGCGTATTCTGTTCCCCTCGAGCCAGAGGGGAGCAGGCATTTAGCAATAAACCCTTCAGTTTGCCAATAGGCGATATTTTGTGTTGCAAACACTCCGTAAGCGTGTATTTTTGTGAGCTGTTTCGCGTTATCACCGTGATATGACACTCACTTTAAACATAAAATTAACATTAGATCTAAATCTTAGTATTCATCCCACGTATTGTTTCCTAATATCGATGAGTCCCGATACAGATTCGTCGTATCATAGACTGACTAAAGGCCGCAGAGCCTGAACAACACAGACAGGAAGAAAAAACATGGTAGATCAGGTAAAAGTCGTTGCCGATGATCAGGCTCCGGCTGAACAGTCGCTACGGCGCAATCTCACAAACCGGCATATTCAGCTTATTGCCATTGGCGGCGCCATTGGTACGGGGTTGTTTATGGGATCCGGTAAAACAATCAGTCTTGCCGGGCCGTCGATCATTTTCGTTTATATGATCATCGGTTTTATGCTCTTTTTCGTGATGCGGGCAATGGGGGAATTGCTGCTTTCGAATCTGGAATACAAATCTTTTAGTGACTTCGCTTCCGATTTATTAGGGCCGTGGGCAGGATATTTCACTGGCTGGACTTATTGGTTCTGCTGGGTGGTTACCGGTATGGCGGACGTGGTTGCCATAACGGCTTATGCGCAGTTCTGGTTTCCGGGGCTATCTGACTGGGTCGCCTCGCTGGCGGTTATTGTGCTGTTGCTGACCCTGAACCTCGCCACCGTGAAAATGTTCGGTGAGATGGAGTTCTGGTTTGCGATGATCAAAATCGTCGCCATCGTGTCGTTGATTATCGTCGGCCTGGTCATGGTGATGATGCACTTCCAGTCTCCGACCGGTGTGGAAGCGTCATTTGCGCATTTGTGGAATGACGGCGGCTGGTTCCCGAAAGGCTCAAGCGGCTTCTTTGCCGGATTCCAGATAGCGGTTTTCGCTTTCGTGGGGATTGAGCTGGTAGGTACTACTGCTGCGGAAACCAAAGATCCAGAGAAATCACTGCCGCGCGCAATTAACTCTATTCCGATCCGCATCATTATGTTCTACGTCTTCGCGCTGATTGTGATTATGTCCGTGACGCCGTGGAGTTCGGTAGTCCCGGATAAAAGCCCGTTTGTTGAACTGTTCGTGTTGGTGGGGCTGCCTGCTGCTGCCAGCGTGATCAACTTTGTGGTGCTGACGTCTGCGGCTTCTTCCGCTAACAGTGGCGTCTTCTCTACTAGTCGCATGCTGTTTGGTCTGGCGCAGGAAGGTGTGGCGCCGAAAGCGTTCGCTAAACTCTCTAAACGTGCAGTACCAGCGAAAGGGCTTACCTTCTCTTGTATCTGTCTGCTCGGCGGTGTGGTGATGTTGTACGTGAATCCAAGCGTGATTGGCGCGTTCACGATGATCACGACGGTTTCCGCGATTCTGTTTATGTTTGTCTGGACGATTATCCTTTGCTCATACCTTGTGTATCGCAAACAGCGTCCGCACCTGCATGAGAAGTCAATCTACAAGATGCCGCTCGGCAAGCTGATGTGCTGGGTATGTATGGCGTTCTTTGTGTTCGTCATCGTGCTGCTGACGCTGGAAGATGACACCCGCCAGGCGCTGCTGGTTACCCCACTGTGGTTTATCGCGCTGGGGCTGGGCTGGCTGTTTATTGGTAAAAAACGCATGGCGAAGTAATGCCGCTAAGGCACCTGCGGGTGTCTTTCAGGCTGCAAAATTGCCTGATGCGCTACGCTTATCAGGCCTACAGAACCTCTGCAATATATTGAATTTGCGTGCTTTTGTAGGCCGGATAAGGCGTTTACGCCGCATCCGGCATGAACAAAGCACACTTTGTCAGCAATCTCCTTTGTCTTTATACATTCCTAAAAATACTTCCTGTCATCGACAGCTCTCAGGCGCGGGCTTACCGTGGATCTTTGCCACTCATTGCAGAGTTCACTATGGCTAAGCACAGTTGGTTATTAATCGCCGCATTACCTCTCTCCATTTCACCTTCCTGGGGCGCAGATTTTTATTACCGCCAGCAGGAGAAAAGCACTGTTTATGTCGCCGAACAGAAGGGAGAAAAAGATGAGATCCTCTCCAAATTGCCGGACGTTAATTTTTCCCGCCTCTGGCGCATTGCCAATTTAGCCAATAAACAAGAAACCCGTTTACTGTCCGATTTTAATCCCGATAAGTTCGATTGCGATGATGAGGGGGATTGCCAGCATACCTGGCTCACCGATGGACGCTCTGTTCTTTGGTCTGGCAAAGTCCTGAAAAATCCACCCGGTAAACCTAAAGTCGATGCCGCCAGTTTTCAGGCATTCGGCGCTTTCGCTGCCGATAAACGCAGCGTCTATTTTGACGGCCAGCGTACCGATGATAATAGCGGTGATAAGCAGGTAGATATGTCAACTCTGGAAGAGACGGACATCTGGAATTTACTGCGTGATAAAAATAGTCTCTGGCATAAGGGGCGCTGGTTGGGAAGCGCTGACGGGTTTCAAATCGTGCGGCATGATTCATCCCTGCAATTTGTTGTGCTGACAAATTCGCAGGTGATTGTTAATGGCAAGCCGCTGCCCGCCGATCGCAAAACCTTTCAGATTAAACGTTGGATGCCTGGCGAACGGTTGGTTTATCGCGATAAAAGCGGTGAGCATGACTATGAGCTGGAGGATACCAGCTATCGCTGTGCACCTTTTAATATTGGTCTGAATAACGTGTCCTGGCTCAAACATAAAGCCACTCCAGCGGGCAGTGAGTGTATTTATGAAACGCTGGCGGGAGTTGATCCGGAATATTTTTATCTATTTGTTCGGAATACCGGTTTATATAAGAACCAAATTTATAAAGTCACAACCAACGCCCTGGGCGAAGGGGAGTTGATTAATCTCAAGCCAGAGGATCTCTCCGACTCACTTGAAGCAGGTGGTAGTTGGGGATTAACTAACACGTTTATATCAACAGACGGGCAGCTTTACACTCAACAAGCGACTGGAATTGGGAAAGAGCACGCCCAACAAGGTGAATGGCTGCGTTATAACTTAGGTAAGGGAGGTTGGTCATCGGTGAAGCAACCCCCGAGCGGTCTTAAACCCTTATTTAAATAACCTCTTCACGCTAACAGCTTCAGGATGACGCTATGTTGCCAATTAAACCCTTTTGTCTCGCACTGGCTTTATTTTCAACCTCCTCACTAGCCTGCTCCGGTGTGCCTACTGCTGTGTTTTATTACCAGCCGTGGGGGCAAGGCACAAAATATATCGTTGAAGATAGCGACGGTTACGGACTCTATTTCCCGGATATTCATATACCACAGGTGAAGTTCAAACAACTGCGCCGTGTATCTGACGGCACTGATGATGAATATGATTCTCCTGATGATATCAATAATGATTTTGTGCGGGTGGATGGTGGCGCTTATATCAGAACCAACGGTGGTTGGCGTTTCGACTGGTTGACTGATGGCCGCCATATTTTATGGGCAGGGAAAATAGTTCAGAACCCGCCGGGAATACCGAAAGTCGATGCCGCAACATTCCGCGCATGGGGGCGTTTTGCTGCCGATAAAGACAGCCTCTATTTTGATGGCGAACGCACGGATGATAATCACGGCGAAAAGCAGGTCGATATGGATTCGCTGCAACAGGTGGGAGGGAGGATGAATTCAATTGATTCCGCGGATGTGCTGAAAGATCGTCGCAATCTTTACTTTCAGGGGCGCTGGTTAGGTAGTGCGCAAGGGTATTCTATTCTTGACATTAAACCCTGGACACGTCGTCCCATTATTTATTCACCTAATAGCTGCGAAAGCAAAAGTAATCCGGGACCCTGGGATACAATCTGGCGGACTAAATCGCAGGTCTTTGTGAATGGAGATGCCATCAACGCCGATCCGGATACCTTTCATATTGTGCGCTGGATAGCCGGTTCACTGCTGATTTATCGCGATAAAGACGGGGAGAAACGTTATGCGTTCGGTAAAAATTGCCGGAGTACGTTTGACCTGCAGCGGGATAAAGTAACATGGTTGACGCGTGATGCTTCCCGGCACGCTAATGATTGCCGGGTTGCGACTATTCCTGATGTTGATCCGGAATATTTTCGCCCGCTGACGGAGAATGTGGCGCAATATAAAGATTCGCTCTATCTGGTGAAGTATGTTTCTGGGGTCGAAAAAACGCTGTCGGTCATACATTTACCAGGCCCACAACAAGAATTACAGGAAGGTGCTAATGTTGTAGGGAACAAAGTTTATTTCATTGCGAGCGATGATGTGACTATTTTTGATATCAATGGGCAATGGCAGTGGTATAAAAGCTCCGATGGCACACCATTAAATTATTTAGCACATGACGATCGCTATACGTATTTTATTAATGGAGACACGGTTGAGCATTTTGAACTGAAAGGCCAATGGACCTGGTTTAAAGACGCTAATGGTCGATTATCAGATACCTTTGCTCATGATGACCATTATATTTATTACGTAGGCGATGGGCTGGTTCGTGATACGAAGCGGCGTAATGAGACTCGACAACTCAATGCGGCGCATCTTGATAAAAATGGCAGTCTGCTTACCGTTGAAGGCAGATACACCAGTTACAACAATGAATTACTTCCATTGAATGACTGAATCACTTAATAATCAACGATCCTGCTCATGTCGGGATCGTTGATCGAACAAATCACTCACCCGCCAGCGCGCGCGGGAACAGTACATTGTTTTCCAGACTGATGTGCTCCATCAGGTCATCAATCAGTTCATTAATGCCGTTATACATCGCTTTCCAGGTGGTGCAGGCTTCCGGCGGCGGTGTGACGTTATTGGTGGTGTGTTTAATCACTTCCAGCAGTTCACCCGCTTCATCGTGCTCGCTTTCCATCACGCTGATTGGCCCCATTGCCTGGCTGCCCATGCCTTGTTTGATCATCGGGAAGAGGATCTGCTCTTCTTTCATCATGTGGCTGGAAAGCTCTTCATGCAGCATAGTCAGGTATTTTGTCAGCCCTTTTGGCACGCTCGGTTTGTCAGCGTGAACGCGCTCGACTTTGGTTGCTTGCAGGATCAGCTCCGGCAGCTGCTCGCGGTGACGATCGTGGTAGCGCACGATGATATGGTCGATGATTTCCGCCAGCGGCGCGCTACGCCAGTCTTTCTCAATCGGTTGTTCAGCAAGCTTTGCCAGCTCGGCCTCAATGACGTCAACATCCAGCTCTTTACGTGCCGCCGCACGAGCCAGCGTCTGCTTACCGCCACAGCAGTAATCCATATCATATTTACGAAACAGAGCCGAAGCGCGAGGAATAGAGAGCGCCAGTTCACCTAAAGGTTGGTCGCGATAAGCCATAGCTGATACCTCATTCTTAACAAGATAAGATGTATTTTAAATGCATCTTTAAGGCAAAAGCTATAACCCTTACGTAGCAGAGGCTTATTTAACTCACTGCCAGCATGTCAACTTTCTGAGACAGATTCAGTTAAAGGCTTTTCCGGTTTTGCTCTGACTGCAATGACCACGCCAACCACTAACAGCGCGATACCGCTCAGCGTCATCAGCGGTGGAATTTGTTGGCGTAGCAAAAAGGTGTACAGCAAACCTGCCAGCGTTTCGAAAACAATCAGCGGCCCGAGAATCACTGTCGGTAATCGCTGGCTGGCGACGTTCCAGCAAAGCGCGCCGACCCATGAGCAAAGCACGGCAATGGCAATCATCAGGCTGATAAACACCAGCGGACGGGGGCCAAAGGGTAGGGAGAAGTCCGGCGTTTGGGTATTCAGCCAGTAACAAGCGACGAGATAGCCGATGAGAGAAACCGGCAGCGTGACCAGCGCCTGCGCCGTCGCCCACATCATTGGATGTTTGTCTGGGTTTTCCCGCAGCCAGCGGGCGTTGCGCAGGGCATACCACGCCCAACAGACTACAGAGACTGACGCCAGCACGATGCCTGAGGTATAACGAGCCCAGTCAAAATCGGGGAGTCCGTGGTTTAACTCAGCAATATTCACACACGCCAGGCCGATGCCAATACAAACCAGCGCCGGGGCGAGTTTCCCCCATGCGAGTTTGCCGTCGCGCTGGCTGTAAAGCAGATTGGCGAAGACAGGAATAACCACCGGCAGGGTGCCAATAATCATCGTGGAAACAGGCGCGCCGGTACGTTGAATGGCACTGGCGAGACAGAAGTAATAGATGAGGTTGCCCATCATGGTGAGCATTAGTGCGGTAAGCCAGTCGCGACGCGCCAACTGACGCAGACGCACGCGTCCCAGCCAGGCAATGGGCAGCGCAATTAACCCTAACGCCAGATAACGCCCCATCGACTGCAACATCGCCGGGTATTCTGGCACGATCAACGGCCCGACAAAAATAAGCCCCCACATCAACCCTGCTAACAGGGCGTACAGCACGCCGCTAATCATTACTGGCATCCATTGGTCTGTCAGAAGAAAGTTCAGGAAGCAGACGTGATTGCTCCCGGCATCCCGTCATTATCAGAGAGGATGCGGGAGGATGCCACTTTAATTAACTAGTTATTAACATTAAAAAGATGACTTACGCTTTCGGCTAGCGTTGTCGTTGGGCGGCCAATTAATTTGCTAAGCGTTTTGCTGTCATCAAACAGACCGCCTTTCGATGCGCCAACGTCAGAATCCGCCAGCATATCCGCCAGTCCGCCAGTCCGCCAGGCAGTCCGACGCTTTTCAGTGCCGCGGCGAAATCGGCTTCGCTCAGGTTTTGATAGGTAACCTGTTTGCCGCTCTGTTTGGTCAGCTCTGCCGCTAACTGTGTCAGCGTCCAGGCACTATCACCTGCCAGTTCATAAATTTTGCCTTCGTGGCCTGTTTCGCTCATTACGCGCGCCGCAGCTTCTGCATAATCTGCGCGCATGGCTGAGGCAATTTTGCCATCGCCCGCGGCACCGATAAATACGCCGTGCTCCAGTGCTGCCGGGGCGCTGGCGAGGTAGTTTTCGGTGTACCAGCCGTTACGCAGCAGGGTATAAGCGATGCCAGAATCAGCCAGCATTTTCTCGGTTTCGATGTGCTCATCGGCGAGGCCGAGCGGTGAGGTATCTGCATGTAGCAGGCTGGTATAAGCGATAAATTTCACGCCAGCCGCCTTTGCGGCATTAATAACATTACGATGCTGCGGGGCACGTTGACCCACTTCGCTGGAAGAGATCAGCAGCAGTTTTTCCACGCCCTGTAGCGCAGATGTCAGTGCGGCTTCATTTCCGTAGTCAGCCTGACGCACGGCAATGCCTTGTGCGTTCAATGCATGGGCTTTTTCCGGATTGCGGACAATAGCCACTATTTGGCTGGCAGAAACCGATTTCATCAAGGATTCAATAACATAGTGACCAAGTTGGCCAGTTGCGCCAGTAATAGCGATCATGGGAAGTCTCCATCTGTTTGTCTTGTGTTTAAATACGCTAACACCTAAACTTACTTTTAGTAAGTACGTACAAAAAGGTAAGTATGAGATGAGTCAGGTTAGCCTGTCGCAACAACTGAAAGAGGGAAATCTCTTTGCTGAACAGTGCCCGTCGCGCGAGGTGTTGAAACACGTCACCAGCCGTTGGGGGGTATTGATTCTGGTGGCGCTACGCGAAGGTACTCATCGCTTTAGCGACCTGCGGCGCAAAATCGGCGGGGTGAGTGAAAAGATGCTTGCGCAGTCGTTACAGGCGTTAGAGCAGGATGGTTTTCTTAACCGTATCGCGTATCCGGTGGTGCCGCCGCATGTGGAATATAGCCTCACGCCGCTGGGCGAGCAGGTGAGCGAAAAGGTTGCTGCACTGGCGGACTGGATTGAGTTGAATTTGCCCGAGGTGTTGGCGGTGCGGGATGAACGTGCGGCATAACAGCCGGATGCGCTGCGCTTCTACGGCCTACGGTTCATAGCTTGTAAGGCGGATAAGGTGCGTCAGTATCGCATCCGCCAGGAAGAGCCGGATGAGCTGCGCTTATCCGGTCTACGGTTCATGGCTTGTAGGGCGGATAAGATGCGCCAGCATCGCATCCGCCAATAAATGCCGGATGCGGTTGATGATTTGTAGGCCGAAAATGAAGTGTTTTACTTACTCAAATCCACCTGATAAATCGCAAAGCCGATATCATCGGTCGCGACTTTATTCATCGGATACTGCCCTTTCTCTTTAATAAATGCTGCGGCTTTATCTGACGGGGAAGTTTCGAAACGGATATCCAGTTTCTTATCGCCAGCAATCGGCGCTAGACGCCAGTTGTTATCTGCCGCCGGGTGGATTTCTCCCGCACGTTTAGACTCTTCAGCAATCCACGCTGCCAGTACCGAACGGTTCTCATCCGGTGAAGCAAAGGCAATATGGCTATCACCTGTTCCGGCAAATTTGCCGCCGTAAGCACGATAGTTATTGGTGGCAACGAGGAACATGGCGTTCGGATCAATGGGTTTACCGTTAAAGGTCAGGTTCTTAATCCGCTCTGCATTGGCATTAACCACCTGACATTCGCCGTCATAGCGGGCGGGCTGGGTAACATCAATCTGATAATTCACGCCATCAATCACATCAAAGTTATAGGTACGGAAACCATCCCAGTTGATGAGTGACTGTGGTTGAGTGCTGTTGGGGTCTATCTGATTAAACTGCCCGGCGGAGCACTCCAGCCACTCTTTCACCTCTTTACCGCTGGCTTTCACCACGATAAGCGTATTGGGATAGAGATAGAGATCGGCGGCATTACGGAAGGTCAACTGGCCTTTTTCCACTTCGACATAACTGGCAGGGTCGTTCTTACGCCCACCGACTTTAAACGGCGCGGCAGCAGAGAGCACCGGCAGTTTTGCCAGGTCAGGATCGCCCTGAATGTAATGTTCGACATACGCTTTTTGCGCGTTGTTCACTACCTGCACGGTCGGATCATCCTGCACCAGCGCCAGATAGCTATACATATTGTCGGCAGATTTACCGATCGGTTTGCTGACAAACTGGCGTGTGGCGTCGTGATCGACCTTTAGCGTTTCTACCAGTTGACTGTCTTCTGCGGCGAGAGATTTTTTATTGGTGATATCGTAAATAGGCCGTGCTTCGGCTTTGGCCTGCGTCACCTGCCATTTCCCGCTGTCATTATTGAGTTGCAGATCAACCACGCCCAGATGATCGCCCCACATGCCAGGCATTACCGCCGGAACGCCGTTCAGCGTACCTTTGGCAATATCCGCGCCTTTAATATCGGCAAAATCTTTACTCGGGAAGACGGCGTGAGCATGGCCAAACATAATGGCGTCAACGCCCGGAATTTCACTGAGATAATAAACTGAGTTTTCCGCCATCACTTTATACGGATCGGCAGACAAACCAGAATGCGCCAGGACGACAACAACATCGGCCCCTTTCTCGCGCATTTCTGGTACGTACTTGCGCACTGTTTCAGTAATATCGTTAACGGTGACTTTGCCGGATAAATTGGCTTTATCCCAGCTCATAATCTGCGGTGGCACGACGCCAATGTAGCCAATTTTCAGCGTCTGTTTTTTCCCGTCTTTATCGACCACTTCGGTGTCTTTAATTAAATACGGCGTAAACATCGGCTGTTTGGTCTTAGCGTCAATGACGTTGGCGTTTATATAAGGGAATTTCGCCCCTGCCAGCGCATTTTTCAGGTAATCCAGACCGTAGTTAAATTCATGATTGCCGAGTGTGCCGACCGTATAATCCAGCGTATTCAGCGCCTTATAAACCGGATGAACATCACCTGCTTTTAATCCTTTCGCCGACATGTAATCTGCCAGCGGACTCCCCTGAATCAAATCGCCGTTATCGACCAGCACGCTGTTTTTCACTTCATTACGCGCGCCATTAATCAGACTCGCAGTACGAACCAGTCCGAATTTTTCTGTGGCGGAGTCTTTGTAATAATCGAAATCCATCATATTGCTATGCAAATCAGAGGTTTCCATTATACGGAGATCGACTGTTGCCGCATTCACACTGGCGGCAATCAGCGTAGCAAGGAGCGTTGCACTAAACTTAACCATCTGGGCATCCTTTTATGAATGAGTAGATGAAACGTCTTTCATACAGAGCGTTGAAGGATGCCATAAATAATAAATCAGGAAACGATGACGCCATCACAGTTGGCGGATTCTTTAACGATAGGGTATAAGTAAAACAACGAGTTAACACCACTGAAACAAAAGAGGTGGAGAATGTTAGAACAAGTATGTCAACTCGCACGGATTGCGGGCGATGCCATTATGCAGGTGTACGACGGGACGAAACCGATGGACGTCGTCAGCAAAGCGGATAACTCACCGGTGACAGCGGCGGACATTGCCGCGCATACCGTAATCATGGACGGTTTACGTACGCTGACGCCGGATATTCCGGTTCTGTCTGAAGAAGATCCTCCCGGCTGGGAAGTCCGTCAGCACTGGCAGCGTTACTGGCTGGTGGACCCGCTGGATGGCACTAAAGAGTTTATTAAACGTAACGGCGAATTCACCGTTAATATTGCGCTCATCGACCACGGAAAACCGATTTTAGGTGTGGTGTATGCGCCAGTAATGAACGTAATGTACAGTGCGGCAGAAGGCAAAGCCTGGAAAGAAGAGTGCGGCGTGCGCAAGCAGATTCAGGTACGCGATGCGCGGCCGCCGCTGGTGGTCATCAGCCGATCCCATGCGGATGCAGAGCTGAAAGAGTATCTGCAACAGCTTGGCGAACATCAGACGACGTCCATTGGCTCTTCGCTGAAATTCTGTCTGGTGGCGGAAGGGCAGGCGCAGCTCTACCCACGTTTCGGACCAACCAATATTTGGGACACTGCCGCCGGCCACGCTGTTGCTGCTGCAGCCGGAGCGCACGTACACGATTGGCAGGGTAAACCGCTGGATTATACCCCGCGTGAATCGTTCCTGAACCCAGGATTCAGAGTTTCTATTTATTGAGCAACTTATGCAGCAAGTCCATCACTTGCTGCACCTCTTCCTGGGTGAGCGCTCCGTCCTTCGCCCATTGCACACGGCCGTCTTTATCGAGCACGGCAATGGCAGAACTCTCTTCATCCAACTGCCAGGCGCCGCGCGCGACGCCGTTGCTATCGACAATAAACTGCGACCACGGATAAAGCTTTTTATTACTTTCCAGACTGCTGCGCACAAACATGCCGGAACCCGGAATTGCGTCATCTGTGTTGACAATGGTGGTGGTCTGGTAGCGATCGTGCGGCAACTTCGCCGATTTAATCGCTTCTATCAGCGTCGCGTTTTTCTCTTTGGCTGACGTACGACCAGCTATATGTTGTAGCACTCGCACTTTTCCCGCTAACTGCGCGCTGTTCCAGGTTTTGTAGCTAAACTGATCTTTATCAAGCACCAACTCGCCACGATCGGTAATGCCAATCGGCGGTACTCGCTGGCCGGTTTCGAACTGATGTGCAGAGGCCATCATCGGCAGCAGCAGGCAGGTGAGGGCCAGAATCTTGCGTAGAGTCATGGTGTTTCCTTCTTATGATATGCAGGTGATCCGACCACTTGGGTCTGACTTTTAATCATATGTGCTATTTATCGAAAATCCCGCAAGTGTGATGCCAGTTTGCGGACAAGCGCACAAATCATATGAAAAATGAATGCTTATACTAAAGATTCTGATTAGGCGAAAAGATAATTCTGAATAATTGTAACGTTACGGTAAAAAAAACTCATACAGGCTGGAAACATTACCGCAGTAGTCTATAGTCATTAGGCATTAAAATTTGCGCCTCATAATAGTTGGACCGATTGTGGTACCGCAAAGGCGTAATACTCAGCAGGAGACAACAATGAAAATTTTCCAACGGTACAACCCACTGCAAGTGGCGAAGTACGTGAAGATCCTGTTTCGTGGACGGTTATACATCAAGGATGTTGGCGCTTTTGAATTTGATAAGGGTAAAATTCTTATCCCAAAAGTGAAGGATAAACTGCATTTATCAGTGATGTCCGAGGTAAACCGTCAGGTTATGCGTCTGCAAACAGAGATGGCTTAACCAAAGTGCTATGCAGTAATAAGACGGCTCCTGATTCAGGAGCCGTTGATGTTTCTGAGGTTATGCGACGTTTTCTTCTTTATCTTTGTCTTTATCTTTTGCGTCAGTCAGTTTTGGCGAAAGGACGGTGGCTTTGCTGTCGATCCGCGTTACCAGCAGCTGGTCGATGCGGTAGTTATCGATATCCACCACTTCAAATTTGTAGCCGGCGAATTTCACCGAATCAGTGCGTTTGGGGATCTTACGCAGCATAAACATCATAAAGCCGCCAATGGTTTCGTAATTGCCTGACTGCGGGAACTCGTCAATATCCAGTACACGCATCACGTCATCAATCGGTGTTCCACCATCGATTAGCCATGAGTTCTCATCACGCGCCACAATCTGCTCTTCCAGACCCTGACCAACCAGATCGCCCATCAGTGTGGTCATCACGTCGTTGAGGGTGATTATCCCCACAACCAGCGCGTATTCATTCATGATTACTGCAAAGTCTTCGCCCGCAGTTTTAAAACTTTCCAGCGCCTCAGAAAGGGTCAGCGTGTCTGGCACGATCAGCGTGTTGCGAATTTGTACGCCACTGTTCAGCGCCAGGCTTTGATTGGCCAGCACGCGGTTAAGCAGATCTTTCGAATCCACATAGCCGATGATGTGGTCGATATCTTCAGTACAGACGAGGAATTTTGAGTGCGGATGTTCCGCCACTTTATTCTTCAGACTTTGCTCGTCTTCGTGGAGATCGAACCAGATGACGTTCTCACGCGGAGTCATAGACGACGGGACAGTACGGGATTCAAGCTCGAACACGTTTTCAATCAGTTCATGCTCTTGTTTACGTAATACCCCCGCCAGCGCCCCCGCTTCTACTACCGCGTAAATATCATCGGAAGTGATGTCATCCTTGCGCACCATCGGCAGTTTAAAGATACGGAAGATCATGTTCGCCAGGCCGTTGAAGAACCACACCAGCGGGGTGCAGACGTACAGGCAGAAGCGCATCGGGTTGATGATACGCAAAGCCACAGCTTCTGGCGCAATCATACCGATGCGTTTCGGGGTTAAATCCGCAAACAGGATAAACATGCCAGTCACTAACGAGAAAGAGAGAATAAAGCTCAGTTGCTCAGAGAGCTCTGCCGACATATAGCGGGAGAACAGGCTGTTAAAAGCCGGGGAGAACGCTGCATCACCGACGATACCGCCGAGAATCGCCACTGCGTTCAGACCGATTTGTACCACGGTAAAGAACATGCCGGGATTTTCCTGCATATTCATAACGCGTTGGGCATTTATATTGCCTTCATCAGCCAGCAGTTTAAGTTTGATTTTGCGTGAGGCGGCAAGCGAGATCTCGGACATCGAGAAGAACGCACTTACGGCGATCAAGCAGAGTATGACTAAAATACTGTTTAACATATCTTATCTAACCGTTCAGGTCAGATCCTCGGAAGGGGAAGTTGATTAATTTGTGTGAAATACACATTGAAAGCCGATTCGAAGAGAGTGAACCGGCATTTTCAGAGGCTAGTATAGCGTAAGGTACTGTAAAGTCGCCAGAGGGTTAAATTTTTGTCTCATTTCACTTTGGGGCCACCTTTTAATACTACACTTCAGGCGGCAGACAAACGCCTATTCCACCAATTCCGCAATAGCCATAAGGGTTTTTATGTAGATACTGTTGGTGGTCATCTTCGGCATAATAGAACGGTGTGGCGTTAGCAATCTCGGTGGTTATCTGGCGATTGTCATCGGCGGTGAGCATTGCGGCCTGAAAACGTTCCAGACTGGCGCGGGCGGCGGCATCCTGTTCTGGTGTCAGCGGGTAAATCGCGGAACGGTACTGCGTGCCGTGATCATTACCTTGACGCATCCCTTGTGCAGGATCGTGGTTCTCCCAGAAAACCTGCAACAGTTGTTCATAGCTGATTACCGACGGATCATAAACCACTCGCACCGCTTCGGCGTGGCCGGTCTCACCGGAACACACTTCCCGATAAGTCGGGTTTGGCGTGTAACCGTCAGTGTAGCCTGCGGCAGTACTGTAAACACCGGGAAGTTGCCAGAAAAGGCGTTCAACGCCCCAGAAACAGCCCATCGCAAAAATGGCGATCTCCATTCCGTCAGGCACATTTGTCATTGAGTGACCGTTGACCGCATGCAGCGTAGCTACGGGCATCGGGGTATTCCGTCCAGGAAGGGCATCGGTGGGGGAAACCAGATGCTTTTTATCAAATAAACTCATGGTGTCGTTCTCCCGAAAGTCGGTCATAGGGGTTTAGGTTGTAACAAGGGACGTATTTGCACACAATAACCCCCGTGAATGGGTCTAAAGTAAAACATAAGTAATATTTTGGGTTTAGTCTGCTTTTTAATCCATATTGCTGGATTATTGTTAAGCCGTTTAACGGAGTTCCAGGGGCAGGAATAAAGGATATTCAGGAGAAAATGTGCGCTATATCCGACAGTTATGCTGTGTAAGCTTACTCTGCTTTAGTGGTTCTGCCATCGCCGCGAATGTCCGTCTACAGGTGGAAGGGTTATCGGGACAGCTGGAAAAAAACGTTCGTGCACAGCTTTCTACGATTCAAAGTGATGAAGTGACGCCAGACCGGCGCTTTCGCGCACGTGTTGATGATGCCATTCGGGAAGGTCTAAAAGCACTGGGCTATTACCAGCCAACAATTGAATTTGATCTCCAGCCACCGCCAAAGAAAGGACGGCAGGTGCTGGTTGCTAAAGTTACACCGGGTGTACCCGTATTGATTGGCGGCACCGATGTTGTCTTGCGCGGTGGTGCGCGAACCGATAAAGACTATTTGAAGTTGCTGGATACTCGCCCGGCTATAGGTACGGTGCTAAACCAGGGCGATTATGAAAATTTCAAAAAGTCCTTAACCAGTATTGCGCTGCGTAAAGGCTATTTCGATAGCGAATTTACCAAAGCTCAGTTAGGCATAGCGCTTGGCCTGCATAAAGCGTACTGGGATATTGATTACAACAGTGGCGAACGTTACCGCTTTGGGCATGTCACTTTTGAAGGTTCGCAAATTCGCGACGAGTACCTGCAAAACCTGGTACAGTTCAAAGAAGGCGATGAATACGAGTCAAAAGATCTGGCGGAACTGAACCGTCGCCTTTCCGCGACTGGCTGGTTTAATTCGGTGGTAGTGGCACCGCAATTTGATAAAGCGCGCGAAACGAAAGTATTACCGTTGACGGGCGTGGTTTCGCCGCGAACAGAAAACACCATCGAAACCGGGGTCGGTTACTCTACGGACGTGGGACCGCGCGTGAAAGCGACGTGGAAAAAGCCGTGGATGAACTCATACGGTCACAGTCTGACCACCAGTACCAGTATTTCCGCGCCGGAACAGACCCTCGACTTCAGCTATAAAATGCCGCTGCTGAAGAATCCACTGGAACAATATTATTTGGTGCAGGGCGGTTTTAAGCGCACTGACCTGAACGATACCGAATCCGATTCCACTACGCTGGTGGCTTCTCGCTACTGGGATCTCTCCAGCGGCTGGCAGCGCGCCATTAACCTACGCTGGAGTCTCGACCACTTTACTCAGGGTGAAATTACTAACACCACAATGCTGTTTTATCCAGGGGTGATGATTAGCCGGACGCGATCACGCGGCGGCCTGATGCCGACCTGGGGCGACTCGCAACGCTACTCTATCGACTATTCCAACACAGCCTGGGGATCGGATGTCGATTTCTCCGTTTTCCAGGCACAGAACGTCTGGATCCGCACACTGTACGATCGCCATCGCTTTGTTACGCGCGGCACGTTGGGCTGGATTGAAACCGGTGACTTCGACAAAGTACCGCCGGATCTGCGTTTCTTCGCCGGGGGCGACCGCAGTATTCGCGGCTATAAATACAAATCTATTGCGCCGAAATATGACAATGGTGACCTGAAAGGGGCATCAAAGCTAATTACCGGATCACTGGAGTACCAGTACAACGTGACCGGAAAATGGTGGGGCGCGGTGTTTGTCGATAGCGGTGAAGCGGTGAGTGATATCCGCCGCAGCGACTTCAAAACCGGCACCGGGGTTGGCGTGCGCTGGGAATCGCCGGTCGGGCCGATCAAGCTCGATTTCGCCGTACCGGTCGCGGATAAAGACGAGCACGGGTTACAGTTTTACATCGGTCTGGGGCCAGAATTATGAGTTTATGGAAAAAAATCAGCCTCGGCGCGGTTATCGTCATCTTACTACTGCTGGGCTCGGTGGCATTTCTGGTTGGCACCACTAGCGGCCTGCATCTGGTATTTAAAGCGGCGGACCGCTGGGTGCCTGGGCTGGACATCGGCAAGGTCACTGGCGGCTGGCGCGACCTTACCCTGTCTGACGTTCGTTATGAGCAGCCAGGCGTGGCGGTAAAAGCGGGCAATCTGCACCTGGCCGTTGGGCTGGATTGTCTGTGGAACAGCAGCGTTTGTGTTAACGATCTGGCGCTGAAAGATATTCAGGTCAACATCGACAGCAAAAAAATGCCTCCTTCTGAGCAGGTTGAAGAAGAGGAGGATAGTGGACCGCTGGATCTCTCCACTCCGTATCCCATCACACTGACACGCGTGGCGCTGGATAACGTCAACATCAAGATTGATGACACTACGGTGTCGGTGATGGACTTCACCTCCGGCCTGAACTGGCAGGAGAAAACCCTGACCCTGAAACCGACGTCGCTGAAAGGCCTGTTGATTGCTTTGCCGAAAGTGGCGGACGTGGCGCAGGAAGAAGTGGTCGAACCGAAAATTGAAAATCCGCAGCCGGAGGAAAAGCCGCTCGGCGAAACGCTGAAAGATCTCTTTTCTCGCCCGGTATTGCCGGAAATGACCGACGTGCATTTGCCGCTTAACCTGAACATTGAAGAGTTTAAAGGCGAGCAACTGCGCGTGACAGGCGACACGGATATCACCGTGAGCACCATGCTGCTGAAAGTGAGCAGCATCGACGGCAATACCAAACTGGATGCGCTGGATATTGACTCTAACCAGGGGATTGTCAATGCCAGCGGTACGGCACAATTGTCCAACAACTGGCCAGTAGATATCACCCTCAACAGCACTTTGAATGTGGAGCCGTTGAAAGGTGAAAAGGTGAAGCTAAAAGTGGGTGGCGCGCTGCGCGAACAGCTGGAGATAGGCGTTAACCTTTCCGGCCCGGTGGATATGGATTTACGCGCCCAGACGCGGCTGGCGGAAGCTGGATTACCGCTCAACGTGGAAGTGAACAGCAAACAACTTTACTGGCCGTTCACTGGTGAGAAGCAATATCAGGCGGATGACCTGAAACTGAAACTCACCGGCAAAATGACCGATTACACGCTGTCTATGCGTACGGCGGTGAAAGGGCAGGAGATCCCGCCAGCGACCATTACCCTTGATGCGAAAGGGAATGAACAGCAGGTCAATCTCGATAAACTCACCGTTGCGGCGCTGGAAGGAAAAACCGAGCTGAAGGCGCTGCTCGACTGGCAGCAGGCCATTAGTTGGCGCGGCGAATTGACGTTCAACGGCATTAATACGGCGAAAGAGTTCCCGGACTGGCCATCGAAACTCAATGGTTTGATCAAAACGCGCGGTAGCCTGTACGGCGGCACCTGGCAGATGGACGTGCCGGAGTTGAAGCTGACCGGCAACGTCAAACATAACAAAGTGAACGTTGAGGGAACGCTGAAAGGCAACAGTTATATGCAGTGGATGATTCCAGGTCTGCATCTGGAACTGGGGCCAAACAGTGCCGAAGTGAAAGGCGAGCTGGGGGTAAAAGATCTCAATCTTGACGCCACCATCAATGCGCCGGGGCTGGATAACGCGCTGCCAGGACTTGGCGGTACAGCGAAAGGGCTGGTGAAAGTTCGCGGTACGGTGGAAGCGCCGCAGTTGCTGGCGGATATCACCGCGCGCGGCTTGCGCTGGCAGGAACTTTCTGTGTCGCAGGTTCGCGTGGAAGGCGACATCAAATCCACCGATCAGATTGCGGGTAAACTCGACGTGCGCGTTGAGCAAATCTCGCAGCCGGATGTGAATATCAGCCTTGTTACTCTGAATGCGAAAGGCAGCGAAAAGCAGCACGAGTTACAACTGAGGATTCAGGGCGAGCCGGTTTCCGGGCAGCTTAATCTGGCAGGTAGCTTTGATCGCAAAGAAGAACGTTGGAAGGGAACACTTAGCAATACGCGCTTCCAGACGCCGGTCGGACCGTGGTCGCTGACGCGTGATATCGCGCTGGACTATCGCAATCAGGAGCAAAAAATCAGCATTGGGCCACACTGCTGGCTTAACCCGAATGCGGAACTGTGCGTGCCGCAAACCATTGATGCCGGGGCTGAAGGGCGTGCGGTTGTGAATCTCAACCGCTTCGACCTGGCAATGCTGAAACCGTTTATGCCGGAAACTACTCAGGCAAGCGGTATCTTCACGGGTAAAGCGGACGTTGCCTGGGACACCACCAAAGAGGGGCTGCCACAGGGTAGTATCACTCTTTCGGGGCGTAACGTGCAGGTGACGCAAACCGTCAACGATGCGGAGCTACCGGTGGCGTTTCAGACGCTGAACCTATCGGCAGAGCTGCGGAATAATCGCGCTGAGCTGGGCTGGACCATCCGTCTGAGCAATAACGGCCAGTTTGATGGTCAGGTGCAGGTGACCGATCCGCAAGGCCGTCGGAATCTTGGCGGCAACGTCAACATCCGCAATTTTAACCTCGCAATGGTGAACCCCATCTTTACGCGTGGTGAAAAAGCCGCGGGGATGGTGAGCGCCAGCCTACGTCTGGGCGGTGATGTGCAAAGCCCGCAGCTGTTTGGTCAGCTACAGGTCACAGGCGTGGATATCGACGGCAACTTTATGCCATTTGATATGCAGCCGAGCCAGCTTGCGGTCAATTTTAACGGTATGCGCTCGACGCTTGCGGGGACCGTGAGGACTCAGCAGGGTGACATCTACCTGAACGGTGATGCTGACTGGAGCCAGATTGAAAACTGGCGGGCGCGGGTAACGGCGAAAGGCAGTAAGGTACGGATCACCGTACCACCGATGGTGCGGATGGATGTGTCGCCTGACATCGTATTCGAAGCGACACCAAGCCTGTTTACCCTTGATGGTCGCGTGGATGTACCGTGGGCGCGCATTGTGGTGCACGATCTGCCGGAAAGTGCGGTGGGTGTCTCAAGCGATGTGGTGATGCTCAACGATAACCTGCAACCGGAGGAGACGAAAACCGCGTCAATTCCGATCAACAGCAACCTGATTGTCCACGTCGGCAATAACGTGCGCATTGATGCCTTTGGCCTGAAGGCGCGGCTGACGGGCGATCTCAACGTCGTACAGGACAAACAAGGTCTGGGTCTGAACGGGCAAATTAACATCCCTGAAGGGCGCTTCCATGCATATGGCCAGGATCTGATTGTGCGCAAAGGCGAGCTGCTGTTCTCTGGTCCACCGGATCAACCGTATCTCAATATCGAAGCCATTCGTAACCCGGATGCTACAGAAGATGACGTAATCGCTGGTGTTCGTGTCACCGGGCTGGCGGATGAGCCGAAAGCGGAGATCTTCTCTGACCCGGCGATGTCACAACAGGCTGCATTGTCTTACTTATTGCGTGGACAAGGGCTGGAGAGCGATCAGAGCGACAGCGCGGCGATGACTTCGATGCTGATTGGTCTGGGGGTTGCGCAAAGTGGTCAGATTGTGGGTAAAATCGGCGAGACATTTGGTGTAAGTAATTTAGCGCTCGACACCGAGGGGGTAGGTGATTCTTCCCAGGTGGTGGTCAGCGGCTATGTATTACCAGGCTTACAAGTGAAATACGGCGTGGGGATATTTGACTCTATAGCAACACTCACGTTACGTTATCGCCTGATGCCGAAGCTATATCTGGAAGCCGTGTCTGGTGTAGATCAGGCACTGGATTTGCTCTATCAGTTCGAGTTTTAGCTATGCGAATATTTGTCTACGGCAGTTTACGTCACAAACAAGGCAACAGCCACTGGATGACAAATGCCCAGTTGCTGGGCGATTTCAGTATCGATAACTACCAGTTGTATAGCCTGGGCCACTATCCAGGCGCAGTTCCGGGAAACGGAACGGTACATGGTGAAGTTTATCGTATTGACAACGCCACGCTGGCCGAACTTGATGCCTTGCGCACCAGGGGCGGTGAATACGCGCGCCAGTTGATTCAGACGCCGTACGGGAGTGCATGGATGTACGTTTATCAACGACCCGTCGATGGATTAACGCTGATTGAAAGCGGTGACTGGTTAGACAGGGATCAGTCATAATATAAACACGCCACCTTCGGGTGGCGTTGTTTTTTGCGATGTATCTCGCGATTTTTTTGTAACTTTCACATCTTTTGCTTTTCTCTCCGAGCCGCTTTCCATATCTGCAATCGCATAAAAAACTCTGCTGGCGTTCACAAATGTGCAGGGGTAAAACGGGGGCACGCTTTGAACGGTGAGTATGAGTGAGGTCGGCTAACTTCCAGCAAGTGGCTATGAACAGCAAAATGGTGGTCGAGTTTAGCTTGTTCTTACCGTTCAAGCCTTTCAACTGCTGAAAATAATAATAGTGGAGTAGATAGTTTATAAATTGCGGGCATAAAAAAACCCTTACTAACCGAAGGCCGGCGTTCAGGGTTATTGCGCTATACTCGTCATACTTCAAGTTGCATGTGCTGCGACTGCGTTCATTCACCCCAGTCACTTACTTCTGTAAGCTCCAGGGGATTCACTCACTTGTCGCGTTACTCGGCCTTAGGCCTCGCCCTTTCAGGGCCAACGCAAGCGTTGTTCAAAACGCCGCTGGCGTTTTGTCCTGCAAGTTGAATTATTTAGAGTATCTAAGAACTTATTTATTCTTTGCGCGCTCGAAGGAAGCAACGATTTCAGCTTTAGCGGCTTCAGCGTTTTCCCAACCTTCAACTTTCACCCACTTGCCTTTTTCGAGGTCTTTGTAGTGCTCGAAGAAGTGAGCGATCTGAGCTTTCAGCAGCTCCGGCAGATCGTTAACGTCTTTGATGTGATCGTATTCTTTGCTCAGTTTGCTGTGCGGAACAGCAACCAGTTTCGCATCTTCACCAGCTTCGTCGGTCATTTTCAGAACGCCAACCGGACGGCAACGGATCACAGAACCCGGCTGCAGCGGGTACGGAGTCGGGACCAGAACGTCAACCGGGTCACCGTCCAGAGACAGAGTGTGGTTGATATAGCCGTAGTTGCACGGATAGAACATCGCGGTGGACATGAAGCGGTCAACGAACAGTGCGCCGCTCTCTTTGTCGATTTCGTATTTGATCGGATCAGCGTTAGCCGGGATTTCGATAACAACGTAGATGTCTTCCGGCAGATCTTTACCCGCAGGGACGTTGAGTAAGCTCATGTCTGTTTCCTTTAAAATATGTGGCAAACAAGTGCCGAGTATTATAGCCAACTCGCGCCGAATGTCTTCGCTTGTTTTCGCTCTCATTTTCCTTTTTCGCCAGTTTTAAGACGGTTCGCAGAGCTGGAAAATCCATAACCGTAGCCGCATTTTTCATAGTGATATGAAAGCGATTACAAACTTGTGATTAACGATGTATTTACTTTTTTGAAGTGTGATGTAACGCAATCTGTTACAGAACCAATTGTCTATAGTTTTTTCGCGAACATCTTTTCACCAATAATAATCACCCCGACGAGGACAACCCTATGTGGAAACGCTTACTTGTAGTCTCTGCAGTCTCGGCAGCCATGTCGTCTATGGCGTTGGCAGCTCCGTTAACCGTAGGATTTTCGCAGGTTGGATCCGAATCCGGCTGGCGCGCAGCAGAAACTAATGTGGCGAAAAGTGAGGCCGAGAAACGCGGTATCACACTGAAAATTGCCGATGGTCAGCAAAAGCAGGAAAACCAGATTAAAGCAGTGCGTTCCTTTGTCGCGCAAGGGGTAGATGCCATCTTTATCGCCCCGGTGGTTGCAACGGGTTGGGAACCTGTTTTGAAAGAAGCAAAGGAAGCCGAAATTCCGGTCTTTTTGCTTGACCGTTCCATCGACGTGAAAGACAAATCTCTCTATATGACCACCGTCACCGCCGACAACATTCTTGAAGGCAAGTTGATCGGTGACTGGCTGGTCAAAGAGATCAATGGTAAACCGTGTAACGTGGTTGAGTTACAGGGCACCGTTGGGGCCAGCGTCGCCATTGACCGTAAGAAAGGCTTTGCCGAAGCCATTAAGAATGCGCCAAATATTAAAATCATCCGCTCGCAGTCCGGTGACTTCACCCGTAGTAAAGGTAAAGAAGTGATGGAGAGCTTTATCAAAGCGGAAAACAACGGCAAAAACATCTGCATGGTTTACGCCCATAACGACGACATGGTGATTGGCGCAATTCAGGCAATTAAAGAAGCGGGCCTGAAACCGGGCAAAGATATCCTGACAGGCTCTATCGACGGCGTGCCGGACATCTACAAAGCGATGATTGATGGCGAAGCGAACGCCAGCGTTGAACTGACGCCAAACATGGCGGGACCCGCCTTTGACGCGCTGGAGAAATATAAAAAGGACGGCACCATGCCTGAAAAACTGACGCTGACCAAGTCCACCCTTTACCTGCCTGATACCGCAAAAGAAGAGTTAGAGAAGAAGAAAAACATGGGGTATTGAGACGTATCAGGCATTAATGCCTGATACCGACTCGTAGGCCGGATAAGGCGTTTACGCCGCATCCGGCAGTTGTGCACTGGTGCCTGATGCGACGCTGGCGCGTCTTACAGGCCTGGCGGGAGCACGCTTTACTTCGGGGGAAACCATGACGACCGACCAACACCAGGAAATCCTCCGTACCGAAGGATTAAGCAAATTTTTCCCTGGCGTCAAAGCGTTAGATAACGTTGATTTCAGCCTGCGCCGTGGTGAAATTATGGCGCTACTCGGTGAAAACGGGGCGGGTAAATCAACGTTAATCAAAGCACTTACCGGCGTTTACCATGCCGATCGCGGCACCATCTGGCTGGAAGGTCAGGTTATTTCACCGAAAAACACCGCCCACGCACAGCAGCTCGGCATCGGCACTGTCTATCAGGAAGTTAACCTGCTACCCAATATGTCGGTCGCTGATAATCTATTCATAGGTCGCGAACCTAAGCGTTTCGGCCTGCTACGACGTAAAGAGATGGAAAAGCGCGCCACCGAACTGATGGCATCTTACGGTTTCTCCCTCGACGTGCGTGAACCGCTCAACCGCTTTTCAGTTGCGATGCAGCAAATCGTCGCCATTTGTCGGGCCATCGATCTCTCCGCCAAAGTGCTAATCCTCGATGAACCCACCGCCAGTCTCGACACTCAGGAAGTGGAGTTATTATTTGGCCTGATGCGCCAGTTGCGCGATCGCGGCGTCAGCCTGATCTTCGTTACTCACTTTCTCGATCAGGTCTATCAGGTCAGCGATCGGATCACCGTCTTACGCAACGGCAGTTTTGTTGGCTGTCGGGAAACCCGCGAGCTACCGCAGATCGAACTGGTGAAAATGATGCTGGGGCGTGAGCTGGATACTCATGCGCTACAGCGTGCCGGAAGAACATTGCTTAGTGACAATCCTGTTGCAGCGTTTAAAGATTACGGCAAGAAAGGAACGATCGCGCCGTTTGATCTGGAAGTACGCCCCGGCGAGATCGTCGGTCTGGCAGGCTTGCTGGGATCAGGACGTACCGAAACCGCTGAAGTGATCTTCGGCATCAAACCAGCCGATAGCGGCACGGCGCTGATCAAAGGCAAACAGCAAACCCTGCGATCGCCACATCAGGCTTCGGTACTGGGCATCGGCTTTTGCCCGGAAGACAGGAAAACCGATGGCATCATCGCCGCCGCCTCGGTGCGGGAAAATATCATCCTCGCTCTCCAGGCCCAGCGCGGCTGGCTACGGCCGATTTCCCGTAAAGAACAGCAAGAGATTGCCGAACGCTTTATCCGTCAGCTGGGCATTCGTACTCCTTCCAGCGAACAACCGATTGAATTTCTCTCCGGCGGCAATCAGCAAAAAGTGTTGCTCTCACGCTGGCTGCTGACTCGTCCGCAATTTCTGATCCTCGATGAGCCAACGCGTGGCATTGACGTTGGCGCCCATGCCGAGATCATTCGCCTGATTGAAACGCTGTGCGCTGACGGTCTGGCGCTGCTGGTGATCTCCTCCGAACTGGAAGAACTGGTGGGCTATGCCGATCGGGTGATTATCATGCGCGATCGCAAACAGGTGGCGGAGATCCCGCTGGCAGAGCTTTCCGTTCCGGCGATCATGAACGCCATTGCGGCGTAAGGAGAACAGTGTGATGCCTCAATCTCTCCCTGACACCGCGTCGTCGAAAAAGCGCTTTCGCTGGCCGACGGGGATGCCGCAGTTGGTGGCGCTATTGTTGGTGCTGGTGGTCGATAGCCTGGTGGCCCCGCATTTCTGGCAGGTGGTGCTTCAGGATGGGCGTTTGTTCGGTAGTCCTATCGACATTCTTAATCGCGCCGCCCCGGTTGCGTTACTGGCGATTGGCATGACGCTGGTGATCGCTACGGGGGGGATTGATCTCTCCGTAGGGGCGGTGATGGCCATCGCCGGAGCCACAACGGCTGCGATGACGGTCGCGGGGTTCAGCCTGCCAATTGTTTTGTTAAGCGCCCTGGGTACCGGAATTCTGGCTGGATTGTGGAACGGCATACTGGTGGCGATCCTCAAAATTCAGCCGTTTGTTGCCACCCTGATCCTGATGGTTGCCGGGCGCGGTGTGGCTCAACTGATCACCTCCGGGCAGATCGTCACGTTCAACTCGCCGGATCTCTCATGGTTCGGCAGCGGATCGCTATTGTTCCTGCCAACGCCAGTCATTATCGCTGTGCTGACGCTCCTCTTCTTCTGGCTGTTGACCCGCAAAACGGCGCTGGGGATGTTTATTGAAGCCGTTGGCATCAACATTCGGGCGGCAAAAAATGCCGGAGTCAACACACGAATCATCGTCATGCTCACCTACGTATTGAGCGGGCTGTGTGCGGCAATCGCGGGCATTATCGTGGCGGCGGATATTCGCGGTGCCGATGCCAATAACGCTGGGTTATGGCTGGAGCTGGACGCCATTCTCGCGGTGGTAATTGGCGGCGGATCGCTGATGGGCGGGCGCTTTAACCTGCTGCTTTCGGTGGTGGGGGCGCTGATTATTCAGGGGATGAATACCGGAATTTTGCTTTCGGGCTTTCCGCCAGAGATGAACCAGGTGGTGAAAGCGGTGGTGGTGCTTTGCGTGCTGATTGTCCAGTCGCAACGCTTTATCAGTCTGATTAAAGGAGTGCGTAGCCGTGATAAAACGTAACCTGCCGCTTATGATCACCATCGGCGTCTTTGTGCTGGGCTATCTCTACTGCCTGACCCAGTTTCCCGGTTTTGCTTCCACGCGCGTGATCTGCAATATCCTGACCGATAACGCCTTTCTTGGGATCATTGCCGTTGGCATGACCTTTGTGATCCTCTCCGGTGGGATCGATCTCTCTGTCGGTTCGGTGATCGCCTTTACCGGCGTGTTTCTGGCGAAAGTGATTGGCGATTTCGGTCTCTCACCGCTGCTGGCGTTTCCGCTGGTGTTGGTGATGGGCTGTGCCTTCGGCGCATTTATGGGGCTTCTGATCGACGCCCTGAAGATCCCGGCGTTTATCATTACTCTGGCGGGAATGTTCTTTTTGCGTGGCGTCAGCTATCTCGTTTCGGAAGAGTCGATCCCGATAAATCATCCTGTTTATGACACGCTCTCAAGCCTTGCGTGGAAAATCCCTGGCGGCGGTCGCTTAAGTGCGATGGGACTGCTGATGCTGGCGGTGGTGGTTATCGGCATATTCCTCGCGCATCGTACCCGTTTTGGTAATCAGGTATACGCCATTGGCGGCAACGCGACGTCGGCAAACCTGATGGGGATTTCCACTCGCAGCACCACTATTCGCATTTATATGCTCTCTACCGGACTGGCAACGCTGGCAGGAATTGTCTTCTCGATTTATACCCAGGCCGGATATGCGCTGGCGGGCGTAGGTGTGGAACTGGACGCTATCGCGTCGGTGGTGATTGGCGGTACGTTGTTAAGTGGTGGGGTGGGAACGGTGCTGGGAACACTATTTGGTGTGGCGATTCAGGGACTGATCCAGACTTACATAAACTTTGACGGCACGCTGAGCTCATGGTGGACGAAAATCGCCATCGGCATTTTGTTATTCATTTTTATTGCCTTACAGCGTGGGTTAACGGTGTTGTGGGAGAATCGTCAGAGTTCGCCAGTGACAAGAGTCAACATTGCGCAGCGATAAAAAGGCCTCTCCGTGTGGAGAGGCGCAGGAGATTACGCGTCCGGGAACTCACGGATAAAGCGTTCGACATCTTCAACCATATGGTCGTTGCCGACGAAGAACGAACGACGCTGGTGCAGGGTTTCCGGGATGATATCCAGAATACGCTCTTTGCCATCGCTCGCTTTACCGCCCGCTTGTTCCGCCAGGAATGCCATCGGGTTGCACTCATACAGCAAACGCAGTTTGCCGTCCGGGTGGCTGGCAGTGCTTGGGTAGAGATAAATACCGCCTTTCAGCAGATTACGGTGGAAATCCGCGACCAGCGAGCCGATATAACGTGAGGTATACGGACGGTTGGTAGATTTATCTTCTTCCTGGCAGAATTTAATGTACTTCTTCACCCCGTTCGGAAACTTAATGTAGTTCCCTTCGTTGATAGAGTAGGTTTTTCCTTTCTCCGGGAAGCGCATCCGTTCCTGGCACAGGCAGAAAACGCCGAGCGAAGGATCGTAAGTAAAGGCGTGAACACCGCATCCGGTGGTGTAAACCAGCATGGTAGAGGAGCCGTATACCACGTAACCTGCAGCAACCTGTTTGTTACCAGGCTGGAGGAAATCTTCTTCCGTTACCGGCGTGCCGACCGGTGTAACGCGGCGGTAAATGGAGAAAATGGTACCGACAGAGACGTTAACATCGATGTTGGACGAGCCATCCAGCGGATCCATCAGCACAACGTATTTTGCGTGTTCACAACCTTCAAAGACGACAATCTCATCTTCTTCTTCGGATGCAATGCCCGCAACAATATCGCGTGCTTTCAGTGCGGCTTTCAGTTTTTCATTAGCGAACAAGTCGAGTTTTTGTTGAACCTCGCCCTGCACATTCTCAGCACCGCTGGCACCCAGGATATCAACCAGTCCAGCTTTGTTGATATCGCGATGAATAATCTTGGCGCCCAGTTTTATTGCCGATAGCAAAGCAGTGAGCTCACCGGTAGCATGAGAAAACTCGTGCTGCTTTTCGACAATAAATTCACCTAACGTTTTCATAAAACTTTCCCTGCAATGTTTATGGAGTAAAGCGACCGCAATAATCTTAACAAATAATCTCAATGTTGCGCTCAGGTGAATCGCGCCAGCAAATTACGGATTATCCTGAAATGCGTTTCTCTGTTGCCCGACATATGCGTAAAATGAACGGTAGATTAAAAAAGGATAGTGACGTATGCGCATTCATATATTAGGAATTTGTGGCACGTTTATGGGCGGTCTGGCGATTCTGGCGCGCCAGTTGGGCCATGAAGTAACGGGTTCGGACGCCAATGTGTATCCGCCGATGAGCACCTTACTTGAGAAGCAAGGCATTGAACTGATTCAGGGTTATGATGCCAGCCAGCTCGATCCTCAGCCGGATCTGGTGATTATTGGCAACGCCATGACCCGTGGAAATCCGTGTGTGGAAGCGGTACTGGAAAAAAACATTCCATATATGTCAGGTCCGCAGTGGTTGCACGATTTTGTGCTGCGCGACCGCTGGGTGCTGGCCGTTGCCGGTACACACGGTAAAACCACCACCGCGGGAATGGCGACCTGGATTCTGGAACAGTGCGGCTATAAACCAGGTTTTGTGATCGGTGGAGTACCGGGGAACTTTGACGTTTCTGCACGCCTGGGCGAAAGCGACTTCTTTGTTATCGAAGCAGACGAGTATGACTGCGCCTTCTTCGACAAACGCTCTAAGTTTGTTCATTACTGCCCGCGAACGCTGATCCTCAACAACCTTGAGTTCGACCACGCCGATATCTTCGACGACCTGAAAGCGATTCAGAAACAATTCCACCATCTGGTGCGTATTGTTCCTGGTCAGGGGCGTATTATCTGGCCGGAAAACGACATCAACCTGAAACAAACCCTGGCGATGGGCTGCTGGAGTGAACAGGAGCTGGTGGGCGAGCAAGGTCACTGGCAGGCGAAAAAGCTGACCACTGACGCTTCCGAATGGGAAGTCTTGCTGGATGGCGAAAAAGTGGGCGAAGTGAAATGGTCGCTGGTGGGCGAACATAATATGCACAATGGTTTGATGGCGATTGCTGCGGCCCGTCATGTTGGCATCGCACCGGCTGATGCTGCTAACGCGCTGGGATTGTTTATCAATGCCCGTCGCCGCCTGGAACTGCGTGGCGAAGCTAATGGCGTGACGGTGTATGACGATTTTGCCCATCACCCAACGGCAATTCTGGCAACGCTGGCGGCGCTGCGCGGCAAAGTTGGCGGTACGGCGCGTATTATTGCCGTGCTTGAGCCGCGTTCCAACACCATGAAGATGGGCGTCTGCAAAGATGATTTGGCACCGTCATTAGGTCGTGCCGATGAAGTCTTCCTGCTGCAACCGTCACATATTCCGTGGCAGGTAGCTGAAGTGGCAGAAGCATGTATTCAGCCTGCGCACTGGAGTGGAGATGTTGATGCGCTGGCAGAAATGGTGGTGAAAACCGCTCAGCCTGGCGACCATATTCTGGTGATGAGCAACGGCGGTTTTGGTGGGATCCATCAGAAACTGCTGGATGGTCTGGCGAAGAAAGCGGAAGCTGTGCAGTAATCCTGAGACGTTTTATCAGGCCTACAGGGGCAACGTGCTTTTGTAGGCCGGATAAGGCGTTGACGCCGCACCCGGCATTTGAGCATAGCGCCTGATGCGACGCTTGACGCGTCTTATCAGGCCTACAGATCTGGCGGTGCACTGCATCCGGCAAACCATACTCACATCAACAACGAAAATTACCCTTCGTTCTCTGCCAGCTCGCGCAGATACTGGAAAATCTGGCGTGCGGATTTCGGCGGCTTATTCCCTTCTTTCTCTTTCTTCGCGTTGCGGATCAGAGCACGCAGTTGCTGACGATCGGCATCTGGCCACAGATTCAATACTTCAGCGATAGCATCATCCCCTTGATCGATCAGACGATCGCGCAGGTTTTCCAGTTTATGGAACAACACCACCTGCTGGTTGTGGCGGTTTTTCAGCTTATCCAGCGCCTGACGGATAGGCTCTACATCGCGTTGGCGCAGCATCTTACCAATGAGCTGCAACTGGCGGCGGCGACCTTCCATCTTAATACGCTGGGCTAACTCAATAGCCGCACGCAGATCCGCATCTAACGGGATCTTATCCAGCGCGTTTTTCCCCAGATCAACAATTTCTGCGCCCAGGCGTTTTAGCTCCTCGGCGTCACGTTTAATTTCACTTTTACTGACCCAGATAATTTCATCGTCTTCGTCTTCGATGTCATCACCGGGAACGTCGTCGAGCCAGTCTTCGGGCTGCTTAGTCATGTCAGGCTCCTTAAAAAAAGAGGCTAATGTTACCAGTTAAGATGCGCACTGAAAAACGGTTCTCTGTTAGACTTCAGAGAAACTCTCTACATTATGGCACTTGCAATGAAAGTAATCTCTCAAGTTGAAGCGCAGCGCAAGATTCTGGAAGAAGCAGTTTCGACTGCGCTGGAGTTGGCCTCAGGCAAATCGGACGGTGCGGAAGTTGCCGTCAGCAAGACCACCGGCATTAGCGTTAGTACGCGCTATGGTGAAGTGGAGAATGTCGAATTCAATAGTGATGGCGCGCTGGGGATAACCGTTTATCACCAGAACCGCAAAGGTAGCGCATCATCCACCGATTTAAGCCCGCAGGCCATTGCACGCACCGTACAGGCGGCGCTGGATATTGCGCGTTACACTTCGCCAGATCCGTATGCAGGCGTGGCAGATAAAGAACTGCTGGCTTTCGACGCGCCGGATCTTGACTTGTTCCACCCCGCAGAAGTCTCTCCAGACGAAGCCATTGAACTGGCGGCCCGTGCTGAACAGGCGGCATTACAGGCGGATAAACGCATTACCAACACCGAAGGCGGCAGTTTTAACAGCCATTACGGCGTCAAAGTTTTCGGTAATAGCCACGGTATGTTGCAAGGCTACTGCTCAACGCGTCATTCGCTCTCCAGTTGCGTGATTGCCGAAGAAAATGGCGATATGGAGCGTGATTATGCCTACACCATTGGCCGCGCGATGAGCGATCTACAAACGCCAGAGTGGGTCGGGGCCGACTGCGCTCGCCGTACCTTATCGCGTCTGTCACCGCGTAAACTCTCCACCATGAAAGCGCCGGTCATTTTTGCCAATGAAGTGGCAACCGGGCTTTTTGGGCATCTGGTTGGGGCGATAGCGGGTGGATCGGTTTACCGTAAATCCACCTTCCTGCTGGATTCGCTGGGTAAACAAATTCTGCCGGACTGGCTGACCATTGAAGAGCATCCGCATCTGCTGAAAGGGCTGGCATCTACGCCATTCGACAGCGAAGGTGTTCGCACCGAACGTCGCGACATTATTAAAGATGGCATCCTGACTCAGTGGCTGCTGACCAGCTACTCGGCGCGCAAATTGGGGCTGAAAAGCACCGGACACGCGGGCGGTATTCACAACTGGCGCATTGCCGGACAAGGTCTAAGCTTCGAGCAGATGCTCAAAGAGATGGGCACTGGGCTGGTGGTGACGGAATTGATGGGCCAGGGCGTGAGTGCAATTACCGGTGATTATTCCCGTGGTGCGGCGGGCTTCTGGGTAGAAAACGGCGAAATTCAGTATCCGGTTAGCGAAATCACCATCGCAGGTAATTTAAAAGATATGTGGCGCAATATTGTCACCGTCGGTAACGATATTGAAACACGCAGTAATATACAGTGTGGTTCTGTGCTGTTGCCGGAGATGAAAATCGCCGGACAGTAAAAAAACTGGCGCGACCTGCCGCGCTATAAACTAAAAAATTACACAAAATCATTCGCACTGCATCGAGACGGAAAGTGAATGAGGGCCGGGGAGCGTACTCGTAGTACGTGACTCGGGCGAATGAGCGTAGCCGTCGATGAGGCAGTGTGAAGGATGAAGTGTAAATAAAAAAGGAAGTGAGCAATGCGTAAAAGCCTGTTAGCTATTCTTGCAGTCTCCTCGTTGGTATTCAGTTCGGTGTCGTTTGCCGCTGAGCTGGAAGACAATATGGAAACCCTCAACGACAATTTAAAAGTGGTCGAAAAAGCGGATAACGCGGCGCAAGTCAAAGACGCGTTAACCAAAATGCGTGCCGCGGCGCTGGATGCGCAAAAAGCAACGCCGCCGAAGCTGGAAGGAAAATCGCCAGACAGCCCGGAAATGAAAGACTTCCGCCACGGTTTCGACATTCTGGTTGGCCAGATTGACGACGCGCTGAAGCTGGCTAATGAAGGTAAAGTAAAAGAAGCGCAGGCCGCCGCAGAGCAACTGAAAACGACCCGCAATTCATATCACAAGAAGTATCGTTAATTCCTTATTTCCCTGTTGCCTGCACTCAGGTAACAGGGAGCTTATCAACGTAAATGGTGTACCACCTGGTTGCTGCTGCCGCGCCAGATCAAGGAAGGGTCTTTTAAATCCTGCATAAACTTGCCATCAACCAGCACGTTAATCAAATCAACAACCTGCATTTGTGCAGCGTTGAGTTCGTCGAGTTTATACCCTGTCCACACCCAAATGTCTTTACCCGGGCATTCGGCACGGATGCGTTGTACCAGTTTCAGAATATCCGGCACGTTTTGCGGATGCAGCGGATCGCCGCCGGAGAGGGAAATGCCCTGGCGTTTGATGCGAGTGTCGTTCAGATCGTTGATGATCTGGTCTTCCATTTCTTTGGTAAATGGCTGACCGGAATTTACCCGCCAGGTGCTTTTGTTATAGCAACCGGGGCATTCATGAACACACCCGGAGACAAACAGGGTGCAACGAGTGCCGGGGCCGTTGACGATGTCGACAGGATAGTATTGATGGAAGTTCATATTTCGCCTGGCTTATCAGTCCGCGTGTAGGCCGGATAAGGCGGTTTACGCCACATCCTGCAATCAACGCCGGATGCGACGCTTTCACATCACATCCGGCATTTGCTTAACGCAGCGTGGAGATCAACCGATCTGCCCATTTCCCAAATGTTTAACGCGGCGCTTAACTTCTTCCTGCTTGCCGGCGTTAAACGGACGCGCATCCGGACTACCTAAATATCCGCACACGCGGCGAGTTACCGACACACGGGAGGTGTCATGGTTACCACATTTCGGACAAGTGAAGCCTTTGCTGGTGCACTCAAACTCGCCGGTAAAGCCACATTCGTAGCATTCATCGATCGGCGTGTTGGTGCCGTAATACGGCACATGCTGATAGCTGTAATCCCAGACATCTTCCAGCGCCTTCAGGTTGTGCTGAATGTTTGGATACTCGCCGTAGCAAATGAAACCACCGTTCGCCAGCGGCGGGTAAGGCGCTTCAAAGTCGATCTTGTCGTACGGGTTCACCTTCTTCTCCACATCGAGGTGGAAACTGTTGGTGTAGTAACCTTTATCGGTCACGCCCGGCACCACGCCAAACTCAGCGGTATCGAGACGGCAGAAGCGGTCGCACAGGTTCTCACTCGGCGTACTGTAGAGGCTGAAACCGTAGCCGGTTTCTTCTTTCCACTGATCCACCGCCTGACGCAGACGTTCAACAATCGCAATACCTTTCGCACGCAGCTGCTCGTTGTCGTAAACATGCTCGCCGCCGAACAGCGCGTTAATGGTTTCGTGGATACCGATGTAACCCAGCGAGATAGACGCTCGACCGTTTTTGAAGATTTCAGACACGTCGTCGTCTGCATTCAGACGCACGCCACAAGCACCTTCCATATAGAGGATCGGGGCTACGCGCGCTTTCACGCCTTCCAGACGAGCGATACGGGTCATCAGCGCCTTACGTGCCAGCACCAGACGTTCATCCAGCAGCTTCCAGAAGGTGGCTTCATCGCCTTTTGCTTCCAGAGCAATACGCGGCAGGTTCAGGCTGATCACGCCGAGGTTGTTACGACCATCGTGGATCTGCTCACCGTTTTCGTCTTCCCACACGCCGAGGAAGCTGCGGCAGCCCATCGGGGTTTTAAACGAACCGGTGACTTTCACTACCTGATCGTAGTTCAGGATATCCGGATACATGCGCTTGCTCGCGCACTCCAGCGCCAGTTGTTTGATGTCGTAGTTCGGATCGCCCACTTTATGGTTCAGACCATCGCGAATTGCGAACACCAGTTTCGGGAACACGGCGGTTTTACGGTTTTTACCCAGGCCCGCGATACGGTTACGCAGGATAGATTCCTGAATCAGGCGCGATTCCCAGCTGGTACCCAGACCAAAGCCAAAGGTCACAAACGGCGTCTGACCGTTGGCGGTGTGCAGGGTATTTACTTCATATTCCAGCGACTGGAATGCGTCGTAGCACTCTTTGATGGTACGAGAGTTAGCGTAACCTTCGACGTCAGGAATGCTCCACTCTTCCGCGGTTTTACGGTGTTTGTTGTAGCTGGCGGTGACAAACGGCGCCAGAACTTCGTCGATACGGTTAATGGTGGTGCCACCATAAATATGGCTGGCGACCTGAGCAATAATTTGCGCAGTTACTGCGGTAGCTGTAGAGATCGACTTCGGCGGT
The DNA here is from genome assembly GCF_004212315.1 of Escherichia sp. E10V5. Classification (NCBI taxonomy): domain Bacteria; kingdom Pseudomonadati; phylum Pseudomonadota; class Gammaproteobacteria; order Enterobacterales; family Enterobacteriaceae; genus Escherichia; species Escherichia sp. E10V5. The sequence goes on from NZ_RHJM01000003.1 coordinate 245,720, forward strand.
TCAATCTCGGCATTCCCCATCTTAAAGCCTTGCGTCAGCATGCCTTTCAGGTCGATCAACATGCAGTTGAACATTGGGAAGAACGGCGAGTAATCGAGATCGTGGTAGTGGATATCACCACGTTCATGCGCCTGCACCACGTCACGCGGCAGCAGGTGCTGACGTGCATAGTGTTTAGCAACAATCCCGGCCAGCAGGTCACGCTGGGTCGGAATGACTTTACTGTCTTTATTCGCGTTTTCATTGAGCAGCGAGGAATTAGTCTGCTCGACCAGACCACGGATCTCCTGGTTCAGACGACCGCGTTTTTCACGTTCAATGTCGCGATCGTGACGGTACTCAATATATGCACGGGCCAGTTGTTTGTACGGGCCAGACATCAGTTGGTTTTCAACAGCGGTCTGGATTTCGTTGATATCTACCTGGTTACGCCCCTGCATTTGCTCGCTGACGATAGCGGCAACAGTGGCACAATAATCTGCATCATCGACTTCCGCTGCTTTAGCTGCACGCAGAATAGCTTCTTTGATGCGCTCTGATTTAAACGGCACTTTGCAGCCGTCTCGTTTCATCACATGCGGTGTCATGATCGCTCCATATTTTTAAGAACAGGTTATCCACAGAAAGTTGGGAAGTGCGCCCCGGTTTATTCAGCTCTTGTTACGGGGATTTACTGCAATCCCAATTCGCTTTATCCACAATTGTGTCGGCTTCGTTGATGTGTATCTTGTTGCAAGTTTAGACGATGGATACAACATATTGGGTTTAGATGCATTTTAAAGTCTATATATAGTGCTTTGCATTAAGGATGTTTGCGTTTTTTTTGATTTAGCTCAAAGTAAAAAGCAGAGAGTACGGATGGCGGGCGCTAGAGCGATGTGTAAATTTTTTGATGATTTTCTGGTTATAAAATCAACAAAAACAATATACTACCCGGTAAGTCCCCGGAAATACTCGCTTTAGCATGGTCTGGAGAGGGATTATCTCTGAAACCACCAGACAGCCTCAAAAGACCGTAATGTCGTGGCACAGAGTTGTGGTGAGGTTTCTTCAAAGCTATACATCAGAAGCTGCCAGTAGTGTTCTGAACACTCTTTGGATAAATCTGGTAGAAGGTAACTCTCAGGAAAGGGCTGCTGGGATGACGATTTGTTGAGGTTCGCTGCGTCCGGTTACCTGTTCGATCAACTGGCTGGCAGCCTGACGTCCGGCTTCGGCGTAGCCTGGATCAACGGTGACGATCTCCGGATGGAGAAACTTCATTAACGGCGTATTACCGACGCTCGCCAGTTGCAGTGTGTCGATGTGTTGCTCTTGCAGGTACTTACATGCCCCGAGCGCCAGCGTGTCGGTTGCGCACAGCAACGCAGTGGTTTCTGGCGTAATCACTTTTGCCACGTTCTCGTAACCTTGCTTCATGGCCAGGCCGGGCAGGGCGGCGACGGGATGTAGTTTATGTGCTTTGCAAAATGCCAGATAAGCCTCATGACGCCGCTTACCAGTGGTAATGTCGCTGTGTGGTACGCCAAGATAACTGATATTGCGATGCCCCCGATCGTAGAGGCATTGCATCAGAATCTTAATCGCCCCTTCGTCGTCATAACAGACCGAAGCAAAACCTTTTGCGTCATGCGCCAGCAGTACCAGAGATGATTGCCAGTGAGCTAACATTTCTTCCGTTATGCCGGTAAAACCGAACAGCACCACTCCGTCAATATTGCGACGTTTCAGAACGCCTAAATGTTCAGTAACCAGCTGTGGCGAAAACTGGCTTTCCATCATGATCGGATCGTAACCCTGTTCATAGAATGCCGGCAGCATCGTCTGAACGGCGAGATTTTCTGATAACGAATCCAGACGGGTGACGATAATAGCAACCACTTTATCGCTTTGCCCACGCATAGCACGCGCGGATCGGGAAGGGGAAAATCTATGCTGATTCATCACTGCTTCCACGCGCTCGCGCGTGTGCTGACTCACGCCACTTTCGTTATTCAGCACTCGGGAAACCGTGGATTTCCCCACGCCGCTTAAACGAGCAATGTCTTTGATGGTCAGCCGATTTTGCATCCTGTTGTCCCGTAATTTGCGTTTAATTATTTGAGCCTAACTTTACCCACGCATTCAGCAATGGGTAAAGTCTGGTTTATCGTTGGTTTAGTTGCTTGCAGATATTATATCGGCATAAATGCTACGAATATTATTGGATTCTCCTTATTATTTGCGGCGCTTTTTTCACTTACCGGAGGTTATATGGAACCTGATCCCACGCCTCTCCCTCGACGGAGATTAAAACTTTTCCGGTAAGCCCGTCTTTTCACGGCATTACCGGATGTGTAAGGCCGTGACGTTTTAACGTCCCAGCTCATGTTTATTACCTTCAGGTAAGGCTTTGCGACGCCTGAAGATATTTTCTGCACCATGCTTACAGGGTGCGGAGGGACTTCCTATGTTTAAAGAAATTTTTACCCGGCTCATTCGCCATTTACCTTCTCGTCTGGTCCATCGCGATCCGTTGCCTGGTGCGCAACAGACAGCGAATATTCCGATCCCGCCTTCCTTAAGCGCGCATTGCCTGAAAATGGCGGTGATGCCAGAAAAGGAATTATGGAAAACCTTCGGCACGCATCCAGAAGGGTTAAATCAGGCGGAAGTGGAATTAGCCTGCGAACAACACGGTGAAAATAAACTACCCGCGCAACAACCGTCGCCGTGGTGGGTACATTTGTGGGTCTGTTATCGCAACCCCTTTAATATTTTGCTCACGATCCTCGGCGGCATTTCTTACGCCACGGAAGATTTATTTGCCGCGGGCGTTATTGCGTTAATGGTAGCTATTTCTACGTTGCTGAACTTTATTCAGGAAGCGCGCTCCACCAAAGCAGCAGATGCCCTGAAAGCGATGGTCAGTAATACTGCGACGGTGCTGCGCGTAATTAACGATAAAGGCGAAAATGGCTGGCTGGAGATCCCGATCGATCAGCTGGTGCCTGGCGATATTATTAAACTGGCGGCGGGAGATATGATCCCGGCAGATTTACGTATTTTGCAGGCGCGGGATCTGTTCGTCGCCCAGGCATCGTTAACCGGTGAGTCTCTGCCCGTGGAAAAAGCCGCAACCACTCGCCAGCCAGAGCACAGCAATCCGCTGGAGTGCGATACCCTGTGTTTTATGGGCACCACCGTGGTGAGCGGTACGGCACAAGCAATGGTGATTGCCACAGGTGCCAACACTTGGTTTGGTCAACTGGCGGGGCGTGTCAGCGAGCAGGAAAGCGAGCCGAATGCTTTTCAGCAAGGGATCAGCCGCGTCAGTATGCTGCTGATTCGCTTTATGCTGGTGATGGCGCCTGTGGTGCTGTTGATCAACGGGTACACCAAAGGCGACTGGTGGGAAGCGGCACTTTTCGCGCTTTCGGTAGCAGTAGGCTTAACGCCGGAAATGTTGCCGATGATTGTCACCTCGACGCTGGCGCGTGGAGCAGTAAAACTGTCGAAACAGAAAGTGATTGTCAAACATCTGGACGCGATTCAGAACTTTGGTGCAATGGATATTCTGTGCACTGATAAAACAGGCACCCTGACGCAAGATAAAATTGTGCTGGAGAATCATACCGATATCTCCGGTAAAACCAGTGAGCGCGTGCTGCATAGCGCGTGGTTGAACAGTCATTACCAGACCGGACTTAAAAACCTACTTGATACGGCGGTGCTGGAAGGTATAGATGAAAAGTCAGCGCGCTCGCTGGCCAGTCGTTGGCAGAAAGTGGATGAAATTCCTTTTGATTTCGAGCGTCGCCGGATGTCGGTGGTAGTGGCAGAAAATGCCGAACACCATCAACTGGTGTGCAAAGGCGCATTGCAGGAAATCCTTAATGTATGTTCGCAGGTGCGTCACAATGGCGCGATTGTTCCGCTCGATGACACCATGCTGCGTAAGATTAAGCGGGTTACAAATACGCTTAATCGTCAGGGGTTGCGTGTGGTGGCGGTGGCGACGAAATATCTGCCCGCGCGTGAAGGGGATTATCAGCGGGCGGATGAATCCGACCTGATCCTCGAAGGATATATTGCTTTCCTTGATCCGCCAAAAGAGACAACCGCTCCGGCACTGAAGGCATTAAAAGCGAGTGGAATTACCGTCAAAATCCTTACTGGCGACAGTGAGTTAGTGGCGGCGAAAGTGTGCCATGAAGTGGGACTAGATGCGGGAGAGGTGGTAATTGGTAGTGATATTGAAACGCTAAATGACGATGAACTGTCAAGCTTGGCGCAACGTACCACACTGTTTGCCCGCCTGACGCCGATGCATAAAGAACGCATCGTGACCTTGCTAAAGCGCGAAGGGCATGTGGTTGGCTTTATGGGCGATGGTATTAATGATGCGCCCGCCTTACGCGCTGCGGATATCGGCATTTCTGTGGACGGTGCGGTAGATATTGCCCGTGAAGCGGCTGATATCATTCTGCTGGAAAAAAGCCTGATGGTACTGGAAGAGGGGGTTATTGAAGGACGCCGAACTTTTGCCAACATGTTGAAATACATCAAAATGACGGCGAGTTCGAACTTCGGTAATGTGTTCAGCGTGCTGGTGGCGAGTGCTTTCTTGCCCTTCCTGCCGATGTTGCCGTTACACTTGCTTATTCAAAACCTGCTGTACGATGTGTCACAGGTGGCGATTCCGTTTGATAACGTTGATGACGAGCAAATTCAAAAGCCGCAGCGTTGGAATCCGGCGGATTTGGGGCGCTTTATGATCTTCTTCGGACCGATCAGCTCGATCTTCGATATTCTGACGTTTTGCCTGATGTGGTGGGTATTTCATGCCAATACGCCGGAAACGCAAACGCTGTTCCAGTCGGGCTGGTTTGTGGTGGGATTACTGTCGCAAACGCTGGTTGTGCATATGATCCGCACCCGCCGTGTGCCGTTTATTCAGAGTTGTGCGTCGTGGCCATTGATGGCGATGACCGCGATCGTGATAGTCGTGGGGATCGCGTTGCCGTTTTCACCGCTGGCTGGTTATCTGCAACTGCAGGCACTGCCGTTAAGTTACTTCCCGTGGCTGATTGCGATTCTGGCAGGGTATATGGTGTTAACGCAGTTGGTTAAAGGGATTTATAGTCGTCGTTACGGCTGGCAGTAAAGAATTAACTGGGCATGGTGGCCCGGATTCAGATTGCAGACAAAGTGAGCTTAGTTCATGCCGGATGCGGCGTAAACGCCTTATCCGGCCTACAAATTCAATTAATTGCAGGAATCACGTAGGCCTGATAAGCGTAGCGCATCAGGCGATTTTGCTTTTGTCATCAGACTTAATCCGGGCATGATAGCCCGGATTTCCATCAAGATTAGCGACGAACAGCGATCGCTTCGATCTCAATCTTCACGTCTTTCGGCAGACGTGCAACTTCAACGCAAGAACGTGCCGGGAAGGTGGCATTGTGCTCGGTGAAGAACGCTTCGTAAGTGGCGTTTACGGTTGCGAAATCGTTCAAATCTTTCACAAACACGGTGGTTTTAACGATATCGCCCACTTTCAGACCTGCCGCTTCCACGATCGCTTTTACGTTATCCAGCGACTGACGCGCCTGTGCAGCGACGTCTGCCGGTACTTCGCCAGTTTTCGGGTTTACCGGGATCTGACCGGAAGTGATGATCATACTGCCCAGATCAACGCCCTGAACATACGGACCGATAGCTGCGGGTGCATTTTCCGTCGCGATAGTTTTGCTCATGATTTCTCCTTTATTACAGCGGTAAAAAGTCTGGCTCATTATAGGGAGCCTGACATTTATTACCAACCGCAATTAATTGGCCAGCACCACATTATGCGAAAACTCTTTTTCACAATATTTGCATTTGAGCGCAATATCATTGGCGCGTTTTCTCACGGCAAAGCTGGAAGAAACCGGTTCTGCATGGCTGATACAGTTGCTGTTCGGGCAGACCAGCACATTATCAATACGTTCCGGCAGGCTGGGGCGTGATTTGCCGACCACTTCATAGTTGTCGATACGGTTTACCGTGGCTTGCGGCGCATACAGTGCCAGTTGGTCTACTTGATCTTCACTTAAAAAGGTATTTTCGATTTTGATCAGATCCTTGCGGCCCATCTCGCCGGAAGGTAGGTTCAGACCGATGGTGATGCGCTGATCGGTTTCGGTTAACTTGAACAAGCTCAACAGCTTAAATCCGATCTGGGCGGGGATATGGTCAATTACCGTGCCGCGTTTAATAGCTTCAACTTGCAATTTATTATCGTGTGTCATCTCTATTTCCCCTTACAGTACCAGATCGCGATTCAGAACCAGTGCCAGTAACGCTTGGCGAGCGAAAATCCCATTGCCTGCTTGCTGGAAGTACCAGGCGTGCGGCGTGTTATCGACATCCGTCGCAATTTCATCAATACGCGGCAGCGGATGCAGCACTTTCATATTGGCTTTGGCGTTGTGGAGATCGCTGGCGCGCAGGACAAACTGTGCTTTTACGTTGGCGTATTCGGACGGGTCCAGACGCTCTTTTTGCACGCGAGTCATATACAGAATGTCCACTTCCGCCATCACTTCTTCAATGGAACTATGCAGACTCCAGGCGATACCTTTTTCATCGAGCATATCCAGAATGTATTGCGGCATTGCCAGCGCGTCCGGCGCGATGAAGTAAAAACGGTTGCCGTCGAACTTCGCCAGCGCCTGGGTCAGGGAGTGAACGGTGCGACCATATTTCAGGTCGCCGACCATTGCGACGCGAAGATTGTCGAGACGTCCCTGGGTTTCCTGAATGGTGAACAGATCCAGCAAGGTTTGCGTCGGATGTTGGTTGGAGCCATCACCGGCATTCAGTACCGGTACATTGCCGGAAAATTCGGTTGCCAGGCGTGCCGCACCTTCCTGTGGATGGCGCATCACAATCGCATCGACGTAAGTGCTGATAACCGAGATGGTATCAGCCAGCGTTTCCCCTTTTTTTCCCAGTGAGGTGTTTGCGCTGTCAGAGAATCCCACCACACTAGCGCCCAGGCGGTGCATCGAGGTTTCGAAAGAGAGGCGGGTGCGGGTTGATGCTTCGAAGAAGCAACTGGCAATCACTTTATGTTTCAACAGTTCTGGTTGCGGGTTCGCTTTCAGTTTCGCCGCTGTCGCCAGCACCAGATTAAGGTCATCGCGACTAAGGTCGTTTATGGAAATGATATGTTTTTGATATAGCGGATTAGCCATCTTTTATCTCCTGACGCCAGGGCAAAAAAAAGCCCCTCGATTGAGGGGCTGGGAATAGGTGAACAACGGGAAGAAAAACGGCAGGCCAGCGTCTTTTTTCAGACGCGGTAAGACAAAATGTCGAACACACTGAACCATACATCCTCCCGGCAAATTGTCCGGCATTATACTCAGCCAGAAAGTGGGATCAAGCAATCAATGCAAAAAATTACCCAGGTAAACGATTGTAGTGAATTTATATGCTTTAAAATTGAGTTTTTAACAATATTTTTTTTGTGGCAAGCGGGCAGAAAAACATGCTTTGGCGCAATCGGACAGCAAAAAATGCTGGTATGGCAGTAAGGAATTACGTATAACGAGAGAAATGAAACATTGTTTTAATTGAGGAATGAAAAAGATGATCATCGGAAATATTCATAATCTCCAGCCGTGGTTGCCAGAAGAGTTACGCCAGGCCATTGAACATATCAAAATGCACGTTACGGCAGAAACGCCAAAAGGTAAGCACGATATCGAAGGCAACCGTCTGTTTTATCTTATCTCTGAAGATATGACTGAGCCGTATGAAGCGCGTCGCGCGGAGTATCATGCCCGCTATCTCGACATCCAGATTGTGTTAAAAGGGCAGGAAGGAATGACTTTTAGCACACAACCTGCGGGTACGCCGGATACTGACTGGTTAGCTGATAAAGACATCGCCTTTTTGCCTGAAGGTATTGAAGAGAAAACAGTTATCCTTAATGAAGGCGATTTTGTTGTGTTTTATCCGGGTGAAGTGCACAAACCGCTGTGCGCAGTGGGTGAGCCTGCTCAGGTTCGCAAAGCGGTTGTTAAGATGCTGATGGCTTAAGCGAGTACCTGCCGGTGGCGACGTGAAGCCGCCTCCGGTACTGAAATTATTTGGCAAGCGTCGCGACCATTACCGCTTTGATAGTATGCATACGGTTTTCCGCCTGATCAAAAACAATGCTGGCGGGAGATTCGAAAACCTCGTCCGTTACTTCCATCCCACCATGTAGGCCAAATTCTTCAGCCATCTTTTTGCCAAGCGTTGTTTGGTCATCATGAAACGCGGGCAGGCAGTGGAGGAATTTGACCTCCGGGTTACCAGTTAACTGCATCATCTTGCTATTCACCTGATAATCACGCAGCAATGCAATCCGTTCAGCCCATTTCTCTTTTGCTTCACCCATTGATACCCACACATCGGTATAGATAAAGTCAGCACCTTTAACGCCAGTCGCGACATCTTCTGTCAGGGTAATATTCCCGCCATTTTGTTGTGCCAGGGCGCGGCATTCCGTAACCAGCGAAGATTCTGGCCAGCATGCCTGTGGCGCCACCAGACGCAAATCCAGACCGGTCAGCGCGGCCGCTTCCAGCATCGAGTTCCCCATGTTATTGCGGGCATCTCCGGCGTAGACCAGCGTCATCTCATTAAACGCTTTACCCGGTAAATGTTCTTGCATGGTCAGCAGATCTGCCAGCAGTTGCGTGGGGTGGAACTCATTGGTCAGCCCATTCCATACCGGGACGCCAGCGTATTCCGCCAGTGTTTCGACAATCTCCTGACCATAGCCGCGATACTGAATACCGTCATACATGCGGCCAAGCACGCGGGCGGTATCTTTAATTGACTCTTTATGGCCAATCTGGCTGCCGCTCGGGCCGAGATAAGTAACGCGAGCGCCCTGGTCATATGCGGCAACTTCGAAAGAGCATCGGGTACGGGTTGAGTCTTTTTCGAAGATGAGCGCGATGTTTTTACCGGTGAGTCTGGCTTCTTCTTTACCGCTTTTTTTATCTGCTTTTAGTTTAGCGGCTAGCTGGAGCAAGGTGTTGAGTTCAGCTGGCGTGAAATCAAGTAATTTCAGGAAATGCTTATGATAAAACCCGGACATAGATCCCTCCTGTGGCTTACGCCATAATGAATTAAAATTCAATTTATATGTATGAATATTCATTTGCAAGCCTAAAGCATAAAACTTTGTCACAAAGGTGGAGGCAATGTCAGTGGTGTGTGACAATAAGAGTATCAGCAGGACATTAAGAGGAATAAGTCATGGCAAACCCGGAACAACTCGAAGAACAGCGTGAAGAAACACGTTTGATTATTGAAGAATTACTGGAAGATGGCAGCGATCCGGACGCGCTGTACACCATCGAACATCACCTTTCCGCAGACGATCTGGAAACCCTGGAAAAAGCAGCGGTTGAAGCGTTTAAACTCGGTTACGAAGTGACCGATCCGGAAGAGCTGGAAGTGGAAGATGGCGATATCGTAATTTGCTGTGACATCGTCAGCGAATGCGCGTTGAATGCCGATCTGATCGATGCCCAGGTTGAGCAATTGATGAACCTGGCAGAGAAATTCGACGTTGAATACGACGGTTGGGGGACTTATTTTGAAGATCCTAACGGCGAAGATGGCGACGATGAAGATTATGTCGACGAAGACGATGACGGTGTTCGCCATTAATTAATTGATTAAAATGCCCGATAGCACACACTAGCGGGCATTTTTTTAGAGTTCGCGCAACATCCGCACTTCACAATCAACATGGCCCGTGCAGCCAAGTGCATAGTCGATATGTTGAAAACCTAAATGTTCATACAAACCAATCGCTTCTTTCAAAAAAGCGGTCGTTTCCAGATAGCAGCGTTTGAAGCCCATTTCTCGTGCCTGCTCCATCGCCATTAAGGCCAGTTTTTTCGCCAGCCCTTTGCCGCGAATGGCGGGAAGAAAATACATTTTCTGCAGTTCGCAAATGTCCGATTCACTACCTGCTAATGGCGCAATCCCGCCGCCGCCCACCACTTCGCCATTGTGCTCAACTACCCAATAGGCATGACCGGGCTGACTATACACTTGATACAATTCGTCGAGATTGGGATCGGCGACGGTATAGCCTTTATCAGCGGTAAGACCGTACTCTGCGGACACCTGGCGGATGACGCTGGCGATGGCGGGATTATCGGCGGCGGTAAGTTTGCGCAAACGGAGCGCGGGCGAAACGACAACATTCATAGCATAGCTCAATTTCAAATGTATGATTTATAGCTCCCTTTAATACCACCCTCGCTTATGTGGTGCAAGAAGAAGATAAATCAGAAAATATTAAGCATATATCGCTTAGATAAAGCGTATTCTAGGTGGTCCAGTATCAATTGACTGGAATTATTATCTATATGAATGGAATTTATTTTAGGGATATAGTTCATGAATGGTGTAAACGTCGGGAAAGATAATCCTCGTCACGCATTTGTTTTTACAGGCAAGGGTAGTGAGTATTTTCTTATTTGTCTTGTGAATTTTTTACTGACAATTATTACTCTGGGGATATATGGGCCGTGGGCATTGATAAAATGCCGTCGTTATATTTATCAACATGTGACACTCAAGGGGCAACCATTTAGTTATAAGGGAACAGGTGGTGCCATTTTTGTTAGCATGTTACTTATTGTGGCGGTTTATCTTCTCAGTATTTCTTGTTTTGCAGGCCAACACTTTGCGCTCGGTTTATTCCTGTTTGCTCTCTTTATCTGCGGTATTCCTTGCATGGCAGTGAAGAGTCTGCAGTATCAGGCGAACATGACCTCGCTGAATGACATTCGCTTTGGCTTTAACTGCTCAATGCTTCGTGCATGGTGGGTTATGTTAGGTCTGCCTGTTCTGTTGGCGTTAGCTTTTTGGCTCGCACTGCACCTTATTGCGCAAGTGACGACATCGATAGGTGGGTTAATCTTTAACTTAGTGGTCTTAAGTTTGCTTTCCGTCATCGGACTGGGTGTTATCAATGGTATTACCTATAGCAAGTGGATGCCATTACTGGGTAATAACGCGACTTTTGGTGTCCATCAATTTTCCATTAAGGTCAACGTAAAAGAATGCATTAAAGGCTGTATGCTCGCAATATTAACCATGGTTCCTTTCATCATTGTGATTGGTATTATGATTGCGCCAGTATTTCAGCAGTTAATGATGATGACCATGTTGGGTAGGTCTGATGCGGGCAGGGAGCTAGTATTGCAATATTACCCGCAGATTACGGCTTCTTATTTCCTGTATTTTGTCGCGATTCTTGTTTTTGCCAGTTATCTCTATGTCACGTTACGCAATCTGTTTTTGAATAATCTGACACTGGCAAATGGCACTATTCGTTTTCATTCATCTGTTACCGCGATCGGTATGCTTTTGCGCATGTTGGCGGTATTAATGGGGTCCTCAATTACCTGTGGTCTGGCTTATCCCTGGCTGAAAATGTGGATGGTTAGCTGGGTTGCTAACAATACCCATGTCCAGGGCGACCTTGATTCGCTGGAGTTAACCAATGATGACAAACCGCAGGATAGCGGTCCGTTAATGTGGATATCTCGCGGTATTATGCCGTATGTTCCGTTTATCTAAATAAAAAGGCCGGAGCATGCTCCGGCCTTCGTTTTCTTCACAGTGTTGATTACAGCGCGGCGATAACTGCCTGCTGTTCAATCAGCTTCGCTTTCGCTTCCGCATAACCTTCCAGCTTTTCACGCTCTTTCGCGATGACCGCTTCCGGTGCGCGCGCTACAAAGCCTTCGTTCGCCAGCTTGTTCTCGATGCGGCTGATTTCACCTTCAATCTTTGCCACTTCTTTTGCCAGACGCGCCAGCTCATCTTCTTTGTTAATGAGGCCCGCCATCGGGATCAGCAGCTCTGCACCGTCGACGATCTTAGTAACGGAAACCGGGCCTTTGTCATCCGCAGGCAGTACGGTGATGCTTTCCAGACGCGCCAGCGTTTGCAGGAAGCCACGGTTTTCGTTCACGCGACGTTCTGCATCTGCACTGCAACCACGCAGCAGCAGCTCCAGCGGTTTGCCCGGCGCGATGTTCATTTCCGCGCGGATATTACGTACAGCAACGATCGCCTGCTTCAGCCACTCGGTGTCGGCCAGCGCCGCTTCATCGACCTGAGACGCATCGTACTGCGGGAACGGCTGCAGCATGATGGTGTCGGCAGTGATGCCGCAAAGTACTTTCACACGCTGCCAGATGGTTTCGGTGATGAACGGAATGATCGGATGCGCGAGGCGCAGCAGACCTTCCAGCACGGTCACCAGCGTATGGCGAGTACCGCGCAGTTCGGCTTCGGTGCCACCGTTCATTACCGGCTTGGTCAGCTCCAGATACCAGTCGCAGAACTGGTTCCAGGTGAATTCATACAGAATGCCTGCGGCGATATCGAAGCGGAAGCTGTCCAGCGCTTCGCGGTACGCTTTGATGGTCTGGTTGAACTCCGCCAGAATCCAGCGGTCCGCCAGTGACAGCGTCATTTCGCCGCCGTTGAAGCCGCAATCCTGACCTTCCGTGTTCATCAGCACAAAGCGGCTGGCGTTCCACAGCTTGTTACAGAAGTTACGGTAGCCTTCCAGACGCTTCATATCCCAGTTGATGTCACGACCGGTAGAAGCCAGCGCCGCCAGGGTGAAGCGCAGCGCGTCAGTACCGTGCGGCTCAATGCCGTTCGGGAACTGCTTCTCGGTGCGCTTACGGATTTTATCCGCCAGCTGTGGCTGCATCATATTGCCGGTACGTTTTTCCAGCAGTTCTGGCAGCGAAATACCGTCAACCATATCCAGCGGGTCGATAACGTTACCCTTGGATTTAGACATCTTCTGGCCTTCGTCATCACGAATCAGACCGGTCATGTAAACGGTGTGGAACGGCACCTGCGGTTTGCCATTTTCATCTTTGATGAAGTGCATGGTCATCATGATCATGCGGGCAATCCAGAAGAAGATGATGTCGAAACCAGACACCATTACGCTGGTTGGGTGGAACTGACGCAGGGCGTCGGTGTTTTCCGGCCAGCCAAGGGTAGAGAATGTCCACAGTGCAGAAGAGAACCAGGTGTCGAGAACGTCTTCGTCCTGACGCAGGGCAACATCAGCACCGAGGTTATTTTCTTTACGCACTTCGTCTTCGTTGCGGCCAACATAAACGTTACCCGCTTCGTCATACCATGCAGGGATACGGTGACCCCACCACAGCTGACGAGAGATACACCAGTCCTGAATATCGCGCATCCAGGAGAAGTACATGTTTTCGTACTGCTTCGGTACGAACTGAATGTCGCCGTTCTCAACCGCTTCAACCGCCGGTTTCGCCAGTACATCGGCACGCACGTACCACTGGTCGGTCAGCATCGGTTCGATAACTACGCCGCCACGGTCGCCGTAAGGAACGGTCAGGTCGTGCGGTTTAATTTCTTCCAGCAGGCCAAGCGCGTCAACCGCAGCAACGATGGCTTTACGCGCAGCAAAACGCTCCAGTTTCTGGAACTCTGCCGGGATCTCGCTGGAATAAACATCAGATTCGTTACCTTTGGTATCGAACACTTGAGCGCTTTCACGGATATCACCGTCAAAGGTCAGGATGTTGATCATCGGCAGGGCGTGACGTTTACCGACTTCATAGTCGTTAAAGTCGTGCGCCGGAGTGATCTTCACGCAGCCGGTGCCTTTTTCCATATCGGCGTGTTCGTCGCCCACGATCGGAATACGACGGTTAACCAGCGGCAGAATGACATATTTGCCAATCAGATCTTTGTAACGCGGGTCTTCCGGGTTAACGGCCACGCCGGTGTCGCCCAGCAAGGTTTCCGGACGGGTAGTCGCAACCACCAGATAATCTTTACCGTCTGCGGTTTTCGCGCCATCAGCCAGCGGATAGCGGATGTGCCACATCGAACCTTTCGATTCGCGGTTTTCTACTTCCAGGTCAGAGATAGCGGTACGCAGTTTCGGGTCCCAGTTTACCAGGCGTTTGCCACGGTAAATCAGGTCTTCTTTATACAGACGGACGAAAACTTCTTTCACCGCATTGGACAAGCCTTCGTCCATGGTGAAGCGTTCACGCTCCCAGTCGACGGAGTTGCCGAGACGGCGCATCTGACGGGTAATGGTGCCGCCGGATTCCGCTTTCCATTCCCAGATTTTGTCGATGAAAGCTTCGCGGCCGTAATCGTGACGGGTTTTACCTTCTTCTGCGGCAATCTTGCGCTCAACGACCATCTGGGTAGCGATCCCGGCGTGGTCAGTACCGACCTGCCACAGGGTGTTTTTGCCCTGCATGCGCTGATAGCGGATCATGGTATCCATGATGGTTTGCTGGAAGGCGTGACCCATATGCAAACTGCCGGTGACGTTCGGCGGCGGGATCATGATGCAGAAACTTTCCTGGCTTTCATCGCCATTAGGCTTAAAGTAGCCCTGCTTTTCCCAGTGCTCGTAAAGCGGCTGTTCGATATCTTGTGGGTTATATGTCTTTTCCATTATTTCCAGGTTGCCGTATTCAGGTTGAAACCAGCCACGCGGTAGGCTTTATAGCGTTCGCGCGCCAGTTGTTTCAGAGAATCTTCATAAGGGACGAAGTCTACCACTTCTGTGAAAGCGGTGGCAAAATCTGCAAAGCTTGTTCGCAGACTAATCAATATATCGCGCGGGCTGCTGCTGCGTTTTTGCGGCCAGGCGATCTCCACCGGCGCACCGCCGCGCGGTCCTTCTCCCGCTAAATTATGCGGAACAAAGCTTTCTGCCGGACGTGCCCACAGGGCTTCATCCAGCCGGTAAGCCTGCTTTTCATCTTCACAGGCGATGAGCACGCGCTTACCACTGCGCCAACGTTCTGCGGCAATTTCACACACCAACTGCTCAACGGCGCTTAAGCCATCGACGGTGGAGTCATTGTCCAGAAGGTAGAACGTCGCGTTTTTCATATATGGGGCTTCTTGTGGTGGATTTAAATATGCATCTGGTAATACACAGCATTGCCTGATGCGACGCTGCCACGTCTTATCAGGCCTACAAGTTCAGTGCTGTGTGTCGGTCGGATAAGGCGTTCACGCCGCATCCGACAATAACAGCGTTGCCTGATGCGACGCAGCCGCGTCTTATCAGGCCTGCGAGTTCAGTGCTGTGTAGGTCGGATAAAGCGTTCACGCCGCATCCTACAATAACAGCATTGCCTGATGCGACGCTGCCGCGTCTTATCAGGCCTACGAGTTCAGTGCTGTGTGTCGGTCGGATAAGGCGTTCACACCGCATCCGACAATAACAACTTTGCCTGATGCGACGCTGCCACGTCTTATCAGGCCTACAAGTTCAGTGCTGTGGGTCGGTCGGATAAGGCGTTCACGCCGCATCCGACAATAACAACTTTGCCTGATGCAATTACTCTTCGCCGTTAAACCCGGCGCGATTCAACAGGAACTGTGCCAGCAACGCCACCGGACGACCGGTTGCGCCTTTTGCTTTACCAGAACGCCAGGCTGTTCCTGCAATATCCAGGTGCGCCCAGTTGTACTTGCGGGTAAAGCGCGACAGGAAGCAACCTGCGGTAATTGCCCCGCCAGGACGACCGCCAATGTTCGCCATATCGGCAAAATTGGACTCCAGTTGTTCCTGGTACTCGTCACCTAGCGGTAAACGCCATGCGCGGTCACCGGATTGTTCAGATGCAGCAATCAGCTCATGGGCCAGCGGGTTATGGTTCGCCATCAGACCGGTAATGTGATGACCCAGCGCGATAACGCAAGCACCGGTCAGCGTCGCCACGTCAATCACCGCTTCCGGCTCAAAACGCTCAACGTAAGTTAACACGTCGCACAGTACCAGGCGGCCTTCGGCGTCGGTATTCAGCACTTCTACGGTTTGACCGGACATGGTGGTTAACACATCGCCCGGACGATAGGCACGCCCGCCAGGCATGTTTTCGCAGCCTGCCAGCACGCCGATAACGTTAATCGGCAGTTGCAGTTCCGCGACCATCCTCATCACGCCATAAACCGCCGCCGCACCGCACATATCGTACTTCATCTCATCCATGCCTTCTGAAGGCTTGATGGAGATACCGCCGGAGTCGAAGGTTAAACCTTTACCGACCAGCACGATAGGGCGTGCATCTTCCGACGCGTTGCCTTTGTACTCAATCACCGACATCAGCGATTCGTTTTGCGAACCCTGACCGACTGCCAGATAGGAATGCATCCCCAGCTCTTTCATCTGCTGTTCGCCGATAACGCGGGTAATAACATTCTTGCTGTAGCTGTCAGCCAGCTGGCGCGCCTGAGAGGCGAGGTAAGCGGCGTTACAGATATTCGGCGGCATATTGCCGAGATCTTTCGCAGCTTTAATCCCGGCGGCAATCGCCAGACCGTGCTGGATCGCGCGCTCCCCGCTGGTCAGTTCACGGCGGGTCGGCACGTTGAACACCATTTTACGCAGCGGACGACGCGGTTCGCTCTTGTTCGTTTTCAGCTGATCAAAACTGTAGAGTGTCTCTTTTGCCGTCTCGACAGCCTGGCGCACTTTCCAGTAGTTGTTACGGCCTTTAACGTGCAGTTCAGTCAGGAAGCAGACCGCTTCCATCGAGCCAGTATCATTCAGCGTATTAATGGTTTTCTGAATCACCTGCTTGTACTGGCGCTCATCCAGCTCACGTTCTTTACCGCAACCAATAAGGAGAATGCGCTCAGAAAGCACGTTCGGCACATGGTGCAGCAACAGCGTCTGCCCCGGTTTTCCTTCCAGTTCGCCTCGGCGCAGCAGGGCACTGATATACCCATCGCTGATTTTATCGAGCTGTTCTGCAATCGGAGAAAGGCGACGTGGTTCGAAGACGCCCACGACGATGCAGGCACTCCGCTGTTTCTCCGGGCTACCGCTTTTTACACTAAACTCCATGCACTACGCTCCTGAATCTTAAAGACAACGGCGGTGGCTACAGATAGAATTGCAAGCTTTCGTAACTCATGTCCGCTGTTGCGATGACTTCGTGTTAATCTTAACGTTATTACGGCATTGGCACGTCAGAACAAAATCTGAGAGGTGAATCCGTTGAGTATAATTATCTTAGCGACGATTTCGACGACTCAAGAGAATAAATGACGTTTAAGCCATGAAACAAGCTAAAATCCTGCAAAAGACGAGTTTTTACGGGCGTATTTAAAGTGATAATCATAAGATATCTGGTGCGGGAGACGCTCAAAAGCCAGCTGGCGATACTCTTCATCTTGCTTTTGATCTTCTTCTGTCAAAAGTTAGTGAGGATCCTCGGCGCAGCGGTTGACGGCGATATTCCGGCGAATCTGGTGCTCTCCCTGTTGGGGCTGGGCGTGCCGGAAATGGCGCAGCTTATCCTGCCATTAAGCCTGTTCCTCGGGCTGCTGATGACGCTGGGCAAACTGTATACCGAAAGTGAAATTACGGTAATGCATGCCTGCGGCCTGAGCAAAGCGGTGCTGGTGAAAGCGGCGATGGTTCTCGCGGTGTTCACGGCGATTGTCGCGGCGGTTAACGTTATGTGGGCGGGGCCGTGGTCATCGCGCCATCAGGATGAAGTGCTGGCAGAAGCGAAAGCTAACCCAGGCATGGCGGCGCTGGCGCAAGGGCAATTCCAGCAAGCGACTAATGGCAGCTCAGTGCTGTTCATCGAAAGCGTTGACGGCAGCGATTTCAAAGATGTGTTCCTCGCGCAAATTCGACCAAAAGGTAACGCGCGTCCTTCCGTGGTGGTGGCCGATTCCGGACATTTAACGCAACTTCGCGACGGATCCCAGGTCGTCAGCCTCAACCAGGGAACGCGCTTCGAAGGCACCGCACTGTTACGTGATTTCCGCATTACGGACTTCCAGGATTATCAGGCGATCATTGGTCACCAGGCGGTGGCGCTCGACCCGAACGATACCGACCAGATGGATATGCGCACATTGTGGAACACCGACACCGATCGTGCCCGCGCAGAACTGAACTGGCGTATCACGCTGGTATTCACTGTATTTATGATGGCGCTTATGGTCGTACCTCTGAGTGTGGTTAACCCGCGTCAGGGACGTGTCCTGTCGATGCTGCCAGCCATGCTGCTATATCTGCTTTTCTTCCTGATCCAGACCTCCCTTAAATCTAACGGCGGTAAAGGTAAGCTGGACCCGACGCTGTGGATGTGGACCGTTAACCTGATTTATCTGGCTTTGGCGATTGTTCTCAACCTTTGGGACACAGTGCCGGTCCGCCGCCTGCGCGCCAGTTTTTCGCGTAAAGGAGCGGTGTGATGCAACCTTTTGGTGTTCTTGACCGCTATATCGGTAAAACCATTTTCACCACCATCATGATGACGCTGTTCATGCTGGTGTCGCTTTCCGGCATTATCAAGTTTGTCGATCAGCTGAAAAAAGCCGGGCAGGGGAGTTACGACGCGGTAGGCGCGGGAATGTATACCCTGTTGAGCGTGCCGAAAGATGTGCAAATCTTCTTCCCGATGGCGGCCCTGCTGGGCGCGTTGCTCGGGCTAGGGATGCTGGCGCAGCGCAGCGAACTGGTGGTGATGCAGGCTTCTGGTTTTACCCGCATGCAAGTCGCGTTGTCAGTAATGAAAACCGCCATTCCACTGGTTTTGCTGACGATGGCGATTGGCGAATGGGTCGCGCCGCAGGGCGAACAGATGGCGCGTAATTACCGCGCGCAGGCGATGTACGGTGGTTCGTTGCTCTCTACTCAGCAAGGTTTATGGGCTAAAGATGGTGACAACTTTGTCTATATTGAGCGAGTAAAAGGTGATGAAGAGTTAGGTGGTATCAGTATTTATGCCTTTAACGAGAATCGTCGTCTGCAATCCGTTCGCTATGCCGCTTCCGCGAAGTTTGACCCTGAACATAAAGTCTGGCGTCTGTCGCAGGTTGATGAATCTGACCTGACCAATCCAAAACAGATAACCGGTTCGCAGACGGTGAGCGGCACCTGGAAAACCAACCTCACGCCGGACAAACTGGGCGTGGTAGCGCTGGATCCGGATGCGCTCTCCATCAGTGGTTTGCACAACTACGTGAAGTATCTAAAGTCGAGCGGTCAGGACGCCGGGCGCTACCAGCTTAATATGTGGAGCAAAATCTTCCAGCCGCTATCCGTGGCGGTAATGATGCTGATGGCGCTGTCGTTCATCTTTGGCCCACTGCGTAGCGTACCGATGGGCGTTCGCGTGGTCACCGGTATTAGCTTCGGTTTTGTGTTCTACGTACTGGACCAGATCTTCGGCCCGCTGACGTTGGTTTACGGCATCCCGCCGATTATCGGCGCACTGTTGCCAAGCGCCAGCTTCTTCTTAATCAGTCTGTGGCTGTTAATGAGAAAATCGTAACTTGATGAATGAATAAAGGGAGCTAAAGCTCCCTTTATTATTGTTAGCAAAGTGGCGTAGGCCTGATAAGTGTAGTGCATCAGGCAAAGGCAAGCTGGTGTGAGAGAACACAAACAGCGCCTGACTTACCTTTTTCTCCCCCCAAGCAAACTCCCCAGCACACCGCGTACAATCTGATTCGTCACCTGGCGGGCGGCGCTTTTCGCCATTGTTTGCACCACGCCATCTTTCTTCCCGCCGCGTGGTCCGGTAGTGCCAAACAAAATATCCTTCAACCCACCCAGAATACCGTCATCTTCACTTATCTCTTTCCCTTTGGCCGGAGGGGTATTTTGCTGCTCGGTACTTGCCTGTACGCCTTTTTGCAACATCTCATAGGCGGATTCCCGGTCCACGTCATCTTCATACTTGCCGTACACCGGGGAGTGATTAATCAAGCCATTACGCTCATCTTCTGTCACCGGCCCCATCCGTGAACAAGGCGCGATCACCATCGCACGCTCTACCACAGAAGGGCTTCCTTTCGCATCCAGAAAAGAGATCAACGCTTCGCCAGTTCCTAGTTCCTGAATCGCCTTTTCCGTATCAAATGCAGGATTAGGTCGCATGGTTTGCGCTGCCGTCTTCACCGCTTTCTGGTCTTTCGGTGTAAAGGCGCGCAGAGCGTGCTGAACGCGATTACCCAACTGCCCAAGCACGTTGTCCGGAATATCAGAAGGGTTTTGCGAAACAAACCAGACGCCCACGCCTTTTGAACGGATAAGCCTTATTACCTGTTCAATCTTATCCAGCAGCACCTGCGGCGCATCGTTAAACAACAGATGCGCTTCGTCGAAGAAAAACACCAGTTTCGGTTTTTCCAAATCGCCCGCTTCCGGTAATTGTTCATACAACTCTGAAAGCATCCACAACAGGCTGGCGGCGTACAGTTTTGGCATCTGGTAGAGTTTTTCGGCGCTAAGGATATTGATAACACCCTTCCCGTTGGCATCGGTACGCATCCAGTCTTTGATATCCAGCATCGGCTCGCCAAAGAAATGCGTCGCCCCTTGCTGTTCCAGCGTCAGTAATCCGCGCTGGATGGCACCAACCGATGCGCTACTGATATTACCGTACTGATTCTGGAATGATTTGGCGTTATCACCGATGTATTGGGTAATCGCCCGCAAATCTTTAAAGTCGAGAAGCAACAATCCCTGATCGTCAGCAATACGGAAAATGATATTCAGGACGCCAGATTGCACATCGTTGAGATTCAACAAACGCGCCAGCAACAACGGCCCGAGATCCGATACCGTTGCCCGCACTGGATGACCTTTCTCACCAAAAATATCCCATACCACCACTGGATTCGCATGTGGTTGCCAGTCGTTGACGCCGATATTTTTCAACCGAGCGAGCAGTTTTTCCGAGGTGGTACCTTCAGCCGCAACCCCGGTCAAATCACCTTTTACATCGGCCATAAACACCGGAACGCCGATTTCTGACAGAGATTCCGCCAGTTTTTGCAGCGTGACAGTTTTACCTGTCCCCGTTGCGCCAGTAATCAGTCCGTGACGGTTAGCCATAGCGGGTAATAAAAACAGTTCTGTGTCCGGCGTGCGGGCAATTAAACGTGGTTCGCTCATGAGATTTCCTCCAGTTCCCTGTCTGGAGTATAGGCACGGTTAAAAAGTTTTCACCACTAAATTCAGCCGATTGCGAGATATCTTAAAGGCCTGGCAGAAGCGACCCAACAAAGTCTCCGCAATTCATAATTGTAGGCACCGCACCTTGCCAGAAGTTGGTCTGATTATCGCGAATACAGGCGCCGCAGTGACTACTGCTACGTGGCGCTACCCTGGGCAACCACGCGGCGAATCACCTTATGTTCGGCAAGTAGCGGATATTGCGAAAATCCCTATTCGTTATTGATTATCGACATGCTTTTGTCGTCCTCTGGTGTTGCCCGGGAAGTGTAGAGAATGGCTGAGCGGGGCCCGGAGTGTGACAAAGGTTACATATCGCTGAGTGTAATGCTGAAAATTTCAGCACTTAGCGAGGCAGGCACAAGCTGGCGCTTGCATGGTGGCGCGTGACAGGTATAATCCACAACGTTTTCCGCATACCTCTTCAGTGCCGAAGTGGCGAAATCGGTAGACGCAGTTGATTCAAAATCAACCGTAGAAATACGTGCCGGTTCGAGTCCGGCCTTCGGCACCAAAAGTATGTAAATAGACCTCAACTGAGGTCTTTTTTTATACCTGAAATTCACGCCACACAAATCTTTTCCGCTGTTTTTTTCCAACTAACGTCAACCTGGTTCAATCCATATTAAATCCCTTAAGAATACCGAACCAAGTATGTTTGCGCTTATCTATTAAGGATTCGGCTCTTTCAGAAAATCTAATCCATCCTCCAGGCACAATATTTATTGCGATCGTGCTCGCATCGTGGACAATGTTTAATCATAAGTAATATTTACATCAATGAAATCAATGATTTCTATTATGTCACGGAATGGAAAATGGACAGCAATACATTGGGATTCACTTCATACTGGCGCAACTCCTTAGCTGACGCCGAATCTGGTAAAGGAACGTTTTCACGTAAAGATATAGATTCATTCATTCGATGGATAAATATCACTGCAGGGCAGTTGGATGACGAGACTATTCGGGCATTTTTTGACGGTGAAGGGGAGTCGGTAAAAACCGTTGAAGTCGTGTTACGGCCCCAGGTGTGGAACCGCATAGTAAAGCATGGCAAAGAGCAAATGGCAGGTGCCCCCGCAATTATCACGCCACTGGTTACCTCCGCTCTTCTGAATAGGGAAGGTTTTTTGTTTCCTGCTGCTTCAGCCACTATTCCCCGCGATCTGCTTGAACCTCTCCCTTCCGGTCATTTTTCTATTGGTGAGTTGGCGCAATATGACAAATACAAAACCACGCATAGCACAGCCACCATTAATGAAGATGAACCAGAACATTACGAAGAAACTGACGAAGAGAAAGCGGAACGCCATGCCAGGTATCGTCAGCATTGGCAAAATTATCTTCAACAGTCAGATAACCTTTTAAGCAACGTCGCTGGAAATTGGGTCGCTACATCTGAGCCATACGAACGGGCTGGATACGGTTATATTGTTAAAGCTAGCCAGCATGTAGGGGCCAGCGTTCATATCCTGCCTATGTATGACCATCTTCTGATGAGTCAGGTTAAGGTTCCGCTATTAACGCGTTTTGCCTCAAACGAAATGGCTCCAGTGGAGCCACTTCTCGCTAAGAATGCGATGTTCTGCGAACGTCTGGGGCATTCCGGCGATAAGTTTCCGCTGGCAGTGGCGCAGCGCGATGCCCTGAGCCATTATCTGACTCAACAGCAGGGTGATATGCTCGCTGTCAACGGTCCTCCGGGAACGGGTAAAACTACGCTGGTGCTTTCTATTATTGCCACCGAATGGACAAGAGCCGCACTTAATCAAACTGAACCTCCTGTAATTATTGCCACATCGACTAACAATCAGGCCGTCACCAATATTATTGAAGCCTTTGGAAAAGATTTCTCTACTGGTTTTGGCGTAATGTCTGGGCGTTGGTTGCCGGAGGTAATAAGCTATGGCGCTTATTTTCCGTCTAAAAGCCGTCAGGTTGAGGCAGCGAAGAAATACCAGACTGAAGATTTTTTTAACCGCGTTGAATCCCAGGAATATCTGGAAAAAGCCCGGGCCTTTTACCTTGAAAAAGCGGAGGCGGCGTTTGGAGCTGGAGAGTGCAATTCGCCAGAGCATGTAGTGACGCTTTTGCATGAACGTTTAACTTCACAGTTTATGCAACTTCAGCAAATCGAACCCGCATGGCGCAGACTCAATGATATCCGCCATGAACAGCGAGTCATCAGTGAGAATCTCGACCAGTATCTTCAGGACAAAAACACACTTCTTCTCAATATTGGTAATGAAATTTCACTTTTGGCCAGAGGTAAAAAGCAGTGGCAGCAATACCGTGCCGATGAGTCGCTTATGTATGCATTTTTGTCATGGCTCCCTGCTGTTCGTGCTAAACGCCATTACCAGATTAACCTCTTCCTGGACTCTACGTTCGGCACAAGAATGACAGCGTTCCAGGGAAATTGTCCCGAAGATATTGATAAATTTATCGATAGTTTGATCGCTAAAGCACAACAAGAGCAGGCGGTGTGCCAACAGAATATCAACTTTGCGCAGGACATAGCCCGAAGCGAAATGGAAGCAGCAAAACAATGGCGCGGGTTGACTTATGCTCTGGGCTACAGGGGAGACGATGAGCTGAACCTCGCCGGAGCGGACGAGCTTGCCGATACTCAGATTCGTTTTCCAGCGTTCTTGTTAGCGACTCATTATTGGGAAGGTCGCTGGCTGATGGATATGGCGGCAATCGATAACCTGCAAAAAGAAAAAGGAATTACCGGGACAACTATCGCCGAGGCTCGTTGGCTAAGAAGAATGAAACTTACTCCTTGTGTGGTAATGACCTGCTACATGTTGCCTTACCATATGAACAGGAGAAAATCTTTTGGTGGGGACAGAACATCGGATAATAATTATTTATATAACTTTGCCGATTTACTGATTGTCGATGAAGCAGGGCAGGTACTCCCGGAGGTTGCTGCGGCCTCTTTTGCATTGGCGAAGAAAGCACTGGTGATTGGCGATACGGAGCAAATAGCTCCAATCTGGAATTGTCTACCCGTTACTGATATGGGCAATATGCTTGAGGAGAATATTCTTTCTGGTGGCACTCAGGAAGAGTTAATAAATACATATTCCCATGTGTGTGGGTCTGGAAAAAGTGCAGCATCTGGCAGCGTAATGCAGGTTGCCCAGTTCAACTCCCGCTACCAGTATGATCCCAAGTTCGAGCGCGGAATGTATCTGTATGAGCATCGTCGCTGTTTCAATAACATCATCGGCTACTGTAACTCACTTTGCTATAACGGTAAGTTGCAGCCTACAAGAGGGATGGAAAAAGGGACGATTTTTCCCGCAATGGGATATCTGCATATTGATGGCCGAGGCATGAAGCCAAATGGGGGGAGCCGTTATAACCCTCTTGAAGCTGAAACAATAGCAGCATGGCTGGCGACACATAAGGATGATATAGAGCGCCATTACGGGGAACCTCTGTACAAAGTTGTTGGTGTTGTGACGCCATTTTCGGCGCAGGTTAATGCCATCAAAACGTCATTGCGTAAGCTGGAGATTAATGACAAAGACGAAGAGGGCTCACTAACAGTGGGGACTGTGCACTCCTTGCAGGGTGCAGAAAGGGCGATTGTTCTCTTTTCCCCAGTCTACTCAAAACATGAAGATGGCAGGTTTCTTGATAGCAACAGCAGTATCCTCAATGTTGCTGTCTCACGCGCTAAGGATAGTTTTCTGGTCTTTGGCGATATGGACCTTATTGAGATGCAGCCCGCATCTTCGCCGCGAGGGTTATTGGCAAAATTTCTGTTTGCTTCAGATAATAATGCGTTGCAATTTGAGTTTCAGAAACGACAGGATTTAATTTCCGCACAGACACAAATTTCAACGTTGCATGGTGTGGAGCAGCATGATGAATTCTTGAATAATGCTCTGGCCGCAGCTCAACAGAAGATCACGATTATTTCCCCCTGGTTATCCTGGCAAAAAGTGGAGCAAACGGGGTTTCTGACGTCAATGGCTCTGGCCCGCTCCCGAGGTATTGATATTACCGTGGTAACGGATAAAAACTGCAATATTGCGCATATCGATGATGATAAGCGCCAGGAGAAACTGCATCTTCTAAATGGTGCAGTCGAAAAGCTCAATAATATGGGCATTGCTACAAAATTGGTGAATCGCGTTCACAGCAAAATTGTGATTAGAGATGAGGAGTTGCTGTGCGTTGGATCTTTTAACTGGTTCAGTGCTGCGCGAGAAGATAAATATCAACGATACGATACGTCTTTGGTGTACCGTGGCGAAGGCGTAAAAAATGAAATAAAGGCGATATATAGCAGTCTGGATCAACGTCAGCTATAAGTGTGATGAACAGTTCACAACAAAGGCGTGGTAAAGGATATATTTTAACAATGTGAAAGCGACTTTCAGATTTATTGCGAGTCGCCTTCCTGATTTTCACTCTTATTGTTTACTAATCATTCTCCTTTGCGTAATGCGCCTGGCATTAACGGCAGGGGCTATTAGGAATGAAAGCGAATGCAAGTAATAACGGAAATCTAAACCGATCATAACGGTCTAATTTCTTCGCCCCGTATTAAGCATATCATGGCTGTTCATGATGCCGAATTGAATCAGATAGAGACGTTAAATCAGCAAAATAAGTATTACCTCACCCCCTAAAAACCTCTTTCCGATGCCACTCCACAAACCCCTCATAAGGGTAATTTTTACGTACCTGCGGCAACGCAATAGTTTTCCCGTCAAAATCCCAGAATAGTTTCTCAACGATCCCTCCGCCATTTACCGCATCCGATACCAGCACTCGCATATTTTCATCCAGGCCAATCGATCCTTTATCAAAGGCTTTATGGTGAATAGCGCAAAGCGCCAGGCCATTAGGGATTTCACAAGGGCCGCCGTGCTGTTTCCATTTTATATGCGCTGCTTCCAGCGCGACGGTGGTGTCATCGTGGCGCATATTAAAGCCACATATCGCGCACTGGTAGTTATAAGCGCGCAATACAAGTTTGCGAAATAACGGGTCGCGCTGTTTACGGATTTGCTGGAGATCAAAACCCAGCTCGTCAGCGATTTCTTCCTGAATACTCTCGGTGAAGTGCGCTTCGAGTATCTGTTGCGCCAGAGTGTTGATGAGTTTTTTATTGCCGGTTACCAGGGCGTAGTGCTGTTCATCGAAACCGCCTGCAACGTGGTATTCAGTCAGTTCCTTCACTGGCGGTTGTCGGCTGCTCCCTGCTGTTGAGCAAAGCCCGGCATTGTGTAATTGCCAGAATCCGTCGCCTTGTAATCGCCAGAACGGCATATCAGGTCGGTACTGTGAACGCTGTGGCCCAAAACGTTCCAGTAAACTGTGCAGAGGTTCGTAGATTTCCGAGCCATAATCGAAAAGGCGCGGATGTCCATTCAGGTATCCCGCTAATACGTATAGCAGTAACAATGGCTTATGAGGCGCGCGCTGTTCACCCTTGTGCCAGATTTTTATGTTGGCAATTGCCTGCTGTAGCGATTTACTGGAAGCCATTGATATCCCTGGCAGTGAAATAATTGCGATCATGCTCGCAAATTTTCTGCTGTTCAAGCCTGCAAGCGAAGATATATTACCTTGATCTCATTTGTTTTTTTGCTGCCTGTTTGCCCTAATTGCCATGCGATGCTGCACTGACGCAAACCACCATTTACACCGGAGGAGTTAAAAGCGTTGATGGATGCAAATAAATCAAATTAATGAACGCTCACCTTTCACGCCAAAACCGCAAATAGCGTCAACAAATTTGTCTACAATCATCCCCCGACTGAAATGACGGCTTCGTAGCGCCGTCGTCTTGTTCTCAGGCATTCGGTACGCTGAACCGTTATATCCCTTGCTCAAATTATTTGGATTTTCATCAGGCGCGTTTGTCAGTTCTCTTTTAAAGTGATATGGCGGGCGCAGGATGTATCTGCGCAAACCGCGCCAGTTATTTTATTCCGGGATGAACAACATCTTTATTTTCAGGCAATGGAAACCCAGAAAAGTTAGTTTTGCACAGTAACTTTATTATCTCTCACTGAGAGCAACACTGAATCCGCAACAGCTTTACCACCCGCAATTTCACCGCCAATAATCAATAGACTATTATTCCAGGGCAATGATACTCCGTAGGCCCGACCTTGCGTCAGTTCGCCAGATTTCTCCCATTTCCCGTTATGCCACAGATAAATATCAGCACTATACGATTTATTCAGGCCTTCATGCGCATAGTTCTTACCGTTCTGGTAATTTTCGCGCGAGCCTTTAAATCCGGCCCCTCCGGCAAATATCAGAGAAGCATTGCTTATCCCCGCAAAACCGCCAGCGACGCCATCTGGTGATGAGACGGGAGGAAGCTTATTCCATTTTATGTTATTGCCGGTGAAATCAAGTTCAAATACGGCATCCGTTCGCAGTCCAGGCTTTACTTCACCATTAATAAGCCAGGTTTTATCACCTTTATTCACAACCGTCGCACCAGCCGTACCGTGCCAGGGCGATTCGCCAGCGTAACTCCATTGCTGTGTAAAGGGATCAAAAGACAAAAGAAACTTATTGAAGAAATAATCTTCTGCTTTTTTATCGAAATAGCGGGCGTTGATTTTATCTATAGTTTTTGAATCTTTTCCGGCCTCGTTGAGATCTTCAAAATAGCCATTGAAGATATTTTGGTTAACACCGCCAGTAACATAAGCCTTGCCGTTGTGTACAAAAGTCACATGGCCCGCCATGCCCATTGGCGCGTGTGACATCAATTTAATCCAGGTATTAGTTGCTGGGCTATATTTGTACACATCGCTGAACACCCTGGTTAAACCTTGTTGGTTTTTGCCAATACCGCCAAATACATACAAATCACCATCAATAAATGCGGACGTTGCTTGATCTCTCGCGCCGCCGGGGAATTCAGCCAGAGCTGTCCATTTTTTATCTTTGGCCTGTGTGTCCAGCTTATACCATGCTGTTCCTGCACTACCTAAACCGATGTAGACAGTGTTGTTATCAATTGCACCAGTACCACTTTTAAATGGTACTGGAATTTCCGGTAATACAGACGCGTTCGCGGCAAATGATGCCATCATGATAGCAAGCGCCGTTATTGTTTTATTCATTGTGACTGTCTCCTGCCTACCAAGATTTAATCTTCACCCATATGAGGGAAGTTTTAAGTATGAAGCTAACCATAGCATAAACCTTTATACCTATTACACCATAAAAACCAGACAAGTTATGCCATAAACTACTTTTGTAATTTGAGTCACAAATCAGGAAAATTTTATTTATCCTCCGCGAAAGCCCTAACTTTCACGGAGTGTTAGAATTTACAAAGTTGCTGGCGTAAAGGCTCCGGTTTGTATTTCTTTAACCAGCTCACCCACGGTATATATTCTCCATCCTTCGACTTCGGCGGGAGTAAGGTTAACTGCAATTTTAAGGCCTGGCCATGCTGCTTCTACGGTTGCAATAATTTCATGTTCTGAGTTTTGAAGATCTAACCCAGGAACAGGAGGTTGAAAGCCTTTATGTTGCATCATATTAATATCACCATGCACTGACGGATCAGTCAGGTCATATATTTCATTCCAGGATTCTGCTTTTAATAACCCTTGTTGGGAACGTAAACGTTGAATGATAGCCATCTCAGCTTGGGTAACGAATATACCTTCGTGGAGGGGCTGTTTACGATGGCAATCCTTACACAGGACAAGCAGATTTTCATGGCGATTATCATATTTGATGCCATTTTTATGATGGACATGGCACAAGTTTTTGGCGGTTGATAAATTCACGCCACAATCAATACAGGTATACTTGGCTTTTTCTCGTATTGATTTAGATATATCTTTCCAGTTTTCGACATACCCACTATTTGTTTTGTCATAGATACCCTTAGGCATATGACGAAAACAGGTACTATAATCTGAAAAAAACTCATTTAATGAGAATGATTTAAAAATCTCTCTTTTTCGTTGTTTATCAATACTTCCTTTATAATTAAGTCGTTCGAGGCAATTCATACATACCCGTAAATCAACATCCTGGCTCCGACCTGAGCCATCATCAATTTCGAATAAACCATCTATGCGGTTAGTTGCATGATACCTTTCAAATCGATTTTTATGCCGCATTTCATCAAGAGTTCTGCACCAGGCAATATGAAAACGTTTTCCTTTTTCGCCATCGATGATAGCCGCATCATAACGCCCTGAATGGTCTCGAATATATAAAAGAACCTGGCGGCCATGATAAGAGATAAGCCCGCTACTAGGGTCAAGATCTTCGATACTAACTTCTTTACCCGTGGATAACTCAATATCTATAGGATCAAAGTCAATAGGGGATTCATCCAGAAAAAAATCGACTCCTTCTGGTAACATTTTCTTCCCTAATTGAATAAGTTCTGAAATGTCGATAGATAATTTCATCTCTTACTCCTGAATAATCTTTCTAATCTGCAACTCGGCATTTGTCACAACTTTGAAGGTGACACGACGAGAGCGATTAGGATCCTCCTTGCCGCTCTTATCAAGAATTGGATGTGCAGATGAATAACCTACTGCGGCAAATTTATTTTTAACCCATTGTTGGTGTGTCGCAATATTTTTTATATCATAAACGT
Organism: Escherichia sp. E10V5; assembly: GCF_004212315.1. Classification (NCBI taxonomy): domain Bacteria; kingdom Pseudomonadati; phylum Pseudomonadota; class Gammaproteobacteria; order Enterobacterales; family Enterobacteriaceae; genus Escherichia; species Escherichia sp. E10V5. The sequence continues at coordinate 275,425 of NZ_RHJM01000003.1, forward strand.
ATTGTAGTACTGCACGTGTACGACCTTGTGATAGTGCCATATTATTAAAATAAGCAATATCAGGATTCGTTGTTCCTGTCCAGTCAGTACTTGTGTGACCTTCAATGCGGACTTCAGTAATATGTTCCTGATAATTATCAAGAACTTTTAGGTAGCGAGGAAAGAAGTCGTCAAGAATGAGTTTAAACTTTGGTTTAAGCTCTGTGCTTCCTAAGCCAAATAAAACATCCGGTGATTTAAATCGAACCTCCAGAGTCTGTTTATCGATCTCTGCATCCCAGTCTTGTAAATCCTTTGCAAACTCAATATCCAGAGCATTATAAAGCTGTAACTGAGCATTCTCGTAGGCTACGGCAACTTCTTTAATTTTTTCTTTTTCAATACGTACGTAGTGCATATACGCAATAGATATGAACATGAAAACCATCATCAGCCCTGCCATTAAGTCTGACATGGATACCCAGTGTTCATTATCTTGATCTTTTTTAGGTAATTGTTTCCCTATAATCTTATCCATGATCGATTACCCGCGATGTTTATTAGCAGAAATTAATGCTTGTAACTGCCCCATAACTATTTGGTAATCTTTAATAAGTTTTTCATAGTTACCGACAAAACCTTTGCTGATTGAAAGCAGAGCATTACCTAATGATTGCATTTCACGGTTCATTTCACGTTCAGTTGCTTGCTCAAAAGCATGTAACTGCTCGTTGATGGATAGAGCAAATTTTTCAATTGATTCTCTGACTTGAGAAGTCAGCCCTGCACTTGCCTTATCAAATGATGTCTGGATTGAATCAAACATATTATCGGCATTACTGGATAGTTGATGGTTAATCTTTTCACCAGTCTTACTGAACATATCAATCACATTAGTCGTATTTTGTTCCATATTTCTATGCAATTCTTTCGAGTGCGACTCTAGTGATTTCAGGAATTCTTCACCACTTTGTTTCATTTCAGTAATTGTTTCACCTAACGTGCTGGTTAGGGTTTCGGAGGAATTGCTGACATCATGTGCCATCGAAGCAAATGCTTGTTGTGTTTGGGTAACCGATTGTCTGAATCCTTCGGTACCTTCATCCAGGGCCACGCGCATTGAATCTGCATTAAGAAGTATTTGCTGGCTGGTTTGCTCAAGAGATGCACTAACATTTGCAGCTCCGGATTTCAGCAGTTCACCCACTTCAGCCATTTTGTTTTGTATTTCAGGTAATACGGTTGTAGCTTTATCGCGGATGGCGACAAAGGTTTCTAAATGGCGGGAGAGTTCGCTGATTTGATGTTGGTTCACCTGAAGCACTTCACGCAGTTCAGACATAGCCAGTGGAATTTCTTTACATTCTTCCCAAATCCCGGCAACCGCAGTTTTTGTTTCAACCAGGGACTCGACACTTTGTTGATATTGTTCTGACATCTGCTCAACTTGCGTTTTATAATTTTCCTGCCACTCAACAAGTTTTTTTACAGAGGCATCAAGTGCTTTAAAGTTTTCACCAAACTGTTCAGTTAAATTTTCATTAAAATCAATAATGACTTGCCGCAAAGCATCAATAATTTGTTCTGTAGCACCTTTTGCCATCAGCTCTGCAAATTGTTCAAGTTGTTCCCAAAGCTTATTACTGAAATGAGTATGATTAGCTAATTGTACTTGCGAGGAATCGCTAATCTCAGTACGTAGTAATTTTATTTGAGCAATAAGAGAACCTTCACTATCACCGTTAATACCCGAGACTAATTTAGTCAGAGTCTGGTTCTGCTCTTTTAATTCATGATAGATATGTTCAGGTGTAACAGATTCAGGGTTATTTTCTGCTAACGCGCTTCGTTTATTGGCAAAAAAGAAAGCATCCATTCCATTAAATAAAATGGCAAAAAACATACCTACAATGCTTGTAATGAATGCTGTTTTTAGGCCACCTAATAATACGGGGATGCTGGTATCAATACTTTCGGTATTAAAATTGAGTAACCCAATAATAATACCAATGAAAGTACCCAGAATACCTAATGCCCCCATTAAGGTTGGAGCATATTCTCTAAACTTACTATGTATATTTTTTTTGTCACACCACCACGCTGATAAAAATACGCATATAACAGCCCAGATAAAAATATTGGTGATCAGTGTAGAGTCTATCGATTGAAACAACTGCTCAAAAAGCTGCGCTAACATTTTGATACCTGTGTAAATAATGGATAGTGTAATTGTTTAAAAAACAAACAAAACACGCATAATTTATATGGTTAAGTCCGGTGTAGTGCTCATGATTGTAACAAGTTTTTTCGAGATATAAATGATTTGTCTCATTTTTAGCGAGTTCATCGGGTTGAGCTTTTTTATGATGATAGTAACCTGTTACGAATTGTATCAAAGGAAGGCAGGTTGCTTGTGAAAACTCCAGTTAACCCACTTTTGCAATGGCTTAACATGTTTTTTAGTCGCCGTTCATTATCCGGAGCTGATGGAAGGGCGTTATATGCTTACCGTTGTACTGATACAGAGTACGAAAGTTTGGCAGAACTACTGCGTACTTATGCCCCCCGGAGTTATCCCAGAACGATATTCATTTCCTATAGCGATGTTCTATTTAGCATATATGCTGCAGAATTTATCCGCCGGACTCATACGGTCGGACACCCTAAATGGGACACAATTTTAGATTCTATTGACTGGAAAGTTCCGTATGTTCATCGACAGAAGCTGGTTAATGATGGCATTCGCTACTGGAAAAGAAAGATAAGAAACCTGGGGCAAGCTTCGGGTTATCTGCATACACTGGCTTGTGAAGGTGGTTTACCTATCCGCATGATTGAAAATGAGAGCGGTTATTTGATTACCTATTTCAGAAGGATATATCAGGCGCTTCGTGGGCAATCATCTCGATATCCTGCCGCTAAAATTGCACAAGAATTAGGCGATACAATCCCTGTCACAATGCAAAACGAACTGGTCTATGAAATAGCCGGTGAATTCTGCGAGACTCTCTGTCGATTACTTAGTGAGCATCCTCCTCAAAGCAGTGATCCCGTTTCTGCATTACGTCAGCTCTCTCCAGACTGGCATCTTCAACTTCCGCTCGTTCTCCCCGAAGCGAATGCTGCAGAGATTGTAAGGCGATTGCTTTCTCAATCTTCTGAAATACGCAGTGCAAGTAGTCTTCAGGTTGAAAGAATCTGGGTCGATGTTGATGACAGTTGGTATTGCGATGCCCGGTTCCGATTCCCGGCCACAATGCGTACAGAACAGTTAACCTCTTTGTTTGAATGCAATATTCAGCCGGAGCAGACCCGACTCATCATTTCAGGAAAATGGAAAAATGGTGGGGCAAGGTTGGCAATGCTAAGCCGTTATGAGCAGCAAGATTGGCGAGTCGAGTTATTACCTATTGCGATGCAAAAACTCTCTGGTGCAGATGCAATGGCCGAAATCTCATTGTCGCTTCATGAAGGTCCAATTCTGTTAGGCCACACAATTCCAAAAGGCGGTTATGAACTTACTGAAGAACTTCCCTGGGTTTTTGAAGCGATGAATGAGAGTGAATCGCAGCTAAAACTTGTTGGTATGGGGTCTGTGAGTTCCAGGCTAAATGCTCTGTTTATTTCGCTACCGAAAAATAGCCATTTAGATATTAGTGGAGAAGGTGAGTTTGATATTCCAAGGTTGCTGAAAAACAGTGAACGCAGCTTAACTAAAATAAGTGGAGTATTTAGCGTTGTTTTACATGATGGTGCAGTTTGTACAATTCGCACCCAGCAACTTTATGATTCTGCGATTGAATATTATATTAAATCGACAGAAGTTGAACTGGTTAAATCGGATTATCCTGTCCATCGAGCCTGGCCGAAGATCGGTTGGAAAAAGGATCTGCAATATGGCATTGTACCGGAGAAAGAACTTTTTTGGCGTTCCATTCGTTCAGGTAACAATGCCTGGTATTCTGTCGCATCAGAAATGCCAAAAGGACAGATAGAAGTCAGACGAATAGTTAATGATGAGGTTTTATTTAGTGGTAAAGTTGTAGTTTTACCAGCAGACTTCGATATTAATATTATACCTGAGAGTGCTCAGCAAGGCATCATTATGCTTTCTGGTATAACGGATACTAGAATTGATAAATATTCAAACAATGAAAAAGTAACACTCAAGTCCGATTATTCACAAAACGAGTGTGCTATTTATTATAATTCATCGCAGATGCTGGAAAATACCGTTGATTTACGGGTCTCCTGGAAAGATGGTTCTAATCTTAAACTATTATTACCTAAGCCGGTTAGCGGTGGCCGATTTGTAACTAATGATGGTTCTGTTCATTTTGATGGTGTGGCATCTATAGCACATTTGCATGGAATAGATGCTGAGTTATTAACCATATCATGTGCTGGAAGAGGATATCTTAATATCGAGTTATTGGATGAAAATCCAGTAGCTGAAAAATTCCGTTATTTACATGCCGACCTTCCTCTTTTATCAGGATGCAATGACAAATTACAACAAATTTCACTTTATGAGAACTATAATTTGCTAAATGCTATGCTGGCATGTGCATGGAACAGCAATAGTACATTATGTGTTGATTTTTACTCTGACAGATTTGGAAAGGATAAAGCAACACTCAATATTAAACGCTACGATGGTAGTTTTATTGAACACGATCAAGGGTTACTGGTTGATATAAAAAATTCTGTTGTTTTTCCTGCAAATAGAATAGACGAACTGGTTGTTGATGCTATTTCTCTTAAGAATCCTGGCTTACACATATCATTGTTAAAAAAAGATGAGTTTGCTTATGATCTTTCAGCTCTGAATGTTCAGGATAGTCCATGGTTAATTGTGGGAAAACTTGATGGTACAGCTCGCATTGCACCAGTAATTAAATGGATGCTACCTGTATTGCAGACAAATGATTTATTACTAAATGCTCTATGCGAAGCAGACCCAGAACAGCGCAAAAAAAATTTTAATGAGCTAATTTTTGAAATAGATAACAACCCATTGCAAAATTATTGCTGTTTATTAACAGAGTATATTAAGAAATACAAAATGAATAATGGCTTATTCTTGCTGGATCTGGACTTGTTCAGAGGTATTTCGAGTAATTACCGCGTGGTTGTTCAATTGTTAATATCATCATGTCTTTCTGGTGATAGCGATACGATTTATGATATACAGGAAGAATTACCCTTTTCATGGGGATGGATTCCCGTTTCAATCTGGAAAGATGTTTTTCAAAAGTGTTGGACTTATCTGGAAAAACAGATTAACGATAAAAAATTAGCATTACATATATTGCAACCCTTTATTACTTTTATGAACCATCGTGCACATATCGATCGTCGGCTGGCTCCCATTGCTAATATTTTACTTACATATAGTGAGGGCCTACCAATCGGTTGTGATGTATTGCCAACTATTAGTCGTGAGCAGTTTAATGAAGCTAAACAGATGCTATTAAGGAACCCCGACAGCTTTGGGCGTATCAGTATCTTCCCTAAAGAACTTTGGGCTAGTGCTATAACGCCAGAGTTAAAATCTGTTTTTAATAAGCTTTGGATTGAAGATAAATATCACTCACGGCTTGAAAAACGTTTTAATTTGATGTTAGTCGCAGCGCTGTTAACCCAAAAAGATAATAACCTGATACATCAACTGTCTGCGCTTTTTGAATTCCACTATCAGCAAGCCCCGCAGCAATTGGGGGTAATCTATCAATATTATTTTGAACAAGCAGGAGTATGTCATTGATGGACGTTCAGCAACTGCATTATGCGCCACTTCTAAATCAGCTTCATCAGCGTGCGGTGAGGTCGGTGGTAAGTCAGTTGGCATTGCGGAGCAAGTCGTTGACTCATTATCTGGAATCACAATATTTTCAGCCTCCCGGTCAGGAGGGGTCACTGCTTGCAGACCCGGTATTCGAAAGTACATTCGGCTGGATGCCTGCGGATGAAACAATGGAGGATTTGCGGGACAAGCTGATCTCCAGCCCGCTGGTTGATGCATTGAGCAAAGCGCCAGTGCCATTTCGTCATCAACTTACTGCGTGGCGAACGATTCTGGAAGACAAAAAATCCTTGTTAGTGAGCAGCGGTACGGGATCCGGGAAAACAGAATGCTTTATGGTACCGGTTCTGGAAGATCTTATTCGTCAGCAAAAATCGACCCGCCAGTCACTAACAGGGACACAAGCTATTTTCTTGTATCCGTTAAATGCATTAATTAACAGTCAGCAGGAGCGGCTTCGCGAATGGACGCGCGGATTTAAGGGGAAAATACGCTTCGCGCTATATAATGGCGAAACCCGGCATACCAAATACGAAGTTCAGGAAGATCAGTTGAAAGTACCTGAACAAGCTTTGAGTCGGGAAGCCATTTACGAAGCACCACCTTCCATCATGGTGACGAATACCACCATGCTGGAATATATGCTGATTCGTCGTAAAGATGCCCCAATCATCGAAAAGTCTCAGGGGATGTTAAAGTATATCGTCCTGGATGAAGCCCATAGTTATATTGGTTCTCAGGCTGCTGAGTTAGCGCTGCTTTTACGTCGTGTTATGCAGGCTTTCAATGTTGGACCCGGCACAGATAAACCTGTGCAGATTATCGCGACCTCTGCCACTATTGGTGAAGACTCTCCTGAAGGTAATAAGGAGCTTGCTAAATTTGTCGCTGATCTCGCGGGCGTTACAGAACGTGATGTCGAAGTGGTTCGCGGCTATCGACAAATACCGCGGGTATCGGAGTCGCTGATTCGTCATGAATACCCCACATATTTAACGTCTCTTAAATCTCTGAGCCCTCAGGATCTTTACCAACAGCTTTGTCAGTACCGTGTGGCCCAGCAATTGCGTCAGGCGTTAACTCATCCAGGACGGCAGGCAGTACGTTTGAGTGAGTTGCTCAATGTTGCCAGAAGAACCTGGCCAGATATTAATCACCGTGAGCTACTGCAACTCCTCGATCTAATGGCAAGATCGCGAGAAGGTGAACTGGCTTTTACGCCATTACGTATGCATGGGTTTATCAGAACACTGGCGGGTCTATGGGCATGTTCAAACAAACAATGCTCACATAAAGCGCATGAATTAAATCAGAGTGACTGGCCATTTGGTCAGGTATGGTTTGAGCAGCGCCAATATTGTGACTGTGGTGCGCCGGTATTTGAAGTTTTACGTTGCTCCGGGTGTGGTTCAGCTTATTTGTCTGCCAAAGAGGAGATGCGCGGTGATGGAACGAACTGGTTGGTAGCGCAACCAGCCGCTGCCGAAGTGGATGAATTTGCTCTTGATGTAGATGTTTATTCTGAAGATGAAGACAACGACGAATTAGACAATAACTCTCAATTTGATCGTCTGATTGCGAGCGATGGTGAAAAATATATCATTTCACTGGAAGAAACGACGGCGGGGAAAATTGATAGTGAAGCGCAAAAGCACTATGAAATAAACCTGTTAAGACCGGAATCTCGAGGTGAGGGACGCAATAATTCCTTTGCTTGTGTTTGCTGCGGTGACACTCAACGGAAAAACAATCCTTTATTCCGTCCGCTTCGACTTGGCGCACCCTTTTTTTTAAATGAAATTATTCCTACTCTGTTGGAGTTTTCACCATTACCGCAAACAAGAGAAGAGCAGTTAGGACCGTTTAATGGTCGACGCTTGCTCACCTTTACGGATTCGCGTCAGGGTACCGCTCGCATTTCAGCCCGCTTACAGCAGGATGCCGATAAAGCGACGTTGCGAGCTCTTTGTTACCAGGAGCTGGCAAATATTACAGAGCCTTCAGCAAAACTCAGCCCGGCACACTGTGCATTGTTAGAGAGTTTTATTAGCCAGTTTTCTATCCTTCCTTTAAAAAATTCCATCGACGCGCTGAAAAAAGCGATGGCTGCGAATGAGGAGCTTAACCCGGCGGACATTCAGGCACTTAAAATTATTGAGCCGATGGTGAGTTCCTTAAGCCCGGAGCATGCTGAAGCGATGCAAATACTTCAGGCTAACTCTGGCAATCAGCAGAAGAAAACCATGTCATGGCAAACGCTGTCTGAACAGCTGGTTGGCAGTGTGGACCTTGCCGATAGAATGAGAGGCAGTTTTAAAGAATTGTCTGGGCTTGATCTTACTAAACAACAGTTTGCAGATTTTTGTTTATACAGCGAGTTTGGTCGCCGCCCTAAAAATGCCTGGACCCTCGAAAGTCTGGGTCTGGTAGCTATTCACTATCCATTCATTGATAAAGTTACAACCTGCCCGCAGGACTGGAAGACATTATTACCCGATCCCGATAAGCAATTAGCGGAATGGCGTAATTTATTGAAGATTACTCTTGATTTCTTTATCCGTGAAAACAGTGCCGTTTTTTACGAAAACGAGCAATACCCTCGCTGGATGGGGGCACGTTTCCCGGTAAAAATGCTCCAGGGGCCAGATAAAAAAAACAAAGGGCAGAAACGTGATCAACTTTGGCCACAAATACGCGATCGCCATTATAACCGGGTCATTAAGCTATTAATCGCAGTCTTTCCGGCAATACAACCTGAGCAGGCTCACTGGAAATCGTTAGTTAACCACTTAATGATTGAGGTCTGGGATGCAATTCGACCTTGCTTACGTCAGTTTGAGTCGGGCTATCAGCTGGATATTAAACAACAGGCTGAATTTTACAGTCCAAAGCAAGTGTGGCGTTGCCCCTATACTCGACGTGCGTTAGACGTCACGTTGCTGGGATACTCTCCGTATTTGCCGGGTAGCAAAGAAATTGCACCTGAAAAAGCAGTGTTGATTGAAATGCCTGAGCTTCCTGTTCGTCACTGGCGTTTGTCTGGTGGTGGAGAAATCGCCCGAGAAGAACGTCTGGAGTGGCTGGAAAGTAATGCGCTGATTCAACATGCCCGCGAGGAAGGATTATGGTCTACTCGCAGCGACCGACTGGCCCTGAAAGATAGCTGGTATCGTCTGGAGGAACACTCTGCGCAGAGAACGCCTGAGCAGAACCAGTTTAATGAAAAACAATTTAAGTCAGGCAAAGTTAATGTGCTGAACTGTTCCACGACCATGGAGATGGGGGTGGATATTGGTGGTATGAGTTTGGTGGCAATGAACAACGTTCCTCCAGCTCCGGCAAATTATTTGCAGCGTGCAGGTCGCGCGGGGCGTCGTGGAGAGAGTGCATCTGCTGCCATTACGTTATGTAAAAACACGGCGCATGGAATGGAGGTATTCAAAGACCCCCTCTGGGCGTTCAACACTACTGCCAGTGCGCCACGGGTTCGTTTTGGGAGCAGTAGTATTGTTCAACGACATGTTAATGCCCTGGTTTTAGGTCTGTTTTTACGAGCTGAAGTTCCTGATGCGACAAAACTGAGTTGCAAATGGTTCTTTGAAGGTGATGAGAGCCAGTGTCTTCGTTTTCTCCATTGGTTAAATCACCAGGCCGATGAGCTGGCGGATAAACTTAAACGCCTTACTCAGGGAACCGTCCTGATGTCATTGACGGCAACCCAGCTCTTGACCCGCACACAAGCAATGATGCAGCAGGTTGATATCCGCTGGAGAAGCCAACTTGCGATACTGTTGGAAAATATCGAAGCGTTGAAGGCGGATAACAGCGCGTGGGAAGAAACACCAGCAGGTAAAGCCATCGCTTATCAGCTTCGTGATTATCGCGGTGCATATCTGTTTTCTAAACTCATTAGTGAAGCGTTCCTGCCGGGGCATGGTTTCCCGGTTGGCGTAGTCAATTTCAATTATCTGACGGCAGATGAGCTGGAAAAACGTCGCGCAATAAAAGCCACTCAGGCTGACCCTAATGAAGGGGGAGAAAGCTTTTCTCGTCGTATTGAAAAATTGCCCAGCCGTGATTTGCCTACAGCATTACGCGAGTATGCGCCTGGTGCAGATGTGGTATTGGGCGGAAAAGTATATCGTTCCTCGGGCATTATGCTTGGCAAGGTGCTTGCCAGCGGGCAGGAGCTGTCAGGCGATCATCATATTCCGTGGTTCTGGCATTGTCGTAAATGTGGTGCGGGGGCAACCAGTACTACCCGTCCTGTCGAATGTAGTCACTGCAAAGCGGATATACAGCAACTCGATGTGAAGCGTTATTTACAGCCTGTTGGTTTTGCGACAGATATCCGTTATCAGGCACATAATGATGTATCCATGCCTGCACAACTTCCCTGGAAAGATCCACGTGTTCTTGTACCGTCTTCGGTGTGGGTTTCTTTACCCGATGCTGTGCTCGGACGTTACCGTTTTAGCCATAGTGGGGAATTGTTCCACTTCAGTGAAGGGGAATTTGGGCACGGCTACGCAATTTGCCTCTCATGTGGTCGGGCGGAATCTCAAACTCAACCCCAGCGTACCCCTGAAAATCTAAAGAACCCAGAGAGGGAAAATACGCATTACCTGTTGCGAGGGGGCAGTAACGATCGTCAGGGGAGCAATAAATTGTGCCACGGTCATGTGCATAAAGATCTGTGGTTGGGGTATAGCAGTCGTACAGATATGGTTGAGCTGCAACTCAATGATGATAATGGCCTGTTGATCCGTGATGAGGTTGCTGCGCGATCCCTTGCGGTCGCTTTGCGTGAAGGGTTAGCGCATAAATTGGGTATCGAAAATACTGAGCTGGGCGTGACGACGCAGCAAGCGCGCGATATCAATGGCTATACCGGATATTCCATCTTCATTTACGACAATAATGCGGGTGGTGCAGGTTATGCAGTGCAATTGATCGACCATTGGGCTGATGTCTTTAATTACGCCAGAAAATTGCTCGATTGCAGTTGCGATAAATTCTGTCACCACTGCTTGCTCAGCTATGACAGTCAGCATTATGTCAACAGATTAGATCGTCACCATGCATTAACCCTGCTTACCAATGTACGGTTGCAGCGACTTAACCTCGCGCCAGAATATCAGTACTTCGGCGATGGTAGCCGGGTTGAAACTAACCCTCTGAGTTTACGTATTGCGCAATGCCTGAACAGCGAGATTTATGACTCCTGCTCGCTGGTTCTTGCGGGGCCGCAGGAACAGTGGGACTTTGCCCAATGGCCATTATTGAAAGAGTTGCTCCAGTTTGCTTCCTCCGGTGGGCATGTTGAGTTGCTGGTGGCCACGCCGTTGGCAAACTTAACTGATAGCTCCAGACATCAGCTTTCCGCGTTGGCGGCGATGCCGGGAGGGCGCTTACAAGTGAAATCCATTGCCACTGCGCAACTCATGCAAGGAAAGGGGCGCTGGCTTGCACAGGTGACTCGCGAAGGGCAAAGCCAACAGTGGGCCGCAGACGACAGCGCTACCGTTGCACCTGGTGAATTATGGGGACAAAGTGCGTCCTCACCAGTAGTGACACTTAAAGGAACGTCCGGAAAAACCTTCTCGGGTCAGACCTTAAGTGCAGAAGATTTACTGCCCGCCTTACCCACCGGGGCGGTGCGCATCAATCTCTGCGAACAACTGGACGGGCCGCTGGAAGGTTTTGGTTCGCGTTTCTGGTCGTTAGTCACGCAACAGCACGCTGGCTGGAAGCAGGCATTTACCCGCCACAAAGAGATAACACATGTTGAGTATAGCGATCGTTATCTTAATAGCCCATTCACGGCGCGTTTGTTAGGTGAAATCTTAACCGAGCTGGTTGAACAGGGAATGGCGGAATGCGCCAGCCTCACTGTTTGCGTCAAAAAATTGGATTACAACTCTCGCCAACACGACGCTCTCTATAACGCGTGGCTTAATGAGGAAGATCGTCAGCAGGTTGTGACCACTTTACTTGAAGAAGGATATCTGGGGCCTGCGTGGCCGGGAGCAATTAGCTGGTTAACGGGGGATAACCAGAGTACGGAGCATGGACGAGAACTGACAGTCACCTTCAGCGATGGCAGTCAGCATTATGTCCTGCTTGACATGGGGCTTAGCTACTGGCGCTGTACTGAAGATACCTTCTTTGATTTTGCCCTGCGAGTACAGCAGCAAGTTGAACGACTGGCAAACACGCGAGCGCGAGCTGTTGCTCCGGGTAATGACCTTAGGAGTTATATTATCGCTGGATAAATAATTGCTCCCCTGGGGATATCCTCCAGGGGAGTTGACCCAGCTCACTTTTTAATAATTTTTGTTTGAAAATCATGCGCAATTTATGCGCATTCCCTCCCATTTTGTCACTTTGCCGGGGGCCTTCATGATATCTTTAAGGCCCTCTTTTTTATCGCAGTGTGCCGCGCCACATTTTTCAGGATGACGTTACCGCCACTGCCCCAAATAGACAGAAAAACCGATGAATAAGCAAAATTATGCACCTGGTATGCGGGTGGTTATTCGTGATGCCGAATGGCGTATTCGCCGGGCGGATGACAGTGGTGATGGTGGGTATTTGCTGACCTGCGATGGTATTTCAGAGCTGGTGCGCGGTAAAGAAGGGTTATTTCTGACCAAACTGGAACAAAAAGTAGAGATCCTGGATCCCGCAAAAACGCATTTGGTGGAAGATGAATCCGCCAATTATCAGGCGGCGCAGTTGTATATCGAAAGTCAGTTACGCCAACGCGTACCGACAGACAGTAAAGTCCATTTTGGTCATCTGGCGGCGATGGATTCCATGCCGTTTCAGCTCGATCCTACGCGGATGGCGCTGGCACAGCCGCGCCAGCGGATACTCATTGCCGACGCTGTCGGTCTGGGTAAAACGCTGGAAGCAGGTATTCTGGTTTCGGAGCTGATCCGTCGTGGGCGCGGAAAACGTATTCTGGTTCTGGCGGTTAAATCGATGCTGACACAATTCCAGAAGGAGTTCTGGAGCCGTTTTGCGATCCCATTGACCCGCCTGGATTCTGCTGGTTTACAAAAGGTGCGTAACCGCATCCCAACCAACCACAACCCTTTCCACTATTTTGACAAGACCATTATCTCCATCGATACGCTGAAACAAGACATTGAATATCGTCACCATCTGGAAAATGCCTGGTGGGATATTATTGTCATTGATGAGGCCCATAACGTCGCAGAACGTGGAACCAGTTCGTTACGCAGTAAACTGGCAAAACTGCTCGCCGGGCGCAGCGATACGCTGATTATGCTTTCAGCAACGCCCCATGATGGTAAAGCTGAAAGTTTTGCCAGCCTGATGAACATGCTTGACCCGACGGCGATCGCCAACCCGAAAGAGTATGAATACGCCGACTTTGCCGATAAAAATCTGGTTGTCCGTCGCTTCAAAAAAGACGTGAAAGATCAGATGTCCGGCGAGTTCCCCGAGCGCAATATCGTTAAACTGACTCGCCTGGCATCCGGTGCCGAAGAAGAAGCATACCGTCGCCTGGTTGAGAGTCAGTTCCGTGATGATGACGATGAACAAGCCCAGTCTAACAAAGGTCGTCTGTTCAAGATAACCCTCGAAAAAGCGCTATTTTCCAGCCCGATGGCGTGTGCCAGCGTAGTGGCTAATCGTCTGAAGCGTCTTGAGAGCCGTAAAGATCATAATAGTCAGAGCCAGATCAACGAACTGGAGTCATTGCTGTTGGCGCTGAATAACATTGATGCCAGCCAGTTCAGCAAATACCAGTTGCTGCTCGACACCATCCGTAAAGACCTCGCCTGGAAAGCCAATAACACGGAAGATCGCCTGGTGATCTTCACTGAAAGCATTAAAACGCTGGAGTTCCTCGAACAGCAACTGCGAGCGGATCTGAAATTGAAAGATGACCAGATCGCCACGCTGCGCGGCGATCAGGGCGATACGGTGTTGATGGAAACCGTAGAAGCCTTTGGTAAAACGCAGTCGCCGTTGCGTCTTCTGGTTTGTTCGGATGTGGCATCTGAAGGGATCAACCTGCATCACCTTAGCCACAAAATGATTCACTTTGATATTCCGTGGTCGTTGATGGTATTCCAGCAACGTAACGGGCGTATTGACCGCTATGGGCAAAAACATCAGCCCCAAATCCGCTATCTGCTTACCGAGGCCAGCGAACCGCAGATCAATGGCGATATGCGCGTACTGGAAGTGTTGATCAACAAAGACGAACAGGCGCAGAAGAACATTGGGGACAGTTCGGAGTTTACCGGCAAATTTACCCAGGAAGAGGAAGAAGAGCAGGTTGCAGAGTTCATGATGCAGGATGATGGTGCCAGCCTGTTTGATCAACTGCTGAACAGCAACGTCTCGGAAAGCGCCGAACACGATCTGTTTGGCGAAATATGCAGTGCGGTTTCCAGCGATGCCTCAATGGTCACCGAAACAGACACCAGCTTGTTTGCCAGCGAACAGGCGTACTGTGAAAGAGCATTGGGTTACCTGAAAGCCAGTGGTCAAACTATCCAGTATGAAACCTTGCCTGATAATACCTTGTCGCTGGTGGCACCGGAGGAGTTACGCCGCCGCTTCAATCAGCTACCGCCTGAAATCGCCCCGGAGAACTGGCAGCTCTATTTAAGTCAGGATAAAGCCGTCATCACCGATGCGATTGCGCGCGCTCGCGGTGAGCAACATGCCTGGCCCGATGTGCAGTATCTCTGGCAAATCAACCCGGTAGTGCAGTGGCTGGACGATAAAATCTCTTCGGCTTTTGGTCGTCATCAGGCTCCGGTTATCCGGCTGCCATACCTGCTTGAACCCGATGAAGATCACTTCATTCTTTCCGGGTTATTCCCGAACCGTAAATCACATCCGATGGTGAACCCGTGGATAGTGGTGAGCTTTAACCGTGAATCGCTAATCGGTAGTCAGCCATTTGCTGAGTTTTTACAACGTCATCCGCAGTTGAGTAACAAGCTGACTAACAGCGGCGGTAAAGATCGTAATCACCAACGCCAGCAGGATTTACTGGAAGCGGCTATTGCTCATGCCCGGGAGGTATTCATCCATGATCGGAATGCGTTTGAAACGCACATTAACCAGCAACTGAATGAGCATCTGCAAAAGCTGGACGTTTTGCGTGGGCGTCAGTTGAGCCAACTTGAGCTGGATTTTGCCGATAACAAACAGCAATTGTCAGTCAAGCAGAGCCGTAAAGAGCAGAGACAACGCGAAATCGAACACAATTTTGACAGCTATATCGAATGGATTGAGGACACCATGACGACTGAAAAAGAACCCTACATTCAGGTAATTGCTGTTATCACCGGAGCGGAGGGTTAATCATGGCGCTGGTCGGTATTAATAACGAAAACGAATTTTACTCTAACCATTATTTGGGTGAGGTTTTCACCAGTGATATCCGCGATGTGCTGGAACCCTGGATAGCCCAGGAAAATGCAGCGCGTGAAGCGGAGCGTGCCGCTCGTGAACAGGGCAAAGACGTGGAGCCGGGATACCGCGCTCCGTGGAACCAGTTTAACAGTCTGGCGACTGAGTTTTTCCGCAAACTTGCCGAGCACGAAAAACAGCGTCAGATCCCGCAGCGTCTGGCCGATCAACGTAATCGCTGGCAGCCATTGCTAAAGGCGCTGGGCTACGAAATTACGCCGCAGATCCAAATGCTGGATGACGATACACCACTGCCGGTACTGGCGCGTTACAACAGCACTGACGGTAGCCCGTGGCTGTGGATTGTTGAAGCACACGATCAGGAAGAAGGAACGCTGGATCCGCTGGCGCTCTCTTTACTGACCGCGCAATTCCCGGCGGATACCGACAAACATAAGCGCGACAGCCTGCGCAAAAAAGCCAACGGTGAATATCGCAGCTGGCAGGATCTGCTCTCTACGGCGGTCTTCACCCAGAATGAACCGCCGCGTTTTGTGCTGTTGCTCGGTAACCGTCAGCTATTGCTGCTGGACCGTACTAAGTGGGCGCAAAACCGTCTGCTGCGTTTTGATTTTGAAGAGATTTTAAGTCGTCGTGAAACGGATACGCTGAAAGCGACGGCGGTGTTGCTACATAAAGATTCGCTGCTGCCGGGTAGCGGGGCACCTTATCTTGACTCGCTGGATGATA
This sequence comes from Escherichia sp. E10V5, assembly GCF_004212315.1. Taxonomy (NCBI): domain Bacteria; kingdom Pseudomonadati; phylum Pseudomonadota; class Gammaproteobacteria; order Enterobacterales; family Enterobacteriaceae; genus Escherichia; species Escherichia sp. E10V5. The sequence goes on from NZ_RHJM01000003.1 coordinate 291,365, forward strand.
AGTCGCACAAACATGCGTTTGGTGTTTCGGAAGATCTGAAATATGCCCTGCGCGAAAGCATTGAGTTGCTGGGCAACGAAGCGATGCATTATCTGATCGACCGTGGCCTGGCAAACTATACCGGTAACCGTGCGGTGGACCCGGATGAACTGAGCCGCGAATGTCTGCGTTACATGTACCGCCTGCTGTTCCTGTTCTACATTGAAGCGCGCCCGGAGCTGGGTTATGCGCCAATGACCGCCAAAACCTATCTGCAAGGTTACAGCCTGGAAACGTTGCGCGATCTGGAGATGATCCCGCTGACCAGCGAAGAAGATCGCAACGGGCGCTACTTCCACGACAGCCTGAATATGCTGTTTAAACTGGTGCGCGAAGGCTACAACGGCGGCGTGAAAATGCAGAGTGACCTGGAGAGCGGCGACCGGATCACCATCCATAGTCATCAGTTCAGCGTCCCGCGTCTGGAAAGTCATCTGTTTGATGCCAACAACACGCGCATTCTTAACCGCGTGGTATTCCGTAACGAAACCCTGCAACAGATTATCCAGGCGATGTCGTTAAGCCGCCCGGCCAAAGGGCGCTTTAACCGCCGCGGACGTATTTCTTATCGCCAGTTGGGTATCAACCAGTTGGGTGCGGTGTATGAGGCGCTGCTCTCCTATCGCGGATTCTTCGCCAGCGAAGATCTCTACGAGGTGAAGAAAGCCGGGGAAGAGTTTAACGAGCTGGAGACGGGTTACTTCGTCAGTAAGGATGAGATTGGCAAATACCACGAAGACGAGAAGGTCTACGAGAAAGACGGCAGTCTGCGCATTCACCGCAAAGGCAGCTTTATCTACCGTATGGCCGGGCGCGACCGTGAGAAATCTGCCTCTTATTACACCCCGGAAGTGCTGACCCGCTCACTGGTTAAATATGCCCTGAAAGAACTGTTTAAGGAGCAGATTGATCCCATTAGCGATCCGCACGCCAAAGCCGATGCCATCTTAAACCTCACCGTGTGCGAACCGGCGATGGGCAGCGCGGCGTTCCTTAACGAAGCCATCAACCAGCTGGCGGAAGCGTATCTGTTCCACAAGCAGCAGGCGGAAGGTCGCCGTATTCCGCAGGATCGTTACACCCAGGAGCTACAGCGGGTGAAAATGTACATTGCCGACAACAACGTTTTCGGCGTGGACTTAAACCCGGTGGCGGTGGAACTGGCGGAAGTGTCGCTGTGGCTGAACGCCATCAGTGGCGATGCCTTTGTACCGTGGTTTGGTTACCAGCTGCACTGCGGTAACTCGCTGGTGGGCGCGCGCCGTCAGGTGTTCAACAAGAGCGAACTGACCTACAAAAAAGCCAAAGATCCGAGCTGGCTTAACAGCGAGCCGGTCGAACTGGCGATGAACACGCCGCGTGAAGAGACGCAGATTTTCCACTTCCTGCTGCCCGACGGCGGTATGGCTAACTACAGCGATAAAACTGTTAAGCAGCGTTATCCGGATGACTTCAAAGCCCTGGACAGCTGGCGCAAAGAGTTTATTAAAAGCTTTGCCGGGCATGAGATTGCTGATGTGCAGCGTATCAGCGAAAAGGTGGAAGCTCTGTGGAACACTTATCGCCAGCAACTTAAAGCAGAACGTCTGAAAACCGCCGACAGCTACCCGGTGTGGCCGGCAGAAAACAGCGAGCAGACGCGTTCTTCGCTGAGCAGTAAAGATGAAACCTTTAGCGGTCGTCTTGAAGATAACAGCGCCTACCAGAAGCTGCGTTGGGTAATGGACTACTGGTGCGCGCTGTGGTTCTGGCCGATCGACAAAGCCGATGAGCTACCGGATCGCGGCACCTGGTTGTTTGAGATTGAAACCCTGCTCGACGGGATTGTAATCACGGAAAAAGTCACTGAAGTTGCGGAGCACACCACCGGCGATCTGTTTGCCGAAGAAGGCCTGCTGCGAGAAGAGTCTTCGCTGTTTTCCGTTGCTGGTCGTCTGAAAACCGAGGTGTTGTTCCGTCATTTGCCGCGTCTGGCGATTGTCGATGCCCTGAGAAAGCAGCACCGTTTCTTCCACTGGGATCTGGAGTTCTGCGACCTGTTTGCCGAGCGCGGCGGTTTTGACCTGATGCTCGGAAACCCGCCGTGGCTGAAAGTGGAATGGCAGGAAGCGGGCGTGCTGGGTGATTACGAGCCGGAATTTGTGCTGCGTAAGCTGAGCGCCTCGAAGCTGGCAACGTTGCGTGTTGATACCTTTAACCAGATCCCGGCACTGGAAGCGGCCTGGCGCAGCGAGTATGAAGGCTGTGAAGGGATGCAAAACTTCCTGAATGCGCAGCAGAACTACCCGGTACTGCGCGGGGTGCAGACCAACTTGTATAAATGCTTCCTGCCGCAGGCCTGGCGCTTAGGGGCAGAGAAAGGCGTGGCAGGGTTCCTGCACCCGGAAGGGATTTATGACGATCCAAAAGGTGGGCAGCTGCGTGCGGCAGTGTATCCGAGACTGAGGGCGCATTTTCAGTTTCAGAATCAGCATATGCTTTTCCCAATTGGTCACAGGGTTAAATTCAGCATTAATATTTATACGGCTTCACCGAATCAATCTGTCGGCTTTATCAATATTGCAAACCTTTTCTCAGCCAAAACGATCGAGCTTTGTCTTGCGCATGATGGTTCCGGTGAAGTTGGCGGCATTAAAGATGACGAAACAGGTTCCTGGAATGAAGCGGGGCATCAAAGCCGTATTTTGACCGTTGGAATGGAACGGCTTGCACTATTTGCCACTCTTTATGATGAAGAGGGAACGCCGGCTCTTGAAGCTCGACTCCCAGCGCTTCATGCTGAACCTCTTGTTTCTGTACTTGAAAAATTCGCTAAGCAACCTAAACGGCTGGGGGACATGCAGGGGGAATATTTCTCCACCGTCATGTTTGATGAAACATATGCTCAAGCTGACGGAACAACTAAACGGCATACCCAATTCCCGGAAGACGCATCTCAATGGATTTTGTCTGGTCCGCACTTCTATGTCGGAACACCGCTTTATAAAACGCCGAGAGAAATTTGCACAGAGAAAGGACATTATGACTGCCTGGACTTGCTAACTCTGCCCGACGACTATCTGCCGCGCACTAACTATATTCCGGCATGTGATGCACAGGAGTATGCAAAGCGCACCCCACGGGTTTCGTGGAAAGAACAGGATGAAGACGAGCCGAGGAAGGTGACGGATTATTATCGTTTTGTTGCCCGAAAAATGATAAACCAGTCAGGAGAAAGAACTTTAATTCCATCGCTTCTGCCACCTACGGTAGGACACATAGATGGTTGTTTCTCTGCGGTTTTCAGGAATACCCATCGTCTAATATCATTTACAACAGCATCACTATCCATTGCATATGATTTTTGGGTTAAGAGTACTGGCAAATCAAACTTTAGAGAGGAATTACTAAAGCTTATGCCAATGGTCTGCGAAGGTGAGACGAAATTAGCTACACGTGGTTTGGTATTGATGGGGATTGGTACTGTTTACTCCGAGCTATGGCAATCCTGCTACACCCCAGACTTCAACACCCAGCGTTGGAGCCGCGATCTCCCGCAGCTCTCCCAGGATTTCTTCGCCAATCTGACCCCAGAGTGGCAGCGTAACTGTGCCTTACGCTCCGACTACAGTCGTCGTCAGGCGCTGGTGGAAATCGACGTACTGGTGGCGCAGGCGCTGGGGTTAACCCTCGAAGAACTGCTTACCATTTATCGCGTTCAGTTCCCAGTGATGCGTCAGTACGAAGCGGACACCTGGTACGACCAAAACGGCCGCATCATCTTTACCCCAAGCAAAGGGTTGGTGGGCGTTGGCTTGCCTCGTACCGCGCGTAAAGCTGACCTGAAAAACGGCTTTGTCTTTAACGTCGACAGCCCGGAGTGGACCGGCGGTGACTGCACCGATCAAGCCATCGGTTGGGATGATGTCAAACATTTGCAAACCGGTACCGTCAGCGTCACCTTTGATGACTATACCCGCAGCGACGAAGGCGAGCGCCGTACCGTCACCTGGCAGGCTCCGTTTATCAAGCCAGATCGCGAAGACGACTACAAAGTGGCCTGGGCGTTCTTTGCACAAGATAAGGAGAGCGCCTGATGCTGCCATCCGTTGTCAGTCGGCAGGTCGCCGACAGCGTTGCCGCCTTTTTACGGGCGGCGTTCCCGTTAAACAGCCCGCTGTTTAACGGTGAGAATAACGATAATGTCTCAATGCTGGAGCAATTTCTGGCCCAGCCCGAAACGCTGCTGAAAGGACCATACCTTTCCGCCCAGTTGCCGTTTCGTAAAAGTGACTTACCGCTGAATTTCTTCCCTAATCTGACGCTGCCGTTCCCGCCGCACGCGCATCAGGCCCGGGCATTTCAGCGTCTGGGAAGCGACGCGCCACAGCCGACGCTGGTCGCAACCGGTACCGGCTCCGGTAAAACAGAATGTTTTATGTTCCCGCTGCTCAACCACTGCGCGGGCGCGTCACAAGCCGGGGTTAAAGCGATTATCATCTACCCGATGAACGCCCTGGCAACCGATCAGGCCAGCCGTTTCGCCAAAACCATCGCCAGCGATCCACAACTGCATGGCAAGGTGACCGTCGGCCTGTTTGTCGGCGACAGCGAAATCGAACCCAGCAAAAAAATGTCGGCAGAAAAGGTCATTACCTGCAAGCACACGCTGCGCGAAAGCCCGCCGGACATCCTGTTGACCAACTACAAAATGCTCGACTACCTGCTGATGCGCCCTGGCGATCAGCCGCTCTGGCGTTACAACCAGCCCGGTTCATTGCGCTACCTGGTCGTGGATGAATTGCATACGTTTGATGGCGCGCAAGGGTCGGATCTGGCCTGTCTGGTGCGACGTCTGAAGCATCACATAGGTGTAGATAACCAACGATTCGCCTGCGTCGGGACATCAGCTACCGTCGGCGACGAACTGGGGCAACTGCTCGATTACGCAAAAACAATCTTTGACCAGCCGTTTACCGATGACGCCGTTATTCGCGAAGATCGCTACACGGCAGCGGAGTACTTGCAGGATTACGCCATTGCGTACAGTCAGTATCCGGGGCCGGAGGTCGCTTCGGCCCTGGACCCGCAGAGTTACGCCACCCCGGTGGCGTATCTTAACGGGCAAATCCCTTTGTGGTTCCCCGACAGCGACTTGCAACTCCCGGACGATCTGGAGAGCGACGACGGGCGTGAAAAGCGTATTGCGCTGGGGTCACTGTTACGCCGCCACAGCGTGATGCATGTCTTACTCCATGATCTGCAAGGCGGGATCCTCTCTGAACGAGAGTGTCTGGAAAATCTCCAGGTCATGCTGGCAGAAAGCGCCGACCATGCCCGACGCGTGCTGCAAAGCATTCTGGCACTGATCGCGCAGGCACGTCTCGAAGTACCGGAAACGGAACACGATCGGCAAAAACGTCTCCAGGCGAAGAAAGCGCGTCCGGTGCTGCCGTTTGTGCAACTGCGCTCCCAGTTGTGGCTTCGTGAGATGCGTCGTCTGGTCGCCAGCGTGGCGAAAACGCCCCGACTGGTGTTTGCCGATGATGTGGCGGTGGAAGATCGCGAACACTATTTGCCGGTTATCCACTGCCGTGACTGCCACGCAACTGGCTGGGCCAGCCTGCGTCATGGGCAAAGCGTTCAGTTGGAAACAGACCTCGACGGCATTTATCGCCAGTTCTTTGAAAAAGGACGCTCCATCGTCCTTGCTTTCCCGGATAACAACGAAAAAGCGGTCAGTGGCGCACACCAGAAACTGTGTCCTACCTGTCTGAAACTGAACCGACAGTCCAGCGCCCAGTGTGGACATTGCGGTCATACGGAACTGTTGCAGGTACTGATCCCGGATATGCTCAAAGAGCGTAAGGACGAGCTGGAGTTTGCTAATGAATGCCCGTACTGCAACAGCAAACAGGGGATTTCGATCCTGGGGTCACGGGCTGCCAGTCTGTCGGCGGTGATGATTCACCAGCTTTATGGCAGCCAGTTCAACGAACATAAAAAGCTGATTACGTTTTCTGACTCGGTACAAGACGCCGCGCATCGTGCCAGCTTCTTTACTGCCCGAACCTGGCCGCTGATGATTCGTGGGCAAATCGCCAGGGTTCTTGGCGAAAAAGAGACATTACCGCTGGATGCGTTCGCGGCGCGTGTTTGCCAACAAACGCGTGAACGTTCACCGGACGATGCTCATTTTGCAGCGAACTTCATCGCACCAAATATGCAGTGGCTGAATGATTATCAGACGCTGAAAAATGAAGGCAAACTGGCGGAGAACTCCGATCTGCCGGAGCTGGTTTCCCTGCGCCTCGACTGGGAGGTGTACAGCGAATTTACCCTGCGCGCGCGTATCGGACGTACGCTGGAAGCCACCGGTTATGCCGTTGCCGGAGTGGATAAAGAACGCTTTAATCCGGCAATTACCGCCCTGCATCAACAGCTTTGTGAAGAGCTGGGTGATGAGATGTCCGGTGTGAGCGTCGAGCAGGTAGCGCACCTGGCGCTGGGGGTTATCTGGTATCAACGCCAGGCCGGGGCCGTTATGCATCCGGCGTTCGAAAGTTATCGCCGTGATGGCACGACCTTTATGATGACGCAAAAAGAGCGTACCTCGCGCTATATGCCTTCTATCGGTCCGAAAACGCGTAAACCGGCTTATGCGTCGTTTGAAAAAATTAATGGTTTCCATCGCCTGATTGGCGCGAAGTATAACCCCAGTTGGTATCAGCATTGGATCAATCGCACGCTGAGTAACGGCAATAATCTGTTTATCAGTAGCGTTGCGGAAACAGTGTTACGACGCCTGTTTACGGCGTTGAAAATAGCCGGAGTAGTAAAAGATTTTGACACCAAAGGGCGTGAAGCCTGGGGACTGGTGCCTTCGGCGCTGGTGGTGAGCCGTGACGTCGTTCAGCTTAATTGCTCATGTTGCCGTGAGGTTGTCCGGGCTCCGGCCGATCAAGGCTGGCAGTGGCGTAATGCGCCTTGTCTCTCTTTACGTTGTGAAGGTCGTTACCAGGAAGTGGACAATACGGCGACCTGGCGTTGGGAGAACATGGACATCGCGCGCGTGCAGGGCGCAGAACACACGGGGCTGCTTAGCCGTGAAGATCGCGAAGCCACCGAAAAATCGTTCTACCGGGGCAACCAACCGTGGAATATCAACCTGTTGTCGGCAACACCGACGCTGGAGATGGGTATTGACGTTGGGGATCTTTCCACCGTTTTACTCTGTTCTGTCCCTCCTGCTCAGGCCAACTACTTGCAGCGTATTGGTCGCGCCGGTCGTAAAGATGGTAACGCGTTAAACATTACCGTGGCAGAAGGGAACCCGCACGATCAGTTTTTCTTTGAAGAACCACTGGAGATGATGCAGGGCCAAGTGCAGGCTCCTGGCGTCTTCCTCAATGCAACGGCTATTCTCGAACGCCAGCTGGCGGCTTTTTGTATGGATAACTGGGTGAAAACCGGTGTACCAGAATCCGCTATCTGTAAAAACGTCAAACAGATGCTGGATGAGCTGGAGTTCGGGCGTAAATCGGGTTTTCCGTATAACTTACTGCGATATATCGAACAGCATCATGCGGAGATTGCTGCACAATTTACGGCGATCTTCCCCGATCTTGCCGCAGAAACTCGCCAACAGCTGTTGTCTTATCTTCAGGGCGCGCCAGGACAACGCTCTCTGGTGCAGCGTATCGAAGAGGCGTTAAAACTGCTGGTGGAAGATCGCAAATCTCTGCGTTCACGCATCGATAAACTCAAGCGCAGTATCGATAAGCTGGAGAACGCACCGCGCGATCAAAACTTTGACAGCGATATGCGCGAGCTGACTTCGGAACGGCAGGCGCTGATGGCGCTGGTCAATCAAATCAACAATAAGCAAACGCTGAATTTCCTTACGGATGAAGGTCTGCTGCCTAACTACGCCTTCCCGGAAGCCGGTATTACGTTACGTTCTGTGCTCTGGCGGCGTAAAGAAGGCGGAGAAGCACGTGAATATCAAAACACCACTTTCGAATATGAACGTCCGGCATCAACGGCGCTGGCTGAGCTGGCTCCGCTGAATAATTTCTATGCTGGTGGGCATAAAGTTGAAATTGAGCAGATAGACCTGAAGGTCTCTGAGCCGGAGAACTGGCGTATCTGTAGCCACTGTAACTACAGCGAAAATATCGACCAGACGGGCGACCAGCATAAATATTGCCCGAAATGTGGCACACCGGGGTGGGCCGACGCCGGACAAAAAACCACGCTGCTGAAACTTCGCCAGGTTTATGCCCGCGCCAGCGCACGTGATAGCCAGATCAGCGACGAGAGCGACAGCCGTGAACCTGCTTTCTTCCAGCGTCAGCTATTGGTTAGTTTCGAAAAAGAAGATGTATCGGCGGCATACGCGATTGAGGAAGGCGAAGTTCCGTTTGGTTTTGAATTTTTAAGCAAAGTCACCCTGCGGGATATCAACTTCGGCAAAATGGCGGATGATGCCAATGAGTTGATGATTGCCGGAGAAGCGAAGAAGCGAACCGGGTTTAAAGTTTGCCTCGGGTGCGGCATGGTGCAGCGTCCTCGCGATCATGAACCACGTCATGATTTGAGCTGCAAATATCGCACGGAACCGGAAAAGGCGAAGTTCGAAGATTATCTCTATCTCTATCGCCAGCTGGAGTCAGAAGCGTTGCGTATTCTGCTCCCGGTAAGCAGTTACAGTAATGACCGTGTCGTGGAGGCTTCTCTTGGGGCGGCGATCCAGCTCGGCCTTAAACATTACTTCAAGGGGAATGTCGATCACCTGAAAGGCGTTGTGTACCGCGAGCCGGAAAATGAAGGCGAATCCTGGCGGCAGTATCTGGTGATTTACGATACCGTCCCGGGGGGAACTGGTTCTCTTAAAGAGCTGATGCGCACTCCCGACAATTTGCTGAAATTACTTGAACTGGCCTATCAGGCAATAGTGGAATGCAGTTGCAACAATGATACGCATAAAGATGGTTGTTATCGTTGCGTTTACGCTTACCGTGACCGTGGGCGCATGAAGTATGTCTCCCGCGATCAGGCGCGTCTCTTGCTGGCGAAAATTTTGCAGGCAAGAGATTCGATACGGGTAATTGATTCCATCAAAAACATTTCCCTCGAAGCCATGATGGGCAGTGAGCTGGAAAAACGGTTTATTAGCTGCCTGCAAGAAAATAAAAACCTGATTGTCAGTCGCAGTTACGCGCATCAGGGCGCTGGGTGGATTATTAACACCCGCAGCGAACCGATGATGAGCTGGCATCTTAAAGCGCAGGTGGATTTAGGCGCTAAAGAGGCGGTGGGGATCCCTTGTCGCCCGGATTACGTGCTATATCCGCTTATGCAGTCTGATGCCATTAAACCTGTGGCTATTTTCCTTGATGGCTTTGCGTTCCACAAAAATAGCGTCGCAGAGGATGTGCAAAAACGCCAGGCGATTCGGGATAGCGGTAATTTCTGGGTGTGGACAGTCACGTGGGCCGATCTCAAAGAGCCTGGGCTTAAACATGTCCAGGATGTCCTGGGACTTGGGCATAACCCGGATATGAAACAGCCTAAGTTTTATAACCTGTTTCACGATACCAACTTTGCGGCCCTTGAAGCGTCGTTCCGGGAACGCAACAGTTTTGCACTGCTGCTGGATTATTTCGCCGATCCGGGCGGAAGAACGCAGTTATGGCAGAGAATGGCTGCTGCACATGCCTGGGTGTGGTTGGATGTGAAGAAGTCACAGGACGCGGGAACGAAACAAAAGTATGCCTATGAAATGCAGGAAAACGCGCCAGCCTGGCGGCTAGCAGAGCTTTTGCCAGACGAACCGTTTGTCTTTGGTGGTTTACTCGATAGCTGTAACTCATCGCAGCAATTTATTGAGCTGGCTTCGGTGTTACCACAACAAGCCATTAAACCGACGACCAGCGTCGCACAAATGCGCAGCTGGCTGCGTTTGCATATCTGTTTTGACGATCGCTATACGCAGGATGACGGTTATGAAGCGGGACTCAATGGCTTCTGGCGACTGGTAAACCTGTTACAGTTCCTGCCGGATATGACCTTTACCAGCCGTAAAGCCGTGCATTTACCGCAGGAAAGCGTTGACACTAAAGTTTCGGCAACGCCAGAGGCAGTACCAGAGACTGATGAGAGTTGGGCTGAGATTATTGAGTTTGGCTTATTAAGCGCAGAAGAGATCGCGTTGCTTCAGTCTCATTCTCTCTCTGCGCCGACTCTCGGCTACGAATTGCAAAATGATGAGGGTGAAATTATTGCGGAAGCCGATCTCGCCTGGCCATCACAAAAATGGGCATTGATTATTGATAATCAAGAATTTATTCCATTATTCACAACCAGGGGTTGGCACGTTGCATTCGGGCCAATTGACGAAAATACATTGCAACATCTGTCCGGAGGTGACAAATGACGGTGCAAACGCCCAAGGTGGCACTTTCTGATGGTTTTCTGGGCGCATTCGCGCGGATCCCAAAAGCACAGCAAAAAAAGGTGCAGGAATTCATTTCAAAATTCCGTCAGGACCCGACCAGTAATGGACTTAACTATGAAAAGATCCACGATGCGCGCAGTAAAAATGTCCATTCGGTGCGAATCGATCAAACTTATCGCGGCATTGTTCTGAAACCTGAACAGGGTGCCCTGTATATGCTGATGTGGGTGGATAAACACGACGAAGCATACGACTGGGCGCGGCGGCATGATTGTTCGATTCACCCGGTTACCGGCGCGATTCAGGTCATTGATATTAGCTATATCAAACCGGCACCGGAAGCGGTGGTTGATAAACCGAAACTCTTCGCGGCTTACAGCGCGGAACAGATTCTGGCCCTGGGCGTGCCGCCTGTCTTTATTGATCAGGTGATGGCGCTTACCGATGAAGCCGGGCTTAATCAACTTGAAAGCATAATGCCAGCAGAAGCCTGGGAACCTCTGCACTGGCTGGCAGAAGGGCTGGATTACCAGGAAGTGCTGGAAGAGTTTAACGATCATCGTGATGAGCCTGTTGATACCAACGACTTTATGGAGGCGATTGAACGAAGTAAACGTCGCTTCCATGTCGTTGAAAATGAACAGGAGCTGTTGCAGATGCTTAATGCGCCTTTAGAAAAATGGCGTGTATTTCTGCATCCGAGCCAGCGAAAACTGGTGGAGTCGCCCGCTAATGGTCCGGTACGAGTACTGGGCGGTGCAGGTACAGGGAAAACGGTTGTTGCGATGCACCGTGCGCGGTGGTTATCTCAGCGTCTGGCAGATAAACCCGGTAAGAAGGTACTTTTCACGACCTTTACGCGTAACCTGGCGGCAGATATTCGCGCTAATCTCCAGCGGTTGTGTACGCGAGAAGAGATGGCGCGTATTGACGTCGTTAACATTGATGCCTGGATGAGCGACCAACTAAAACGCCACGGTTATGATTTCCGCGTGGTATACGACAGCGATGAAGGGCGACGCAAATGCTGGAACTATGCCTTGCAGCAGGCACCTGCCGAACTGGGGCTACCTGACAATTTCTATGCTGAAGAGTGGCAACGCGTTGTCCAGCCAAATGCGGTTTACACCCGGGAGGAATACCTCAAAGTCAGCCGGGTTGGACGTGGTACAGCGTTATCCCGTATTCAACGGGCGAAAATCTGGCCAGTCTTTGAAGAATTCAGAGCACAAATGGCGCGTGCCAAACTGCGCGAAATGGGCGATGCCATGCATGAGGCTATTGTTCTGTTTAAAGAAAAACAGGTTCAACTACCTTATAGCAGTATTGTGGTCGATGAAGCTCAAGATATCGGTGCCCCGGCATTTACTCTTATTCGCAGCCTGGTTCCCGAGTCGCCCAACGATCTGTTTATTGTCGGGGATGGGCATCAGCGTATTTATCGCAATAAGGTTGTTCTTGGTCAGTGTGGTATTAACGTCCGTGGTCGTCGCAGTAAAAAATTGAAGATTAACTATCGGACCACAGAAGAGACGCGTCAATTTGCTGTTGGGCTGTTAACTGGTGTGAAGGTTGATAACCTCGATGGCGAAGCGGATACCAGTAATGATTATTTGTCATTACTGCACGGGGAAAAGCCCATGATTACGCATGCGGCAGATTTCAAAGAAGAGGCTGCAACGCTCGTCAAGCAAATTCAGGCATTGCTGGCGAATCAGGTTCGTTCTCAGGATATCTGCATTACTGCGCGTACTAAACATGCTTGTGACCGCTACGCATCAGCACTGAATGACGCCGGAATTGAGACATTTAATTTAGGCAATGATAGCGGTGACAGCGATGCACGCCCTGGCGTGCGGGTTGCAACGATGCACCGTATTAAAGGGCTTGAGTTCCAGTATGTGTTCCTGGTGGGGATTAACGAAGGCGTTGTGCCGGAAATAAAAGCATTAGCATCCGATGATCCCGTTGAACAGCGTGATGCATTATTTAATGAGCGCGCGTTACTGCATGTGGCTGCAACCCGTGCCGTAAAAGGGCTGTTTGTTTCATCATCTGGTATCCCTAGCCCGCTATTAGTGGCTGACTGATAATATGTCCAAAACAGACCAGGAGCCGAAACGCTCCTGGTCTATATAACCGTTCTGGCAACTGGCGATATTTATATTGCTTAGCTCCCAACAGCCAGACAATATCAACTTAGAAATTATATTCGCTTATGCGGTTTGCATATTGCACAGTACAACCTGTTTTATCTATATCTAACGTAACATCAGGATGTGGATGATTTTTGGATGGGGTGACACACTGGACAAATATAGCTGGCACAAAAAGGCTGGCATTTCCAGCTGACCAATAGTCTCTGGAACCATGATGAGGAACTTGTACGACGCTTATTGATTTCTTGCGTCTGGTGCCAAAATGGTCAAGCATATCGCAAGCAACATCCCTGGTCAGATTAATATCACCGGTAAGAAGAGTAGCGTGTTGAGCCATCAAATCAATGATAGAGTTAATTCTTCGTCCAACATACATACATAACGAAATATTATTTTTTGCTTTAGCAGTGTGACCGAAATGCTTTTGATAACAGACTTTGAGTTTTTTTCTCCAATCAGGTGGAAGAGAACTAATGTCATTTGTAAGCCCTAAGGAATCAATAAGAAGCTCAATCTCCGCTTTTACATCTTTTAACGGGACTCCTGATTTTACTGCGCAAATTTCACCTGATTGAACACGGACCAGCCCTAATCCTTTAAAAGGTTTCACAACGTTATAGAACATAAATTCGTAAACGCTGTCTGTACTGTATAATGTAACTGCGTGGTCTATTGTTCTGATAACAGGACCAGTTTGATTTCCTGAACTTTTAAATTTCAAAAAAGGTCCTTCCTCCCCAAAGAGATCAACCTGCCGTATTGCCTCTCTTTCGTTATTTTGCAAGTTAAGATTGTTAGAATCTACATTGAGTGGATAACGCGGAGGGCTGTTTGGCTTCTCATTATTATCATCTGGAGGGTAATTTCCTTGCACCAGAGTTAATTGCTCCACACTGCCATTTAGATTATTCATCTGTAGCCACCTGAGTGGGTTCAACTGAAAAAGTGCAACACTGGGAGAAACGCCTTTTTTTCCTGATACTGCGATTTCACGTACACTTTGTGTCCATTCCGTATAAGGGAGAACGAGTTTTTTAACCCGATAAAGCCTTAAAAGCTCCTCTAGCCCATTTACGTGGTCATCATCAAAATGAGAAATGACTAACATATCAATCACCCTTGAGCCGTGAGTGTTTTTAAACCATTTTGGTAAGCTATGGATCTTATTTATGATTGTCGTTCTGCTGGTGGAACCACAATCATACACTATATTAAATGTGCTGTTACCAGACATATTTTTTATCTGTCCGGTATAAAGAGTACCTTTACCTACCGCATGGAAACATTGCTTTATACTGTGTGCCATTAGAGTTAATCCCTTTGAAATAACATATCTGATATGACGTCTACGCGTTGAATATTAATCGACGAATCTGCAATATTCTTTATGATAAAATAAATGTCTGGCAAGTTAAACATGTAATGATTGAATCTCGTCAGACATTTTATCTGTAGTAAATTGCCATTAATTATTCAGTTCCATTCACAAGCCATATTATTAGAGTAGTCACCGTTGTTATGGTAATAAATCACATTTCTTTTTCGTAATTGTTCAACATTTATTTATAAATAGGCGACCAGAGGATGATCTCCGCAGGGGGATTGTGTTTTGGGCTGCTTCAGGGCGCTGGTCAGTTAGGCAGCGTGGTGGAGTAGGGCGTCACCACTACTTGCGTATAACCCCGCCTGGGTTAACCCGCTGGGCGGCTATCGTTAAATAATCAGACTCTGGTATGTAAAAATCTTCTTGCGGTGTTTCGGTCACGATCTAACCAATCGAGACCGCGCGGTGTAGAACAGCACGAGCGCCCCACCACTACAATTGCCGAGAAACCAATAACATTTTACCTCTCCAGGTTAATCCATTGTTATGTTGGACGACACGTTATGTAAATTGGTCAACCATTATTGCGATGAATGTCACATCCCCCGCTCACTGACTGCCGTTCTTCCTTTGTTGTCATTTGCGTCAACCGGCAGGAGAGTAGATTTCTTGTGATGTGGTTAACCAATTTTAGATTTCAGGTTGACATGTATTACCAAAAGGTAGAACTTATACGCCATCTCATCCGATGCAACGCCACGGCTGCGGTCTGGTCGTTCATTCGGATACCTAAACAACTCCGGGGTTCCGCGTCTCTTCGCTGTTGAACCCACTACGTGAAAGAGGAATAAACATGGAACAGACCTGGCGCTGGTACGGCCCTAACGATCCGGTTTCTTTAGCTGATGTCCGTCAGGCGGGCGCAACTGGCGTGGTTACCGCGCTGCACCATATCCCGAACGGCGAAGTATGGTCCGTTGAAGAGATCCTCAAACGCAAGGCGATCGTTGAAGACGCAGGCCTGGTGTGGTCTGTCGTAGAAAGCGTGCCAATTCACGAAGATATCAAAACCCACACTGGCAACTATGAGCAGTGGATCGCTAACTATCAGCAGACCCTGCGCAACCTAGCGCAGTGCGGTATCCGCACCGTGTGCTATAACTTCATGCCGGTGCTCGACTGGACCCGTACTGACCTTGAATACGTGCTGCCAGACGGCTCCAAAGCTCTGCGCTTCGACCAGATCGAATTCGCTGCATTCGAAATGCATATCCTGAAACGTCCAGGCGCGGAAGCGGATTACACCGAAGAAGAAATTGCTCAGGCAGCTGAACGCTTCGCTACCATGAGCGACGAAGACAAAGCGCGTCTGACCCGTAACATCATCGCCGGTCTGCCGGGCGCGGAAGAAGGGTATACCCTCGACCAGTTCCGTAAGCACCTGGAGCTGTACAAAGATATCGATAAAGCGAAGCTGCGCGAAAACTTTGCCGTCTTCCTGAAAGCGATTATTCCAGTTGCCGAAGAAGTTGGCGTGCGTATGGCTGTTCACCCTGACGATCCGCCGCGCCCGATCCTCGGCCTGCCGCGCATTGTTTCCACCATTGAAGATATGCAGTGGATGGTTGATACCGTAAACAGCATGGCGAACGGTTTCACCATGTGCACCGGTTCCTACGGCGTGCGTGCTGACAACGATCTGGTTGATATGATCAAGCAGTTCGGTCCGCGTATTTACTTCACCCATCTGCGCTCCACCATGCGTGAAGATAACCCGAAAACCTTCCACGAAGCGGCGCACCTGAACGGTGACGTTGATATGTACGAAGTGGTGAAAGCGATTGTTGAAGAAGAACACCGTCGTAAAGCGGAAGGCAAAGAAGACCTGATCCCGATGCGTCCGGACCACGGTCACCAGATGCTGGACGACCTGAAGAAGAAAACCAACCCAGGTTACTCCGCGATTGGTCGTCTGAAAGGCCTGGCCGAAGTTCGCGGTGTCGAACTGGCGATCCAGCGCGCTTTCTTTAGCCGTTAATACCCACCGGCATGGCTGCGCGCCGTGCCGGTTCCTTCTTCCTTGCCGTCACTCTCTGAAGACGGATTCTGGAGTTTACGATGACTACTATTGTTGACAGCAATCTGCCGGTTGCCCGCCCGTCATGGGATCATTCTCGTCTGGAATCACGCATTGTGCATCTCGGTTGCGGGGCGTTTCACCGCGCGCACCAGGCGCTGTATACCCATCACCTGCTGGAAAGCACCGATAGCGACTGGGGTATCTGCGAAGTTAACCTGATGCCAGGCAACGACCGCGTGCTGATCGAAAACCTGAAAAAACAGCAGCTGCTGTACACCGTGGCGGAAAAAGGCGCGGAAAGCACCGAACTGAAAATTATCGGTTCGATGAAAGAAGCCCTGCATCCGGAAATCGACGGTTGCGAAGGTATTCTCAACGCGATGGCGCGTCCGCAGACGGCGATTGTCTCCCTGACGGTCACGGAAAAAGGCTACTGTGCCGATGCGGCGAGCGGTCAGCTGGATCTCAATAACCCGCTGATCAAGCACGATCTGGAAAACCCGACTGCGCCGAAGTCCGCAATTGGTTACATCGTAGAAGCCCTGCGTCTGCGTCGTGAAAAAGGGCTGAAAGCGTTTACGGTGATGTCCTGTGACAACGTGCGTGAAAATGGTCATGTGGCGAAAGTTGCCGTTCTGGGGCTGGCTCAGGCGCGTGACCCGCAACTGGCAGAATGGATTGAAGAGAACGTCACCTTCCCGTGCACCATGGTTGACCGTATCGTTCCGGCAGCTACCCCTGAAACGTTGCAGGAAATTGCTGACCAGCTGGGCGTTTATGATCCGTGCGCCATTGCCTGCGAACCATTCCGTCAGTGGGTCATTGAAGATAACTTCGTTAATGGTCGTCCGGACTGGGATAAAGTCGGCGCGCAGTTTGTTGCGGATGTTGTACCGTTCGAAATGATGAAACTGCGTATGCTTAACGGCAGCCACTCTTTCCTGGCATACCTCGGTTACCTCGGCGGTTATGAAACCATTGCCGACACCATGACTAACCCGGATTACCGCAAAGCGGCCTTTGCCCTGATGATGCAGGAACAAGCACCAACGCTGTCGATGCCGGAAGGGACTGATCTGAACGCCTATGCGACGCTGCTGATCGAGCGTTTCAGCAACCCGTCTCTGCGTCACCGTACCTGGCAGATTGCGATGGACGGCAGCCAGAAGTTACCGCAGCGTTTGCTGGACCCGGTGCGTTTACACCTGCAAAACGGCGGTAGCTGGCGTCACCTGGCGCTTGGCGTAGCGGGCTGGATGCGTTACACCCAGGGCGTGGATGAGCAGGGTAATGCTATCGACGTGGTAGACCCGATGCTGGCCGAGTTCCAGAAGATCAATGCGCAGTATCAGGGCGCAGACCGCGTGAAAGCGTTGCTGGGCCTGAGCGGTATCTTTGCCGATGATCTGCCGCAAAATGCAGACTTTGTTGGCGCGGTGACTGCGGCATATCAGCAGCTGTGCGAGCGCGGCGCGCGTGAGTGTGTGGCTGCACTGTAACTGACTGATTACCCTACAGACTCACTGGTCAATCAAAAACATATTTGGTTGACCAGTTTTCGTTTTTTGCCCACCTGTACGTGCCAACTTCCAGTGCTAATGGTATAGTTTGAAATTAACGGTCAACGTAAAATTGCCCGGTAAGTAAGCCTGGCGGGCCTACGGATCAATCGCAATTTATTGAATACGCACTCTTTGTAGGCCGAATAAGGCGTTCACGCCGCATCCGGCAATAATTTGATTAATCGCATCTAACGGACACAACATCATGAAATCTGCCACCTCTGCGCAAAGACCTTACCAGGAAGTTGGGGCGATGATCCGCGATCTGATCCTTAAGACGCCGTACAATCCTGGCGAACGGCTACCGCCGGAGCGTGAAATCGCAGAAATGCTGGATGTCACCCGCACGGTGGTGCGTGAGGCACTGATCATGCTGGAGATCAAAGGGCTGGTAGAAGTACGACGTGGTGCCGGTATTTATGTGCTCGACAGTTTACCCAGCCACAATGCAGAGAGCACAGAGGCCAACGTCTGCAATGACGCCGGTCCTTTTGAACTGTTACAGGCGCGCCAGTTGCTGGAAAGTAACATCGCCGAGTTTGCCGCTTTGCAGGCTACCCGCGAAGACATCGTTAAAATGCGTCAGGCATTGCAACTGGAAGAGCGTGAACTGGCCTCCAGTGCGCCGGGCAGTAGCGAAAGCGGCGACATGCAGTTCCACCTTGCTATTGCTGAAGCCACGCATAACAGCATGCTGGTGGAACTGTTCCGTCAGTCCTGGGAGTGGCGTGAAAACAACCCGATGTGGATCCAGTTACATAGCCATCTCGATGACAGCTTATACCGCAAAGAGTGGTTAGACGATCACAAACAGATCCTGGCTGCGTTAATCAAAAAAGATGCCCGCGCGGCAAAACTGGCGATGTGGCAGCATCTGGAGAATGTGAAGCAGCGCTTGCTGGAGTTCTCTAATGTTGATGACATCTATTTCGATGGTTATCTGTTTGATTCGTGGCCGTTGGATAAAGTGGACGCCTGATCCCTCATTTCTGGTGCAAAGTTGAACCGCTTTGCACTATGTATGTTCCCTGAATAATTAATTATGTTCTGCAGAATATATTATGCGTAATTTAATCATTACGTCCGATATATTGTTTTGGAATAATTATATATCAGTTTAACGCTGAGAAATTATTCGGAATAATCAGAATATGTTAACGTATTTCCGTTATGTTTAATGACTTTTGTCAAATGATACCTTTTTAAATAAAAAGTCAGTGGATATTCTTTTCTGTACAGTGTTTTATCTTTGGCGGATCTTATAAATCCCTTATGAAAGTGCCAGGGACGCAATGAGCATAAAGGAATGATTATGGAATATGAGCATCAACCCAGTGGTGTCCAGCAGCCAGGGCAGGATACAGATGCCACTAAACGTCAGGAGTGCGCAAAATGATGCGCCAATCGGTTCAGACGGTATTACCTGAAAGTACAGGGAACAATACGTTATCGCTGCGTGATTCCGTATGTCGGGATCTCTTTCAACTTTTTAGTTCTCCCCATTCACCGCTACCAATATTACTTGTTTCAGGCATGCCTGAGTGGCAAGGGCATAATCAGAGCGACAAGCTTCTCCAGAGTTGGTATTGCCGCCAGTTACGTTCCGCGCTTTTATTTCATGAGCCACGGATTGCGGCATTGCAGGTCAATCTGAAAGCAGTCTATTGCCACGAGTTGGTCATTAGTCTGGAGATGATGCTGTACCACGATGATGAGCCGCTAACGTTTGACCTGGTCTGGCAGAAGGGGAGCTGGCATAGTTCAATACCGGGACTTTCAGCCAGGTTCAATCTTTAGCCCACGCAGTTCACGCCAGAAACGCTCTGCAACGGGATTCATCCTGAATGCGGGATAACTAATTCGTCCCGATTCAGGACAATGAGCTGCCCGCTGCGAATTTCTTGTTGTATGGCGTACTCCGGTAGCCAGATATTCCACAGCTGCCGAAGGCAACTTGCTTGAATAATTGGCCCATGAAGAGCCAAAAAGTGCTGAAACGTAACTCGCAGTGGCATGTCAGGGGGCGGTTAATAAATCGCCCCACACAGGAGTTGTAGCGTTGCCTTTGGCGATTAAACAGCTCAACGCCAGTCGCCTGTTCAAGCGTTCGGAACTGCTTATGCAGTTTCAAACGTCCCTTTCACACACGCTTTGCCGTCTTTGACCATCAGTTTGCCGCGAGCGTATACCTGCTCAATACGCAACTGCGGTGTCATCACTAACAGATCCGCGTCATTGCCCGGCAGAATTTCGCCTTTACCGGTCAGGTTGAGGAAACCAGCGACGCTACTGGTGAGTGGACGCAGAGCATCGCTGATACTAAAGCCATAGTCTTTAACCAACACTTGCACGGTTTCCAGCAACGTCTCAAAACCCGCAACACCGATATGCGTTAAATTCCCTTCATCGTCAAAGAACGGCTGACTGCCGTTGCCGTCGGAGCTAAGGGTAACGCGAGCCAGCGGAATACCCGCCTGAACGGCGCGGGCAATACCTTCGGCAGGGGCGACCGGTTCGTCAATGCTGCTGGTGATATCGATGGTGCCGCCTTTGCGCGCGAACTCCAGCGCCTGCTCAAACAACGGAACGTTGCGGTTAACGTGGGTCGGCAGCAACTTGCTGATGGGGACGTCGCAGTTCTCAAGAAGGTCATAGATGGGCTGTAACGCCTTTTTGCTGTCGCCCATGTGGAACACGGTGACGCCAGGTTTACCGCCGAGCAAACCTCCAACGCGGGATTCCGCCGCCATATTGGCCAGATGATAAACATCCGGCGCGGCCGAGCGGTGGTCTGAGATGGCACATTTCACGCCAATCACGCGATCGATAATCGCCACATCTTTTTCCACCGAGCCTGTAATGGTACGGGAAGGAACATGATAAGCACCGGTCAGCATCCAGGCGCTAATGCCTTCTTCATTGAGCGCACGAGTCTTGGCGAGTAAGGATTCCGGGTGGCGAGAGATAGAGTCGGTGCCGAGCAGACCAACCACTGACGTGACGCCCGCTTCTGTCAGACGACTAAGCGCGACTTCCGGCGTGCGTGTAGTGGGGCCTGCTTCGCCGCCGCCGCCAATCAAATGGACGTGTTGATCAATAAAACCGGGGCAGAGGATCTGCCCGCTGAGATCGACAACCGTGCAGTCCGGTACGATGTCAGAAGGGATGTTGCTGGCAACGGCGATAATCTTGCCGTTAGCGACGAGGACATCGCAAATTCCTCGATCTTCCGGCGCATATAAATGCGCTCCTTGCAGCAGGGTAAAACCGGCTGCGGAATAATCAATCATGGTAACTCCTTGTTAAATAATAAGCTGCATAACCAGGTTTGACAGCAACGCGTTAATCACGCAGACCGTAATGATATGCGGGTAATATTTGGCATTTACTTCGGCTGTCCCCAGGCAGAGACCGACATTTTGCACCGGGTTGCCCATTAAATACATCGCGGGCAGTAAAACGGTGACATCATGGTCGGTTAACACGCCAGCTACAGCATCCCCTTGTTGTGCCATAACAATCCCCATTATGTATGCTTGTGGCGGCTACGTGGAAAAATTACGCTGCGCGGAGAACCTTCCTGTAAGGATTGAGTTGCAGAAAATTCATAAACACGGTGACAATAACGGCTGGTGAGTAAAGGCGGCGAATACAAGGACGAATGCAAAATGGCAAAATACAACGACAAAGAGCTGGCAGAGACGAGCAAGTTTTTAAGTTTTGTCCTCCGACATAAACCGGAGGCGATTGGCATCGTGCTGGACCGTGAAGGATGGGCGGATATCGATAAGCTCATACTCTGTGCACAAAAAGCTGGCAAGCGGTTAACCCGCGCATTACTGGATACTGTGGTCGCCACCAGCGATAAGAAGCGCTTTAGTTATTCCAGTGATGGTACGTGTATTCGCGCCGTTCAGGGGCATTCGACTTCGCAGGTCGCCATTGCCTTCATCGAAAAAACACCGCCACAATTTCTCTACCACGGTACGGCAAGCCGTTTTCTTGAGGCGATAAAAAAACAGGGGCTGATTGCAGGGGAGCGTCATCATGTGCATCTCTCTGCTGATGAAGCAACGGCCCGCAAAGTTGGGGCAAGACACGGTTCGCCGGTTATCTTAACCGTCAAAGCACAGGAAATGGCGAAACGAGGGATCCCTTTCTGGCAAGCGGAAAACGGGGTCTGGCTGACATCAATGGTTGAGGTTGAGTTTCTTGAGTGGTAAGGGAAACAGCCCTTATGAAGCGACCACTTGTAGCTTAAATAATTGCACTGTGCTGATAAGCGCAGCAATAAACAACGCCGCCGCGCCGCAGAGAGTGGCGCTGGCAAGCGCCGATGTTCCATTGCCGAGCATACTGGTCAGCGCCGGGCCGAGGATTTGCCCAATGCCGTAAATGAGCGTCACAAAGCCTAAAAGATTGAGATTTCCCGGTACGCTCAGTTGGCGGGCGATAGTCATCACCAGAGATGTCGTGCCCATAAAGGTACCGCCAAAACCGATACTACTGATGATAAGCAAGAGAGGCGAGTCGCTGGCGAGAGTAAGCAGCACACAGACAGCCTGCACCAGTAAATTCGCCGTCAGGCAGGGTAATGCTCCCCAACGTTTTGCTGCCCATAGCCAGCCAAAGCAACCAGGCACAATTGATAAGCCGACTAACGTCCAGAGATGGGCGGTTAACAATGGTGAGCCTGCATCTTTCGCCATGAGCGGCAGGTAAGTCGCGACGATGATATAACCAAATCCCGCCAGGCCGTACAGAATAGCCAGTAACCACCAGCTCATTATCTGTTGCTCCGTTTTTGCCAATGGCGTTGGCGCGACGGTGTGTTTTTTCGAGGGCATTAAAAGCGTAAGTGCAATCAGCATCATGCCAGAAAGCGCCCCGGCGCCTTGCCATAACGTTTGCGAGGAGAGGGCAAAATGCAGGCCTGCCAGAACATATTCATTGCCCAGCGCGATGCCAATGCCAACGCCAGAAAACAAAGCTGCCAGCACAAAAGGATGGCGCGTGTGCTGCATAATCAGCGTCGAACCAAAAATCAGCATTCCAGCGCTGGCGACACCCGCCAGGAAGCGAATCAATAACACCAGGATAAATGACGGCAACCATGCCATTGCGAGGATCAACAATCCGCTCGCCAGGGCAGAAGCCAACAGAAATGGGTGCAGACGCGACGGCTGGTGAAATGCGCCAAACGAAAATAGCAGACTGCCAGCCAGATACCCCGCATAGTTGCCGCTGGCAATCCACGAGAGCTGGCTAAATGAAAACGCCCCTTCCGCCATCATGACGGGCAACATAGGTGTATAAAGGAAGCGACCTAATCCCATACCTAAGGTCAGAACCAGCATCCCGAAAAGCGCGGTGCTGAAAGAAAAGCGTTCTACGGGATGCGAGGACGGGGGCATGTTTAACCTTGTTTGTATTTTTTTCAATTAACAAGTTAATAACAAAAAAGTGAAACATGCCAGCCTGTTAATGTGATTATTTAGGGGTAAAGCGATAAAAATGATTTGGTTCGCTAACGATATAAATATTACCAGAGGCATCCATCGCAACCCCTTCGGCCTGTTTGATGTTATGTGAAAGGCCATACTTGCCTTTGGTTAACGACATTTCGCCGATCACGTCTCCTGTTACGGTTACTTCCTGGAGTGCGCGTGATTCATGAGACAACACCAACAAGCTATTTTTTTGTGGGTTAAAATCTGCGCCAGAAACATCATCTAAATTAAACTGCTGCTGTAATGTCTGGTCTTTGCTGATGTGTAATTCATCGTTACGCAACAGCCCGCTCACTTTGTAGACCTCGATCGGATTTTTCTCTTTAAAAAACCAGAAAGTTTGATCGGCAGGAGAATAGGCCAGCCCTTCAAAACCACAATTGGTCGGGGTTTCCTGCAGCGGGATTTTTATTTTTTTGAGGATTTTTACTTCCGAGTTGGCATCAAGTGAAATCACATAAATGGCATAATCGCGCTCATCGCTAATGACAAACTGATTATCGCCAATGTATTCGATCGTCTCGAGATCCTTAACAAAATCCAGAGGAATAGTGCGGATCAAATCGCCATTGGTGGTCATTTCAACAATGGCGGCAGGTTTGTTGATAGTGCTAAACAGGGTATTGCTCTGTGCCGACCAGGTCAGCGAGGAGATATTATTCGTTACGCCTGCAATTTCTTTGCCGTCAATGGTGGCGTGGTAATTCTGAAATGATGCTGCATGATTGCTTTTACGGGCGCAAGATTGCACGAAGAAAGTACACACTGCCACAATGGCAAAAAGAATCACAATAACGGAGATGCGTTTACTTAACGAAATACTTTTTGTCACGGTAATCCCTTTAAGGCAAATCAATAAGATATCGAGAAGTATACGTAGCGATCTTAATGAATCCTTAACGCCGTTCGGCTGTTGCATTACATGAACAGGTTTAAACGCCGCCATGTATTCGTACATTTTCTTTTTGCTGTCGCAGATAGCTTCACTGACCACCAGATCAGAAAAATAGAAGTAGGGGCATTATCGGTTTTGCTGAAACTGTAGCTGCTTTTCTCAGTTCGCCCCTGGCATAATTTTTATCGCTTCCTAAAAATTGCTGAAGGGTAGCAAGGCCGGGATCTGCGACAACAAATACAATATCAGCCCAATACAACCGCCGACCAGCGTGCCGTTAACGCGGATAAACTGGAGATCTTTGCCGATATTTAACTCGATTTGCCGGGACATATCCCGCGCATCCCAACTTTTTACCGTATCGCTAATGTGGCGAGTCAGGAATGCTGAAAACTCTGGCGCGACGCGGTGCGCGGCCTGTTCCAGATGACCATTTAACGAGGCGCGCAGGGCATCATCGGCAATTAACGTCTCGCCAAACCACTGCCCCGCTCGCGCGATGCGTTCTTTCACGCGAGAATCTTCGCTGTTGATATCCGCTTTCAACCACTCCCGCAAATCTCCCCACAATTCACCAATATAGCGGTTAAATGCTTCATCTTCTTTCAGATAACTTTTCACGGCATCGGCCCGCGCCGCCATTTCCGGATCGTTTTTCAGTTTCTCGATCAGCGCGAAGGTAGCGCGATCAAACGCATGGCGGATCTGATGTGCGCGATCGCGGCTGATATCATCAAGCAAAGAATTCACGGCGTCAGAAACCAACTCCGCACTGTGTTCGCCCAGCCATTCAGTGGGCAAAATTTTGGCTTTCAGCGGATGCTCGCTCTCCAGCCAGCGAACAATTTGCTGGGCAATAAACTTGCGCGATTTATCGCGCTGAAGCAGGGCGATCAGTTGTGCGATCAACGTATCCAGCAGTACCTGATGACGATCGTTTTTGGTCATGCTCTCCAGCATCAATGCACTGGTGCCGGAAAGATCCACTTTATCGATCGCCTTGTGCACCGCGCGCTTAAGCAGACGTTGAATACGCGCATCATCGGTCAGTTCGAGAAAACCACTCATGATCTGCAACAGATGCTGTCCAACGCGACGGGCATTTTCCGGCTGACTAAACCAGTTGCCGATTAACAACGCCGGTTCATGACGCCGGATTAGCGCTACCAGCGATTGAGTATCGAGAAATTTTTCCTGCACGAACTGGCCGAGATTTTCGCCAATCCGGTCTTTATTACGCGGAATAATCGCCGTATGGCGAGAAATAATCGGAATCGGCACGCGGCGAAACAGCGCCACCACCGCAAACCAGTCCGCCAGCGCGCCGACCATCGCCGCTTCGGCAATCGCCTTCACGCCGCTCACCCAAAAGTTGGGCGGCAAAAACAGCGTAACGATAAAAGTCGCGGCAGCAACGAGCAGCAAAGAGAGCGCCAGCATTTTGGCGCGTCGGAGTTCAATGATTTTATTCATATCGTAAGAATAGAGCCTGACGGTAAGAAAACGCAAAAAGCGAGATATCTTCCATAAAAATGTATCGCTTGCAGGAGAACAAAAATAGCCTGGAAAGTGCCTCGGGGAATGGGAAATTGCCAGGTGAGAATGGTTTTGTTAGTCGCTAAAGTCGGGCCATCTTATCAACAGGTGACGGATCGCCATGACAAACTTCACGACCAGCACGCCGCATGACGCATTATTTAAATCTTTTCTCACACATCCTGATACCGCACGGGATTTTATGGAGATCCACTTACCCAAAGATTTACGTGAACTGTGCGATCTCGACACCTTAAAACTGGAATCTGCCAGCTTTGTCGATGAAAAATTGCGGGCGCTACACTCCGATATTTTATGGTCGGTAAAGACCCGCGAAGGCGATGGCTATATCTATGTGGTGATTGAACATCAGAGCCGCGAGGACATTCATATGGCGTTTCGCCTGATGCGCTATTCCATGGCGGTGATGCAGCGCCATATCGAGCATGATAAACGCCGGTCGCTACCGCTGGTCATCCCGATGCTGTTTTATCACGGTAGCCGTAGTCCTTATCCCTGGTCCCTGTGCTGGCTGGACGAATTTGCCGACCCAACTACCGCACGGAAGCTTTATAACGCCGCGTTCCCGCTGGTGGATATCACTGTCGTGCCAGACGACGAGATTGTGCAGCATCGCAGAGTCGCCCTGTTGGAGTTGATCCAAAAGCATATTCGCCAGCGCGATCTAATGGGGCTTATCGACCAACTGGTAGTATTACTGGTTACAGAGTGCGCTAATGACAGCCAGATAACCGCGCTGTTAAATTACATTTTACTGGCTGGCGATGAAGCGAGTTTTAAAGAGTTTATCAGCGAACTAACCAGTCGAATGCCACAACACAGGGAGCGAATAATGACCATTGCAGAGCGAATTCATAATGATGGATGGCTGTTGGGAAGGGAGAGGGGGAGGAAAGAAGGGAAAGAAGAAGGGGAACAGAGCCTCCTCCGATTGTTGTTGCAGAATGGGGCGGATCCTGAATGGATACAAAAGATTACCGGACTTTCGGCAGAGCAAATGCAGGCATTAGATCAGCCCTTGCCTGAAAGCAAGCGCGATCCATGGATCGAGTACTAATCAGAGGCCGATGACAAACGCAAAGCTGCCTGATGTGCTACGCTTATCAGGTCTACATAACCCATTCAATATATTGAACTTTAAAGATTTTGTAGACCTGGTAAGGCGTTCACATGGCATCCGGCATGAACGAAGCGCAATTTGCCTAAGCCATGCTGGAACGTGGCGATGGCCCAGCAGAGATAAAACGAGTTACAGGTGATTCGTGAGAGTAAATCAGGTGTTTCGCCACTATTTCGAAATTATTCCATTGCCCGATACACGGCCTCGCCAATTTGCTTCAGTGCTTCGCGATAGGTTTCTCTGAGCGGCAAAGCGCAGTTGATGCGCAGACAATTACGGTATTTGCCGGAAGCTGAGAAAATCGAGCCTGCCGCCACCTGGATTTTCATGCGATACAGCTGCCGCGCGACGCAGACCATATCGACCTGTTCAGGCAATTCTATCCACAGTAAAAATCCGCCTTTCGGGCGCGTAATACAGATTTTGCAGGGAAAATATTCCCGTATCCAGCAGGTATAAAGCGCCATATTGCGCTGATAGTTCTGCCGCATACGCCGGATATGGCGATGATAGTGACCTTCCAGTACAAACGTTGCTGCCGCCATTTGCGTGGACGGTACGTTAAAGCTGCTGGTGGCGTATTTCATATGTAGCAGTTTATCGTGATAACGTCCCGGCGCGACCCAGCCCACGCGCAGGCCGGGCGCAATGCTTTTACTGAACGAGCTGCACAGCAGCACCCGACCGTCGATATCCCATGAGTGAATGGTCCGCGGGCGCGGATACTCCGTTGCCAGCTCGCCGTAGACATCATCTTCAAAAATCACAATATCATGACGCTGAGCGAGAGAGAGAACGGCCCGTTTGCGCGCGTCCGGCATAATAAATCCCAGCGGATTATTACAGTTTGGCACAAGAATGATGCCTTTAATCGGCCACTGTTCCAGCGCCAGTTCCAGCGCTTCAACGCTGATGCCAGTTTCTGGATCGGTCGGGATTTCAATCACGTTCACGCCAATGCCACGCAGCATCTGCATCGAACCGTAATAACAGGGCGATTCGACCGCGACGATATCGCCTGGTTTACACACTGCCATTAACGCCAGCGCCATCGAGTTATGGCAGCCGCTGGTGATGACAATGTCATCAGCGGTGACCACCGAGCCGCTGTCGAGCATCAGTCGGGCAATCTGCTCGCGCAATACCCGTTGACCGGTTAATGAATCATAGCTGAGAACGGTTTGTAGATTATGCTGCACCACCCGACTTAGCTCCCGCCAGAGCGGTTTCAGGCTGGGCGCTTCGACATCCGGCGTGCTTTTACTGAACGGAACAATAGAACTGTCGCTATGCGCTTTCAACATATCCAGCACCTGATCCCACTGGGTAATTTCCACCGGGCGCTGCACCGGACGTGTCATTGGCGGCACTGGCGGCTGGGCTTTATGTTGCGTGACAAAATAACCCGAACGTGGTTGCGGAGTGATAAGCTTCATCGTCTCCAGCGTCTGATACGCCTGCTGCACGGTGCTGATGCTGACGCCGTGCTCCTGACTTAAGCTGCGCACCGACGGCAATTTCTCCCCGTGACGATACAGCCCTTGCTCAATCCGCCCGGCAAGCAGAGTCGCCAGATGTTGGTAACGCGTCATGCTGTATTCCTTCTTTGGACCATACAGAGAGAAAAACCGGTACAGATGAGGCTAAAAAACCGGATGCAGATGCTGTTTTAACCTGTCTGTATGTTAAATAAAAGTAATATTTGCATCTGTATTGTGAGCTGCCAGAAGGCGGATGATGAAGCCTCTGAAAGATGAGGAGGCAGCTGATGGAATTTCACGAAAACAAAGCTAAAGCGCCGTTTATCGGACTTGTGCAACTCTGGCAGGCGGTGAGGAGTTGGTGGCTGAAAAAGCAGACTCGGCGGGTGTTACAGCAGATGAGTGATGAACGGTTGAGGGATATTGGGCTACGCAGGGAGGATGTGGAGTGAGGGGGCAATTCGTCGCGGATAAACTGGATTTCTCTATAACCTCCACAAGGAAGTGGTTATTATTGCGAAATCATCGCTTCACGGAAAGACGTCAGAATGAAAGCAACAGAAGCCCGCTTACTCGATTTTTTAAAACGTTCGCAGCAGTTTGTTATTCCCATTTATCAACGCACCTATTCATGGACCGGGCAACAATGTCGGCAACTTTGGGACGACATTATTCGTGCTGGAAAGCGTGACGATATATCAGCGCATTTTATCGGTTCGGTTGTTTATATTGAGCAGGGGTTGTATCAGGTTTCTGGTATTTCTCCGTTACTGGTCATTGATGGTCAACAACGGCTGACGACCGCAATGTTGCTGATTGAGGCTTTATCGCGCCATCTTGGCGAAGACGAAGTTTTTGATGGCTTTTCAGCAATGAAATTGCGTAATTATTATTTGCTCAATCCTTATGAGTCCGGCGAGAAAGGATTTAAATTACTGCTGACCGAGACTGATAAAGACAGTTTGCTGGCGTTAATAAAACAAAGACCAATGCCAGAAAACTATTCCCATCGAATAATGGAAAATTTTACTTTCTTTGATGAGCAAATTGCCAAACTCGGTGATGACTTGATCCCCTTATGTCGAGGGTTAGCAAAGTTATTAATTGTCGATGTGGCGCTTAATCGTGATCAGGATAATCCGCAACTGATTTTTGAAAGTATGAACTCCACCGGTAAGGCGTTAAGTCAGGCCGATCTGGTGCGCAATTTTATTCTGATGGGCCTCGAACCAGAGCATCAAACCCAGTTGTATGAAGATCACTGGCGACCCATGGAAGTCGCCTTTGGTCAGCAAGGTTACAGCGAATATTTTGACAGTTTTATGCGTCATTATCTGACGGTAAAAACGGGGGAGATCCCTCGGACAGATGAAGTCTATGAGGCATTTAAACTCCATGCCCGCAGCCAGCGTATTGCCGAAAAAGGCGTAGATCGGCTGGTTGAAGATATTCACATCTACGCGGAGTATTACTGTGCAATGGCATTGGGAAAAGAAAGTGACAAATCGCTTGCTACGGCTTTTCAGGATTTGCGCGAGTTAAAGGTCGATGTGGCGTATCCTTTCTTACTGGCGCTTTATCATGACTATAAAAATGGCGTTTTGTTTCACGAAGATTTCCTGAGCATAATTCGTTTAATTGAATCTTATGTTTTCCGCCGTGCAGTATGTGCGATTCCGACAAATTCTCTTAACAAGACGTTTGCTACTTTTTATAAGGTCATTAATAAAGAAAAATATCTGGAAAGTATTCAGGTACATTTTCTGAATCTGCCTTCATATCGTCGTTTCCCCAACGATGATGAATTTAAACGGGAATTAAAAGTTCGCGATCTCTATAACTTCCGCAGTCGCAGCTACTGGTTACGACGACTGGAAAACGATAAACGCAGAGAGCGCGTGGAAGAGTTTACGATTGAACATATTATGCCGCAGAACGAAAATTTGTCGGCTAAATGGCGTGAAGAGCTGGGAAGCGACTGGCAGCGTGTGCATAAAGAACTGTTACATACGTTGGGGAATCTCACTTTAACGCGCTATAACTCCCGCTACAGTGACAGACCTTTCGCGGAAAAACGCGATATTGAAGACGGCTTTAAACATAGCCCGCTCTATTTGAATATCGGTCTTGGACAGTGCGAAAAATGGGATGAAGCCGCCATTCGCGCCCGTGCCGATCGTCTGGCCAATCTCGCGGTTCAGGTCTGGCAAGCGCCTTCTCTTCCTGAAGAGGTTTTAGCTGTTTATCGAGGTCAGCCGGAGAACAAAACCAATTACAGCCTGAATGATTTTCCTTTTCTTGCTGATGGTTCGCATAGCCGGGTGTTATTCGATCATCTTCGCGATGAAGTTATGCGCCTGGACGCAGGGATCACGCAGGAAGTTTTAAAACTGTATATTGCGTTTAAAGCTGAAACGAATTTTGTTGATGTTGTGCCGCAAAAAAGCCGACTTCGATTGTCGCTTAATATGCAGTTTCATGAACTGGTCGATCCGAAAGGTATTGCCAAAGATGTGACAAATGTTGGGCGCTGGGGTAATGGCGATGTGGAAATTGGTTTCAGCGACCTCGCACAACTTCCTTACATTATGGGATTAATTCGTCAGGCATTTGAAAAACAAATGGAGAGCGCGTTGGTCTAACGCGGCGAATAATACCCGGTAGCACTGGCGCTACCGGGTCAATGTATCAGGCGACTTTCTGTTTACCCGCAATCACCCCAATAAATTCCCGCACCTGCTTTTGTTTACGCGCCGACAGTTTGCACACCTGGCGCAGCGACTGCATCAGTTCGCTCTCTTCGGCGGCGGGTGGTTGGGCGGTGAGGACAATACAGCCTTCCATCACTTTGACATCTACCGCCGTACCGGTGGTAAAACCGGCGGCTTCCAGCCACTGACCTTTCAGGGTGATGGCGGGAATACGGCTGTAATCCGGGTAGCGGCTCGCATAACTCACGGTTAATTGACGGTTATTTGCCGGGGAGACTTCTGCTTCGAACGGTTGTGCAATAGAATGCGTGTCAGTCATAACTGCTATTCCTTGAAAATAGTGATTGTGATTAGCGGTGCGGGTGTGTTGGCGCACATCCGTACCGCGCTAAATACCTGGATATATCATCAGTAAATATGGGGAAAGTCCAGCTAAAAATTAATGAAAATAAGATGAAAATTAGCGTAAAATATAATTTTTGGTGATGTGAATAAAGCGGCTATTTAGCCGCTTTATTGGTTTTATGAGGGCGAGAAAATTAGTTTATCGCCGCGTCAGTGAGTGCATCTGCAAGGTGCAGTTGGGTTTGTTTGGCGGTTTTTATTTGAGATGTCAAATCATCGCAAATATTCATCAGTTCTTTTATTTTTTCAGCAATAATAAATTGTTGATTATATGGTGGCAGAGAAATGATCATTTTCTCCACATCACTTAAGCGGAAGCTGTTTTTTATTCCTCTCTGAGGTGCATTGAATTGATATCTTGCAAGATGTGAACGCATTAGCTCTGGGAAGTAAAAATTTCTACATGAGGGCAAAAATCTTAAGAGACAAGTATGTTGATTAATATAGGCTAATCCAAAATTATCTGGAATTAGCCCAAGGTTACCAACATCACCTGTTATAGAAATAAGTAAATCAAATGCTTCAAGTTTTGTTCTTACTCCCTCTCCATCTTCAGGAGGATTTACATAACGTAGATTATCCATTCTCAAATTATATGTGTCTTTCGATAAATTGCCCATCGTAATGAATAGAGCTCCACTTTGGGCGTAATATTTTGCCCAGTCACGTGAACCTGAGGTCGCAAACATTGCAACATCAGATATTCTGCACCACTCCCACCCTTCCGGCAGTTCAAACGGTTTTTCCTCATCGCTAATTGGCGGCAACGGTTTTTGTTTTTTTATTTTTCCTTCTTTCACCAGTTGAGCTTTTTCCTGCGCAATTCGTTTGAGCAGTTCAGAGGCTGGTTCGTCATTCGGATCCTGCGGCACAAGTTTACCCATTACGGCCAGTTGCAGAATGGTCTGTTTTAACGCATCCACGCTGGCTTCGGTGGTAAATAGGGTGTCGAAATGCTCGCTAATACGCGTCCAGTTTTCAGCCAGTTCCTCGGCGTTTTGGCTGTCAGTCAGCGTTCCCAACAGGGTTTCAACCAGTTGCTGATGTGCGTCCAGACTGGTCAGGGATTGCTGTTCCAGTTGGTCGCATAGGGACATGAGTTGCTCGACCTTTTTTACAATTCTCAATTGTTCATTGAGAGGTGGTAATGCAAACAGGGTGGCAACGATTTTTTCCTTAGAAATATTAGGTTGCGCTCCACCTGCTCCCATGGCTGTAAATACTTTCTTACTAGCCTTAAGGAAGATCAACAGATACTGATTTGATAAACCATCGAAAGGGGTACAAGCGCAGACGGCTTGATTAGTTGTTGAACGAGAGTTGAGTATTGATGTTTTGCCTATTGTAGCCCCATACATTGCAATCAATACATCCCCAGGCTGGTTGTCGCGTAAGGAACATTCTTTTAATGCCAATGCTGTAATATGTTCTTCTGAATCGGTTATGTAATCTTCAGATAATTCACCAGATTTAAACCATGGAATATCTCCACCGTAGTATCCAGAATTTGTACGATTTGGTGTGGCTCCAGCCCCCCAATCGCCAATATCATTCAGATAACACAACTCCCATCCTTGCGGCACGGAAATTGATTCTAAAGTTCCATCTATTGACGGAAGCTTTTTCGGTTTTTTAATCTTTCTTTCTTTAATTAAGTCTTCTTGCTGCTTTTTCATTCCTCTAAGCAGCTCCGACGCTGGTTCATCATTCGGATCCTGCGGCACCAGTTTACCGCGCACAGCCAGTTCCAGAATCAGCTCACGTAATTTCTTAATGCCATATAAATCAATTTTTCCGGAACTGCCGCGCCCGGCGGTGGAACGGGTTTGCAACGCCGAGGTCCAGGTTTCCATATGATCAACGATCAGCTTTTCCACACTCATTAGTTAACCTCCTTGCCAGACAGCGCAGCGCCAAGAATATCGCGCAGTTGATTACGCAGCGTCTGGATCTCCGCCTGCTGTTTTGCATACTGCACTAACAGTTCGTCTGGATCATGGCTGACGGTTTCCGCCTGATGTGGGTTTTTAATATCCAGATTGAAGTTACGCGCAATCACGTCATCAATGCTGACTTTCCACGCCTGCTCATTCTCGACGCGGCTGGCAAAACCATCGGCCTCGTTCCCCCACCAGTCGATTTCCGCCTGAAACTCTTCAAACTTCATCGGCTTGGTTTTACTGTAATTTTTCACGCCCGCCGGATACGGATGCTCATAGAACCAAATCTCTTTGGTTGGCTGACCTTTGGTAAAGAACAACAGGTTGGTTTTAATGCCGGTATAAGGGTTAAACACACCATTCGGTAAACGCACGATGGTATGCAGGTTGCACTCTTCGGTAAGCAGCTTTTTGATTTTGGTTTTAACGCCTTCACCAAATAGCGTGCCATCCGGCAATACCACCGCCGCACGACCGTTTTTCGCCAGCACTTCCACAATCAGTTGCAGGAACAGATCCGCCGTTTCGCGGGTTTGCATCTCTGCCGGAAAGTTCTTCTCAATACCGTCTTCTTCCGTGCCACCAAATGGCGGGTTGGTAACAATGACATCCAGTTGCTCATCCCAGGAGGAAAGCGGTTTATTCAGGGTGTTGTCGTGACGAATTTGTACCGGTACTTCAATGCCGTGCAGCAGCATATTGGTGGTCGCCAGCAGGTGTGGAAGCTGTTTTTTCTCAACACCGTGGATCTGTTGTTGCAGCGTCTGATGATCGGCGACGCTCTTCACGTATTTGTTCTTTACATGATCGAACGCGCAGGCAAGAAAACCCCCCGTACCGCAAGCCGGGTCCATAATGGATTCGCCGAGTTTCGGATCAACGCGATCCACCATAAAGCGAGTGACGGCGCGTGGAGTATAGAATTCGCCAGCATTGCCCGCAGATTGCAGATCTTTAAGGATCTGTTCGTAAATATCACCAAACAGATGGCGTTCGCTGGCGCTGGTAAAGTCAATTTCGTTCAGCTTGTTGATCACCTGACGCAGTAGCGTACCGTTTTTCATATAGTTATAGGCATCGCTGAACGCCTGCTTTACCACGTAGCCGCGTGGGTTTTTATCGATAGGCGCAGTGAGGTTTTTCAACGCCGGGAACAGATCATCATTAACGAATTCCAGCAGGGAATCACCGGTAATGCCCTGCGCGTTTGCGGCCCAACTGCGCCACAAATAACGCTGTGGGATCGGATATTGATAGTTATCCTGCTCCAGTTCCAGCGCCTCTTCCTGGGCATCGAAGATTTTCAAAAACAGCAGCCAGGAGAGCTGACCGAGACGCTGCGCATCGCCGTCCACACCGGCATCTTTGCGCATAATATCTTGTAATGATTTGATTACTGAACTGATAGACATGTTGTATTCCATGAAAAACAAGGCCTTCTGCAACATGATGGTTGCAGAAGGCGCAAAAGAGAGTTGTTAAGCAGAGCGGGGCGGTAATTGGTAGATTTCGTTTTCCAGCTCGCTGAGCGCCTGATTATACCCGTTACGGTCGCCAAATCCGGTTTTAATAATCTCCGGTAAGGTGCCCATGCTGTCGAATGGTTTAAGTTTCAGCACCTGAATACTTTCGATCTCCTGTACGCCCGCATCGGCGTATTTATCCAGCAGATTATCGAGCACGGCTTGCGCTGCTTCAGAGTATTTTGTGAAGTAGTTCCGCTTGCGCACGTTCTCGGCGCGCTCTTTGCGGGTTAACGGCGGCTGACCATACACTACGTGGCAAAGCATGTCGAATGGGTCGAGATCTTTACCGACTTCTTCTGCCAGTACTTCCCAGATGATCCCCTGTTGCTCCAGCTCGTGAATGATCGCTTCTTTGCGATCGGCGTCCTGCCACTTGCGGGTAAAGTGATCCAGCGAGGCATATTCTTTGAGCAGTGTTTTGCGGGTGTAATCTTTAAAAGATTCGGTAACCAGTTTACCGTCGGCATCGTAATACTGAACACGCTGCGCAATAACGCCCACCGCGACACCGTTGACGTGAAACTTGCGGATTTTCTTCTCGTCTTCTTCCGGAAGTGGGCCGACATCATCGGTATCGGTAACCTGGTATGGTGGCGCAGGCGGTTCATCAACGCCTGTTACCTGTTCGTCGTCATGTTCGCTGATTTCTTCGAGTTTCTCTTCAAAATCAGATTCTGGATCGGCGATATCCTCTGGTGTGGTATCCATGACTTTTTCGGGAATGCCATCGAAACGCTCATCGGCAAACAGTTCGGTGGCTTTTTTAAAGTCGAGGATGGTAAACCAGAGTTTGCCGTAACGTTCGTCGATGCGTGTACCACGACCGATAATCTGCTTGAATTTGGTCATCGACTGGATGTTCTGGTCCAGTACTACCAGTTTGCAGGTTTTAGCATCCACACCGGTGGTCATCAGCTCTGAAGTGGTCGCGATAACCGGGTACGGTTTTTTCGGGTTGATGAAGTTATCCAACTGAGCTTTGCCAATCTCATCATCGCCGGTGATTTTCATGACGTATTTGTCATTCTTTTTCACCTGCTCCGGGTTGAGATTAACCAGGGCGCGGCGCATACGTTCTGCATGATCGATGTCGTTACAGAAGACGATGGTTTTATCCATCGGATTGGTGCGCTTGAGGTAGTCGGTAATGGTTCTGGCAACCAGTTCTGTGCGTTCGTCGATTACCATCGTGCGATCGAAATCTTTCTGGTTATAGATACGATCGTCGATCACTTCGCCGTTTAAGTCAGTTTGCCCTTTGGTTGGGCGCCAGCCTTGCAGGTCGACATCAATATCAACACGGACAACTTTATAAGGGGCGAGGAAGCCGTCTTCGATCCCTTCTTTTAGCGAGTAGACGTAAACCGGATCGCCGAAGTAATCCGTGCTGGAGACTTCATGCGTCTCTTTTGGCGTGGCGGTTAAGCCAATTTGGGTGGCGGAACTGAAATAATCAAGGATCTCTCGCCAGGCGCTGTCTTCGGATGCGCTGCCGCGATGGCATTCGTCGATCACGATCAGATCGAAGAAATCTGGTGCGACTTGTTTAAACGCTTTTTGGTCTTCCTCCGGGCCAGTTATAGCCTGATAGAGCGCGAGGTGAATTTCATAAGCGGGATCAATGGTGCGTCCGCTGACTTTGGTCATTGCCGTACCAAATGGCTGGAAATCATTATTTTTGGTTTGGTCGACCAGAATGTTGCGATCGGCAAGGAACAGAATGCGTTTTTTATTTTTTGATTTCCACAGGCGCCAGATGATCTGGAATGCGGTATAGGTTTTCCCTGTTCCGGTCGCCATGACCAGCAGAACGCGGTTTTGCCCGTTGGAGACGGCTTCAATGGTTTTGTTGATTGCCTGAAGCTGGTAATAACGTGGCGATTTACCGCTGCCATCGTCGTAATAGTCCTGAGTAATCACCGGAAGCTGAGCTTGTGTGTATCCTTTCCAGAGGCAGAATTTTTGCCAGAGTTCAGCGGGGGAGGGGAAGTCATCCAGCGTTATTTGCTTTTCAAGGCATTCACCTTCGGCTGCGGTGGCATCGCGGAAGATAAAGCCATCACCGTTGGTGGCAAAAACAAAAGGAACGTCCAGCAGGCGCGCATATTCAATGCCCTGTTGCATCCCTTTGCCAATTTCATGTTTGTTGGCTTTTGCTTCAATCACGGCTAAGGGAATGCCTGGCTTGTGGTACAGCACGATGTCAGCAGATTTTACCGTTCTGCGTGCCGCAACTTTACCACGTACGATGACTTTACCGTCCCGGAGTTTGACCTCCTGTCTGATTTGCGCTGTGTTGTCCCAGCCTGCATTGAGAATGGCTGGCATAACGCATTTGGTAATGATGTCTGCTTCCGTCAGGTTACTTAGGTTCAGTTCCGCCATGGGGGTGTTCTCATCTAAATGCGATGCGCAAATTCTACACAGAAAAATAGATGAATTCATCTGTTCAAAGAGTATTATCAGCGTTAAGTCACTGTTTTAAAGGTATTCTTGAGTTTCATCAATAGTAGGATAAGGATTCATATGGGGAATGTTCGGTTCTTGCAAGGAGTGAAACAATATTTTTGTACTAAGGCATTAGATGTCATTCTGCTAATTTATCTACTCCTTGGTTTTATACTTCTCCCTTATAAATATCTGTGGAAAGATATTATTTTATCTCTGTACTTTGTTGGTATTCTTCTTTATGCATTAGTGGAAGAAAATCGCATTACAGAATATATGGGGTATTTTGTTAAGTTCAGTAATAAAAACAGGTTGAATAGTTGTGCTGCCTGGTGTTCACTTATTGCATGGTTTATATTTTTGTTTTTTGTGCTTTCAATTAATATTTTTCCAGTCAGTGCCTCTGTATATATTTTTAGTGCTTTTTCATTATTTGTTTTTCTGGGAGGTATTTTTATTATATTAGAGTTAGAGTTTAAAGAAAATAAAAAATTAATGATTATTAGGTCTGTGACTATAGCAGTCATGCCAATTATATATTTATTCACAAGTAGTTATGCTTCCAGTTTATTTTTAAGTTTGAGTAATCTAAACATTACGCTAACTCCATGGGTTGAGTATTTCTGGAAAGGGATGGTTTTTATGTTGCTCTTCTTCATGTTAATGCAACTTATTATCTATTTTGCTTTTTTAACTCTGGGGACTAAATTAAGCGTGTATAGGTTATTTATACTTGCCGGAGCATTTATAGTATCTACTATTTTAGTAGTTTTTGCTTCAAAAAATGTAGAAGGTATTTCGTACTACGTTTTAAAAAGCACCATAGATTTTGAATGGCGCAGTCAGGTTAAATGTGGAGAGTTGAATATTTCACGTCCGGATGAAAGATATTTCGGGTTTAATACCGATAAATATACTGTATTTTATTCCAATAGAGAGGGTAAATGGGGTTTTGATGAGTTGAAATGTAAGAAAGGTTCTGACAGGAGAGATGCATATTCCATTGAGAATGTCTCAGAATATAACGTGCCTGGATGGCTGAAATAAGTCATCTTTATAATTAAATCGTAAAGGTTCTGGTCATAAATGAGCATGGTTAAACATAAACGGGGCACACTCTACACACTTGATGTGCAGCAAGAAGCTGAACTCATGGCTTTGGTTAATAAATCCGATGAAGACATTGATTACAGCGACATTCCTGCTTCTGGTAGCGAAGCATGGTCTGACGCCAAACGCGGCAATTTTTTGCCAGATCCAGGTATTCACGCGCAATAAAACTTAGCGGAGGGGAGCACGTCGTTCTGTTTCCCCCGCCGCTAAATAGGGCATTGGGTTGCTTTACACTCAACCTTTCACGATTACTTCCTCAACCCCGCAAACGCCGCCCGAATCTCATCCTCCGGCAGCTGAATCCCGATAAACACCATCGTGCTATGCGGTTTTTCATCGCCCCACGGGCGGTCCCAGTCGGCGCTGTAGAGGCGTTGGACGCCCTGGAACAGCAGGCGGTTAGGTTCGCCGTCAATCCACAGCATCCCTTTGTAACGCAGCAGTTTATCTGCCGATTCCAGCAGCAGGTTTTCCATCACCCGGGAAACTTCGCTGATATCTACCGGGTAATCCAGTTCCACCACAATCGACGAAATATCGTTTTGTTTGTCCGCGATAAAGTGAAAACGTGGCTTGGTGCTGACGACGTTTTCTTCCAGCATAAAACCGTTGGTGTTGAACAGCAGGCCCAGGTCGATGTCGCCGTGGGTGACGGTGTAGACCGGTGCACGGGCGTTGATGCGCGCCAGGCGTTCACGCAGTTTTTCTGCTTCGCCTGCGACGTCGGTTTTAGTCAGCAGAATACGGTCGGCGTAGCCAACCTGTGACTGGGCGATGGTGAACTGGTTCATCTGCTCATCGGCATGTACCGCATCCACCAGCGCAATCACTCCGTCCAGCAGGTAACGCTGGCATAAAACTTCATGGGAGAAAAAGGTCTGAATAATCGGGCCGGGATCGGCCATGCCGGTGCATTCAATGACCAGACGGTCGAACTGAATATTGCCCTTGTCGAGATTATCCAGCAGGTCGAGTAGGGCGTCTTCCAGCTCGTTGGAGCGCGAACAGCAGATGCAGCCGTTGGTCAGCGTTTTTATTTGCGTGGCGCGGTCGCCAATCAGTTGATCATCAACGGAGACTTCGCCGAATTCGTTTTCAATCACGGCAATCTTGTAGCCGTGTTGTTCGTTAAGAATATGGCGCAGCAGGGTGGTTTTTCCTGCGCCTAAAAAACCGGTGAGTAGGGTAACTGCAATCGGGTTCATTCTCTCTCCATTAACAACAGCGCATACCGCCTTTACCATCGCCGCCGTAGCGCGCGTTCTGGCGTTCGCGGAAGAATTCTTCATAGCTCATGTACGGCTTGTCGGGATGGTTGGTCTTCATATGCTCGACGTAGTTGTCGTAGTCTGGAATGCCAATCAACATCTTCGCCGCCTGGCCGAGATATTTTTTTGCCTGTCCTAAGTTACCAAACATTTTGCCTTCCAGATATGCGTAAAGCCCGGAAGGTCCGGGCTGGGGATTTGCCGGATGCGGCGTAAACGCCTTATCCGGCCTACGATAGACACTTTGTAGGCCGGATACGCGCAGCGCATCCGGCAACCGATTAGTGGTGCGAAGAGATCTTCACGCCGCCTTCCGGGATTGGAACGTACGGTGTTTCTTTGTCAGTACGTTTGTCGCTGTTACGCACCTTCAGCCAGGTTTTGAAACCGTAGAAGATGATGCTGTACACCACAATCAGGAACAGAATACTCAGGCCTGCGTTGGTGTAGTTGTTCACAACGATGTGGTTCATGTTGGCAATCTGCTGCGCCGTCAGGTCAGTACCGTTAGCAATCTTCTCTTTGTACTGGCTCGCCATGTAGAAGAAGCCTTCCATCTGCGGGTTGGTGCTGAACAGTTTCAGACCCAGCGCCCAGGTGGTGCAGATAAGCAGCCATACAGCCGGAACAACAGTTACCCAGATGTATTGGGTGCGCTTCATCTTAATCAGCACAACGGTGCCCAGTACCAGCGCCACGGCTGCCAGCATCTGGTTGGAGATACCGAACAGCGGCCACAGGCTCTTAACGCCGCCCAGCGGATCGACCACGCCCTGATACAGCAGGTAGCCCCACAGACCCACACAGCCCGCAGTACCGATGATACCGGCAACCAGAGAGTCGGTTTTTTTCAGGAACGGGATGAAGTTACCCAGCAGGTCTTGCAGCATAAAGCGGCCAGAACGGGTACCCGCATCCAGCGCGGTCAGGATGAACAGGGCTTCGAACAGAATACCGAAGTGATACCAGAAGCCCATGTCAGCCATCGGCAGCACTTTGTGGAACACGTGAGCGATACCTACCGCCAGCGTCGGCGCACCACCTGCACGGTTCAGGACAGAAGGCTCACCAATGTCTTTCGCGGTTTGCAGGATCTGCTCTGGCGAAATCACGAAGCCCCAGGAGCTGACAGTCGCTGCCGCGTGTGCGGTAACGTCTTTCAGCTGCGCCATGATGATCGGCGCGTTCTCGCCACCCATTTCATGCAGGTTAGGCATGGTGATGCCAAGGCCTGCAGGCGGTGTGTTCATCGCGAAGTAAAGACCCGGTTCGATGATGGACGCAGCAACCAGCGCCATAATCGCCACGAAGGACTCCATCAGCATTGCGCCGTAGCCAATAAAACGCGCGTCGGTTTCGTTAGCCAGCAGTTTCGGCGTCGTGCCGGAAGAGATCAGCGCGTGGAAGCCAGATACCGCACCACAGGCGATGGTGATGAACAGGAACGGGAACAGAGCGCCTTTCCACAGCGGGCCAGTACCGTCAATATACTGGGTCATCGCAGGCATTTTCAGTTCCGGGTTCAGCACCACGATACCCAGCGCCAGGCCGACGATAACGCCGATTTTCAGGAAGGTTGCCAGATAGTCGCGCGGTGCGAGGATCAGCCACACCGGCAGCAGTGCGGAAACAAACGCATAGCCAATCAGCGCGAAGGTAATGGTGGTGTCTTTAAAGGTCAGTGCCGGACCCCAGTACGGATCGTGAGCAATCACGCCACCGAAGTAGATAGAGGCAACCAGCAGCACGATACCAATGACAGAGACTTCACCCACACGCCCCGGACGAATAAAGCGCATGTAGATACCCATAAACAGCGCAATCGGTACGGTTGAGCAAACGGTGAAGACACCCCACGGACTTTCGGCCAGGGCTTTAACCACAATCAGCGCCAGGACGGCAAGGATGATGATCATGATTAAGAAACAGCCAAACAGCGCGATAGTTCCCGGTACTGGCCCCATCTCTTCTTTGATCATCTCACCAAGAGATGCGCCGTTACGGCGAGAGGAGATAAACAGCACCATAAAGTCCTGTACCGCACCGGCCAGCACTACCCCCGCCAGCAGCCACAGCGTGCCAGGAAGGTAGCCCATCTGCGCGGCGAGAACCGGACCGACCAGCGGACCAGCACCGGCGATAGCGGCGAAGTGGTGACCAAACAACACGTAACGGTTGGTCGGAACGTAGTTCAGACCGTCGTTGTTAATAACCGCAGGCGTCGCGCGCGTGGGGTCGAGTTTCATCACCTTCTGGGCGATGTACAGACTGTAGTAGCGATACGCCACCAGATACACCGACACAGAGGCGACCACGATCCAAAGGGCGCTGACGTGCTCCCCCCGACGTAATGCAACTACCGCGAGGCAGAATGCACCGATGATTCCGAGAATCACCCAGGGTATGTGCTTGAATAGTTTTTTCGTATCCATAGTAAAACCTGGCATTTTACTCGTCGTCTTTTGGCTTACGGGTGCGGCAGCTGCGTTCGTTCACCCCTGTCACTTACTTTTGTAAGTGACAGGGGATTCACTCACTTGCTGCCTTCCTGCAAACCAAAATCCATAGAGTAATTTGTTAATCATAGGCCGAAGCCGTTCTAGGTTTGCGTTGCGTTTGAGGAGGTAAATTGACCGCTATCCTGCAGTGATGTTGCCAGAGTTACGCGCGCGTAAAGTAAGGTAAATAACTGAGTGGTTATATTAGGGACGTAAGCGGTCAGGAATGGCGGTGAGCGGTTGGGCAAGAATTATTCATTAGGTGAATATGTGATTGAGATCACGAATTTTTTTTGCCTGGATAGATTTCTCGTTTGCGCCTCAATAATTGCCAGATGCGCCACGCTTATCTGGCCTGGATAGATTCTGCAATGTATTGAATTTGTAAGATTTACCAGACCGGATAAGCCATTAACGTCAAATCCTTATCAGGGATTTAATGTGGTGAAGGTGGCTGGTGCGCCAGGGCAATTAACGTTTCGCTGCGAGAGGGGGAAAGGGGTTCTCGCGGTTGCGGTAATGGCCAGCCGTACAACCATCGAGCGGTAGCGGCGCAGGTTCTCCCCTGGCAGGCTCCCATGCCGCAGCGGGTCGTTAATTTGGCCTGCAGCCAGCTTTGTGCTTGCTCTACATCGCTACAGCGAATGTCTTCGCAGCGGCAAAGCAGCGTTTCTGGTGTCGCAACGCGCTTGAGACTTTCGGGCAGGGCAAAGGTTTTATGAAGTGCAAGGGCGAAGCGCTGCCACCCGGCACGTTTTTGTTGCAGAAACCTGGTTTCATGGGCGCGATCGGCCGCACAAAGTCCGGCTATCTCACCTTCTATCAGCGCCAGTTCACTGCCACCAAATCCAGTACATTCACCGGCTGCATAGATGTTTTTAACCGAGGTTCGCTGAAGTTCATCCACCTGCACGGCATCATTG
Source organism: Escherichia sp. E10V5 (assembly GCF_004212315.1). Classification (NCBI taxonomy): domain Bacteria; kingdom Pseudomonadati; phylum Pseudomonadota; class Gammaproteobacteria; order Enterobacterales; family Enterobacteriaceae; genus Escherichia; species Escherichia sp. E10V5. Next base: position 334,362 of record NZ_RHJM01000003.1, read on the forward strand.
CTGATGACACAATTGAAGAACAACCCTGGTTCAAGATTAGGCACCAGACCATAGCCAATAGCCAATTTGTCGCATGGCAGTGTGATTTCCCTACCATTGTGTCGGAGGGTGACAGCACGCAATGTGGCGTCGCCGTGAGCAGCGATAACCTGGCTTGCACTGAGATAACGACGAGGAAATAGTGTCGCCAGTTGGCGCAGCTTACCCGGCCAACGCCATAGCCCGAGGCCAAAGCGCAATAGCGCTGCGCGTGGGGCTTGTTCCACAATCGCCACCACTTCGCCTCCGGCACGGCGAACGTTGTCAGCAACGGCCAGTAATAGTGGCCCGCTTCCGGCAATAACCACTTTTTGATTCGCCATGTGCAGCCCCTGTTTCACTTGTGCCTGTAACCCACCCGCGCCACTGACACCGGGCAGCGTCCAGCCTGGAAACGGTAATGCAAGTTCACGAGCACCGCAGCAGAGAATCAGCTTATTCCAGCTTACTGTGCCGTAGTCTTCTGCAGTTTCGAACAGTACACAATTTTCGCTGCGGCGGGCGATTAACCTCGCTCCGTTGAGCACACGAATCCGCGATTCGTTGGCAACGGCATCGCGGTAATGGCGGGCCAGTGGAGGAAGCTGACTTTGTGGGCCATCGCGCCAGATTTGACCGCCAGGACGCGGATTATCATCAAGAATGATGACCTGCTTATCGCACTTTGCTGCGGCCAGAGCAGCTGATAGCCCCGCCGGGCCTGCACCGAGAATTAAAATGTCACACTGTAAGGTCTGCATATCCGCTCCTTTCAATCTGCATGTCTGGCTGGCAAAGGGTCTGACAACCTGGTACCCGACGACCATTAACGCTCACCCGACACTCCTGGCAAACGCCCATGCCGCAGAAGGGCGTACGTGGTTGCCCGCTCACCGAAAGGCGCGTAATGGGGTTATCAGTTAAGGCCAGTGCCGCCGCTACGCTAATACCCGTCGGGACAAACCAGGGCTGTCCGGCAATAAAAATTCGAATGGTGCCACTCATGCGCTGGCCTCCAGGGAGATAAGTCTGGCGGGTAGCCAGGGGGCAGGAGATACGAGGCTGCGTTCACCCAGCAACTGTGCGGCTAACAGCGATGCGCTGGCGGGGGCAGTGGTCACGCCAAGCCCTTCATGACCAAGAGCCAGCCAGACGCCAGCACGGGAAGGATGCGGGCCGAGAAGGGGATTACCATCCTGCGAGGCGGCGCGAAAACCGCTCCAGCAACGAATAATATTGAGCGTTGCCAGAGACGGCAGAAAGTGTTGCGCTCTGGACAGCATCGCGGCCAGGAGTGGAAGGTCCAGTTCTCGATCCAGGTTATCGAACTGACGTGAAGAGCCAACCAGCAGTTGGCCGGTGGGACGAGGCTGCACATTAAAGGCCACTGACGTGCCGCCGCCGTGAGCACTGGCGCCGTAGCCAAGTTCAACCAGTTGGTGATTGACCAGTGGGCCATAGCGATCAGTAATCGCCAGTTGGCCTTTCTTCGCGCGCAGCCATGGCTCCCCCAGTAACGTATTGGCCCCCAGACCACTGGCGATGACGATCGCGTCGGCGCGTAATTGGCGACCGCTCTGTAATGTCACTGTTGGTTCTTCCAGACGAATGGCGGGATCAACCAGATGTGTCAGCTTATCGCCCGCATTGGCAATAAACCAACGGGCAACGTTTGGGGCATAGACGATGCCATCGCCCGGCACCCATAACCCGCCGGATAGCCCCGGGCGTAGCATAACTTCTCGCTCGGCCAATTGTGCGGTGCTTTGCATTTCGCTGTTTACTTTCTGCGATGCCAGACGTCGCTGCTTCTCTCGGGCAATTTCCAGTTCTTCTGGTGTTTCCGCCAGCCACAATGTGCCACAGCCGCGCCAGGCACAGCTTTGTGGTAACTGAGGCGTCAACGTGCGCCACAGTTCCAGCGACCAGGCAGAGAGCGTCAGTTCTGCGGGATCATCATCCATACAGACCAGATGCCCCATTCCTGCAGCTGTAGCTCCGGCTCGGCCGTCGTCAATTAACGTGACTCTCACCCCTCGTTTTGCCAGTTGCCATGCGCAGGCGGCCCCGATGATGCCTGCGCCGATGACAATGACCTCCGTGCTGTTCACAGGCTAATCCCCCAGCAGAAGGGATCGTCCGGATTAAGGAGCAGGCGATTGTCGCCGCATACCCAGGCTTCTCCACGAATGGTGGGGATAATCTTCTCGCCATGGCGGGTATAGTGAGCCGTAAACTGGCTACCAATAATACTGGCCTGGCGCCAGATATCGCCGGGGGCGAGTTTTCCGTCCTCTGCCAGACAGGCCAACTTGGCGCTGGTACCTGTGCCACAGGGAGAACGATCCCACGCTTTGCCAGGGCAAAGGACGAAGCTACGGCTATCCGCCTGATCGTCATCGGCAAAAAGTTCGATATGATCGATAATGCCACCATTTTCACCGACGATACCCGCATTATCGAGTCCTTCCCGTACCGCCCAGGCGTATTCAGTTAACTGCGGGATTTGTTCCGGCACAATATCAAATGGATGATCATTAATAAGAAAAAACCAGTTGCCACCCCAGGCGATATCACCTGTAACTGTACCCACCGCCGTTTCCACACTTACCTGTTTTTGCCAGCGCCAGGCCGGAACGTTTTCAACTGACACACTGCCATCGTCATGCAATGTGGCGTTTACATCTCCAACAGGGGTTTCAATGCGATGAACGCCTGGTTTAATACGATCTAACCAGGCCAGTGAAGCAACAAGCCCGATAGTGCCGTGCCCACACATATTCAGGTATCCAGCATTATTGAAAAAGATGACACCCGCCGTGGCATGAGGGGAAACCGGCTCACACAGTAGCGCGCCGACCAGCACGTCGTTACCGCGTGGCTCAAGAATTATGGCTTTGCGCCAACTGTCAAATTCCCGGGCAAAACGTTCGCGCCGTTCGGCCATGCTGCCGCTACCGAGATCGGGAAAGCCATCAATAATCAACCGGGTCGGCTCGCCTCCGGTATGGGAGTCGATAGCCCTGAGTTCAGTGATTTGGTGAGGAACATGCATGCTTTGGCTCCATGTGGTTAACGAAATGTTTCTAAATGCTGGCGTAATTGCAACTTTATCGCTTGAAGGGTTTCTGCAAGGGAAATGACGAAATCAGCACAGTGAATTATTTCGCGACACCAGGAGCGGTCATACTTTTTTAATATTAATCATCTTGTTAGTGATGTGTTAGACCAAGAACAAGCGTTCGTCAGTAGTGAGAGCAACGGAAAGTGGAAATACACGGAAGGATCGCAAAATGCGCTTTCAGTACTTGTCATGTTAACTAAAGGTTAATAAACATTCATCCTCAATCGCTATGAGGAACAGCTATGTCCAGCATATGTCATCAGACTATTGAGTTTTCCCCTTGTGAAGAAACTGCGCTGGCCGTTGATGAACTTAGTCAAATTTGCGAGGGGCTGGCGCGGCAGCGTCCACAAAATATTCAGGCATTGTTAAATGCACTGGCACTGATTGCGCCACTTCTTAACGCCATTCCTAATGTGGTGTTTTTTATTAAGGATGTGCAGGCCCGTTATCTGTTAGTCAATATGACGTTGGCGCGACGCTGCGGGTTTAAAAACGTGACATCGCTACTGGGGAAGACATCGGCAGATGTTTTCCCTTCTGCACTGGGACGAGGATATACCGAACAGGATCTGCGTGTGCTACGCGAAGGGGTTGCGTTACGTGATCAACTGGAGATGCATCTCTATAACGGGCGCGAACGCGGCTGGTGCCTGACGCAGAAACTGGCACTGCGCGATATGCAGGGGCGTGTGATTGGAATGGCGGGGATCTCACATGATCTCCAGGAAGCACATGCACGTCATCCTGCCTGGCAACGTCTGGCGATCATCGATGAGCACATTCGCAATCACTACCACCGCGCGATCTCTATGGAAGAGTTGACTGAAATGAGCGGAATGTCTGTGGCGCAAATTGAACGCTACTGTAAGCGGATTTTTCACCTGACTCCTCGCCAGATGATCCACAAAGTTCGACTGGAAAAGGCCACGGAGTTGCTTGCCGGAACTACGCCGATTACCGATATCGCTTTGCAGTGCGGTTATACCGACCACAGTGCGTTCAGCCGTCAATTTAAGGCGATGACTGGCTCAACACCGCGTGATTTTCGGATGACGTTGGTCGGGTAGCACGACAAATCGCAACCGGGCATTGTGCTAATTTCGTCATCCTGGGGAAAGAAAATCGACAAGCCGCCAGCGCAAGGAGAGGTCAATCTGTTAATGGGAATTCACTTTTAATTCACATTAACACAACAGGTTGACAATAAGGAAACCAAAGATGAGCAATAAAGCGATTAACTGGAGTGGCGTTTTTCCGGCGGTTAGCACTCAGTTCCGTAGTGATTACTCACTTGATTTGGATGCCACCCATGCGGTGATGAAAAACCTGGTTAAAGACGGGGTTTCTGGCCTGGTAGTGTGCGGTAGCGTAGGAGAAAACACGTCACTTACCACTCAGGAAAAACTGCAAATCATCGAAGTCGCGAAAGATGCTGCTGGCGGAAAAATTCCGGTGATTGCCGGGGTTGCTGAGTTCACCACCGCCTTTGCCCGGACGATGGCAAAAGAGGCCGAGAAGGTCGGTGTTGATGGCGTTATGGTGATGCCTGCTTTGGTTTACTCGTCTAAGCCTCATGAAACTGCAGCGCACTTCCGCAGTGTGGCAATGGCGACCGACCTGCCGATCATGGTCTATAACAACCCACCGATTTATAAAAACGATGTCACCCCTGATATCCTGGAAACACTCGCTGATTGCGAAAATATTGTCTGCTTTAAAGATTCCTCTGGTGATACTCGTCGCTTTATCGATCTTCGCAATGCGGTAGGAGATCGCTTTGTGCTGTTTGCAGGGCTGGATGATGTCGTGGTTGAGAGCATTGCGGTGGGCGCTGAAGGCTGGATTTCCGGGATGTCAAACGCCTTCCCACGCGAAGGTGAGACGTTGTTCCGTTTGGCAAAACAACAGCGTTTTGACGAGGCTATGGCGCTGTATCGCTGGTTTATGCCGCTGCTGCATCTCGATGCGCGCCCTGACCTGGTGCAGTGTATCAAGCTGTGCGAAGCCCTGTTGGGGCGTGGCAGTGAGGTTACTCGCCCGCCGCGTCTGGCGCTGGAAGGTGAAACGCGTGCCCAGGTTGTGGCGATAGTTGAGAAAGCGCTGGCGACTCGCCCTGCGCTGCCGGACGTGGGCCTTTGAGGTGGGGAGAGACTATGACTGAAACTTTCCCTTTCACCGGGCAACAGTTCATCGCCGGGCAACGTGTTGCCAGCGGTGAACCGTCGCTGGTCAGCCTGCGAGCGCAGGATGGCGAACCTACCGGGCAACGTTTTTACCCGGCCTCCGCGGAGGAGGCCGCGCAGGCGGCTATTGCGGCGCAGCAGGCTTTTGTGCGCTATTCACAGACCAGCGTCGGGCAACGTGCCGATTTTTTAGAAACCATCGCCGATGAACTTGATGCGGCAGGCGACGAACTGTTCGCTACGGCACATCAGGAGACAGCGTTACCCCTGGCGCGTTTACAGGGAGAGCGGGCAAGAACCAGCGGGCAGATGCGCATGTTTGCCGGGTTATTACGTCGGGGCGATCTGTTTGAGGTAAGAATTGATACTGCGTTGCTGGAGCGTCAGCCTCTGCCTCGACCGGATTTGCGCCAGTATAAAACGGCTCTCGGGCCGGTGGCGGTATTTGGTGCCAGCAACTTTCCACTCGCTTTTTCTACCGCCGGTGGTGATACAGCAGCGGCACTGGCTGCAGGATGCCCGGTAGTTGTGAAAGCGCATCCTGGGCATATGGCAACGGCAGAAATTATCGCGTCAGCGATCGCTCGTGCCGTGACTAAATGCGCCATGCCCGCAGGCGTATTCAATATGATTTTCGGTACTGATATCGGTGCTGAACTGGTGAAACATCCCGCAATTCAGGCGGTGGGTTTTACCGGCTCATTACGTGGTGGCATGGCGCTCTTTCGTTTGGCCCAACAGCGTCCACAGCCAATACCAGTTTTTGCCGAAATGTCGGCTCTCAATCCCTTTTTCATTCTGCCGCAGGCGCTATCAGTACGTGCCGATACGCTGGCCCGCGATTTAGTCGCGTCGTTCACGCTGGGATGTGGACAGTTCTGCACTAAACCAGGTCTGATTGTGTTGCTGAAGGGGGAGAAAAACGCAGGCTTTTTGCAGCAACTGGTTGAGAAAGTGAATGCCGCCTCACCGCAACTCATGCTTAACGCCTCCACGCTTGAGCACTATCGCCACAGCGTAGAGAAACTGGCAGGACATCCGACAATTCAGTGTTTGGCGGGGGACGATAATCATCAGACCGGACGTGCAGAGGCTCGTCTCTATCAGGCTCAGGTGGCAAGCGTACTTGAAAAAGATCCTCTGTTGCAGGAGGAAGTGTTCGGGCCGCTCGCGATTGTGGTTGAAGCCGCTGATGAAGCGGAGTTGTTGCAGGTGATTAACGCTCTGCAAGGGCAACTTACTGCCACACTTCAGGCGGATGAGGATGACCGGCAACTGGCTGGTCGTTTATTGCCGTTGTTGGCTGATAAAGCCGGACGCGTATTGTTCAACGGCTATCCCACCGGCGTCGAGGTTTGCGATGCCATGGTACACGGTGGTCCGTTCCCGGCAACCACCGACGCGCGCGGCACGTCCGTAGGCACGCTGTCCATTACTCGTTTTCTGCGCCCGGTATGCCTGCAAAATGCACCCGCTGCGCTATTACCGCCTGCGTTGCAGGACAGTAATCCATTAAACCTGCTGCGCCTGGTTAACGGCCAGTGGACCCGGGAAGCCATTTCCTCCTTGTTGACTCATTGAAGGGCATCACTATGACAATTCCTTCTACCCAAAGCACGCAAACCGTCGTTGTTGAGTCGGGGAAGTTTAAAAAGCAGTTAACGCTCACCGACTTGACCTTTATTGGTCTGGGGGCGATTTTTGGTTCTGGCTGGCTGTTTGCTGCCAGCCATGTCGCTTCGATCGCTGGCCCAGCCGGGATTGCTTCCTGGGTTATTGGCGGTTTTGCGGTGTTGCTACTGGGGATTATTTACTGCGAACTGGGGGCGGCGCTTCCCCGCGCGGGCGGTATTATTCGTTACCCGGTATTTTCGCACGGCGAATTGATGGGCTATCTGCTGGGCTTTATTACCCTGATTGCCTTCTCCAGCCTGATCTCCATTGAGATTGTAGCCGCACGGCAATATGCTGCCGCCTGGTTTCCAGCGCTGACGCAGACGGGGAGCAGTGACCCGACGCTGTTAGGCTGGGTGGTGCAGTTCTTACTGTTGTGCTTCTTTTTTGCCCTGAACTACTACAGTGTCAAAACGTTCGCCCGCTCGAACAATTTTATTAGTGTGCTGAAGTTTCTGGTGCCGTTGCTGGTGGTAATAACGTTATTTGCCTTCTTCAAACCGGAGAATCTGCATATACAGGGTATGGCTCCATTTGGTATGTCAGGAGTGGAAGCGGCAATTAGCGCGGGTGGGATTATCTTCGCTTACCTTGGGCTGACACCGATTATTTCCGTTGCCAGCGAGGCGCAAAATCCGCAACGTACCATCCCATTTGCGCTGATCCTCTCGGTAATTCTCTCGACCATTATCTACGTTCTGTTGCAGGTCGCCTTTTTGGGCAGCATTCCAACTGAATCGCTAAGTGGGGGTTGGGCGGAGATCAGTAAGAACTATTCGCTGCCGTATCGTGATATCGCCATTACCCTTGGGATGGGCTGGCTGGCATTTATGGTGGTATGTGATGCTATTGTGTCTCCCAGCGGCACTGGCAATATTTACATGAATGCGACACCGCGCGTGATCTATGGCTGGGCGAAGGCGGGGACATTCTTTAAAACCTTTACTCATATCGATAAGGAGTCAGGTATTCCACGTCCGGCACTGTGGCTGACGTTTGGTTTATCTATCTTCTGGACGCTGCCGTTCCCGTCGTGGGAGCAATTGATTAGCGTGGTTTCTGCGGCTCTGGTACTGAGCTACGCCATCGCGCCAGTTACAGCTGCCGGGCTGCGTCGTAATGCACCAGATATGCCGCGCCCGTTCCGCGTTCGTGGTTTTGCGGTGCTCGGCCCACTCTCTTTTATGATTTCCGCGCTGATTGTTTTTTGGTCTGGTTGGGGAACGCTTTCCTGGCTGCTGGGGCTACAAATCGTAATGTTTGTGGTTTACGTGGTTTGTAAGTCGAAAGTGCCTGTTCAGCATGTCAGCCTGGCGCAGCAGATTAAATCTTCATTGTGGCTTATTGCCTTCTATGCCCTGATTATGCTGTTTTCCTGGTTGGGTAGTTTTGGCGGTAGCGGCATTATAGGTCACCCGTGGGATACTATCGTTGTCGCGCTGATGTCGTTGGGAATTTATTACTGGGGCGCATACACCTGTCTTCCTCGGGCGAACTTTAACGGGGATGAAGAAGAATAAAGGAGTAGAAAATGGATAGAGTAATCCTCTCATTATCAGAGGCTTACGCACTAGCCTATCATGCGCTCATCAGTAACGGATTTAGTGAGCAACATGCGGTGGTGATTGCGAAAAACGTTACCGCCGGGGAGCGCGACGGTTGTGCCTCGCACGGTTTATGGCGACTGCTGGGGATTGTTGACACGCTGCGAAAAGGGAAAGTCTCTGCCGATGCTCTGCCGACAGTGGAATCTCAGGCTCCGGCAATCGTTAAGGCCGATGCCAAAGGTGGCTATTCGCTGTTGGCTTATCAGCAGGCACTACCGTTACTGATCGAGAAAACGCGTCAGTGCGGGATTGCAGCACTGGCGATTAATCATTGTGTTCACTACTCCGCCTTATTTGCGGATGTTGAACCGCTGACTGAAGCCGGACTGGTGGCGCTGGCGACCACGCCAAGCCATGCCTGGGTTGCGCCGAAAGGGGGGCGCAAACCTCTTTTTGGTACTAACCCAATCGCGTTTGGTTGGCCGCGCGACAAGCAGCCGCCATTTATTTTTGATATGGCGACCAGTGCGGCGGCACGCGGGGAGATTCAGTTACATCAGCGAGCCGGGAAATCACTTCCTGAAGGTTGGGGGATCGACAGCAATGGCAATGCCACCACCGATCCACAAGCTGTGCTGGACGGAGCAATGTTAACCTTCGGCGGTCATAAAGGTTCGGCACTGGCAGCGATGGTGGAGTTGATTGCGGGGCCACTGATTGGCGATATGACCAGTGCTGAGTCTCTTGCGTGGGATAATGGTGCAGGTGGTTTGCCATATGGTGGAGAGTTGATCCTGGCACTCGATCCGCAGCGTTTTCTTGGTGAGGATGCCGGGAGGCATCTGGCAAGGGCGGAAACACTGTTTAGTCAGATGCAGGCACAGGGCGCGCGCCTGCCGGGAGAACGTCGCTACCTGGCACGATTGCGCAGTGAGCAACAGGGTGTAGAGATCAGCCAATCACTCTATGACGATATTCGATCCTTAAGTAGCTGATAGATACTAAAGGATATACATACAATTAATGGCGGGAAGGATCCCGCCATCTGCGCTATCAAAACAACGTATCCAGCTCTGCCAGTACGTTGTAGTCGTCATCAGTCAATAACAACGTTTTCCATTTGTCGAAGGTCAGGCACGGATGCGATGTGCCAAACACCAGAATGTCCCCCACTTGCACGTCGCTGTTGGCAGCCAGTTGTAACATGCAGTGCTGATCCATAATGCCTGTACTGCGAATCGCCTGTGGATCAAATGCCAGTGATTTGCCGTTGCGATAGTGGGCGACTGGTTGCGGCAGTCCGGCGTCGAAGGCGCAATCACGCTTACCAAAATTAACCACCGCACGATCGGCCTCTGGCACCGATTGCACCATGGCGACCAGCTCCAGCGCAGATGTGAGATCGCCTGCCAGATCGCAAGCCACGGGATCACGGGCGATCAATTGCTGTTGCGCGATGTCGTAGATCCCTGCGTCATGGGTGATGTAGCAGCCTGGGCGAATGACGATTCGGCAGTTAGTCGGTTTTTCTGCCGCCAGCCAGATATTGCACACCACGTCATACCAGACCGTGCCTGCTCCGGTGAGAATAAACTCGCCATCAACCAGACTTGCCATATCACAAGCCAGTTGTGCGGCATCCCGCAGCAGCGCTTCTACCTGCGGCTGTGGATCGTCACCGTGTAAAACACCTTCATATAACTCAAGCCCTCGCAGACGTAATCCTGGTAATTGGGCCGCTTGTTTAGCCAGTGCCAGTGCGGCATCCGTTGAGCGGCAACCACAGCGCCCGCCGGGAACCCCCAGCTCAATCATCACGTTCAGCGTCTGTTGCTGGCTGGCAAAAAAGACAGACAAAGCGCGGGCGTTCTCAATGCTGTCGATACAGCAGATAAAATCGACTTTCGGGTAATGCCGTTGCAACTGGGCAATCAACTGCATATTCGCCTTGCCGACCAACTGGTTAACCATCAGCACACGCTGAATACCGCTCGCCATTGCCGCACCAGCCTGCCACGCGCTACCGACACCAATTGCCCAGGCGCCAGCCGCCTGCTGCGCCTGAAAAATCCACGGCGTCATGGTGGTTTTACCGTGCGGTGCCAGCGAAACGCCGCGCGCGTCAGCATAGCGTTGCATCCACATAATGTTGTTCTCCAGGGCCTGCTTTTTAATGATCGCGGCAGGTAAACAAACATCTTCGGCAAGGATATTTGCGGGCATTTGCATCAGAGCAGATTTATGGGGAACCAGAGGTTCTGAGTGGTATTTCATAACATTTACCTTTTGAGTTTTTCACCGTATCGGATGCGAGTATCATTTGTAACTAAATGAAATATAGGTATTTAGTTTATTTATCTTATGATTTGTGAATAAAAGTATCAGAAAATCATCTGGGTTTTGCGTAGTTTTCCACTGTTTTTCATCCTTGTAAATGGTTAACTTATCACCATTGCAGAAATGGAGTGACGAACATGCAGGTTGACTGGTTATTCAAAAATGTGACGGTTATCGACGGCAGCGGCGGCCCTGAATTTCGCGGTGACGTGGCAATAACAGGTGATCGGATTGTCGATATAGCCCCTGCGCTTAACGTTACGGCGCAGCAGGTCATTGACGGTGAAGGACGGGTGCTGGCACCAGGGTTTATCGACGTTCATACCCATGACGATATCAACGTTATTCGCATCCCGGAATATCTGCCAAAAATCAGCCAGGGGATCACCACCGTGATTGTCGGCAACTGCGGGATCAGTGCAGCGTCGGCGAAAATGAAAGGCGAAGTCCCTGACCCGATGAATCTGTTGGGGGAAGCGGAGCACTTTATTTATCCCACCGTTGAAAGCTATGCCCAGGCAGTGGAAGCAGCCAGACCGTCACTGAACGTAGGCACGCTGATTGGTCATACGGCGCTGCGTAATAATCATATGGACGACCTGTTTCGCCCGGCGACGGCGGATGAAATTGCCGCTATGCGTGCCGACTTACGTCTGGCGTTGAGTCAGGGAGCGCTGGGGTTAAGTTCCGGACTGGCTTATGCCACGGCATTTCAGGCGACTACCGAAGAGGTAATGGCGCTGGCGGAAGAATTAGCCGGTGAGAAGGGGGTTTATACCACTCATCTGCGTTCTGAATTCGAACCGATTCTGGATGCGCTGGATGAGGCGTTTCGTATTGGGCGTCATGGCAAAGTGCCTGTTGTGGTTTCCCACCATAAATGCGCCGGGGCGAAAAACTGGGGGCGGACAAAAGAAACGTTGGCTTTTTTTGACCAAATGCGTCAACACCAGGAAATTGGCTGCGATGTCTACCCTTACTCAGCCAGCTCTTCAACGCTGGATCTCAAACAAGTCACCGACGAATTCGATATTGTGATCACCTGGTCACAAACACATCCGCAGCAGGCCGGGAAAACACTGGCGCAAATCGCCACCGACTGGCAGATGAGTATGCTGGAGGCCGCGAAGCTGCTAATGCCTGCCGGGGCTATCTACTACAACATGGACGAGCGCGACGTCCGCCGAGTGTTGAGTTATCCGGTCAGTATGATTGGCTCTGACGGCCTGCCTAATGATCCCATGCCGCATCCGCGTTTATGGGGCGCTTTCCCTCGTGTGCTGGGTCACTATTGTCGTGATGAAGGCTTATTCCCGCTGACCACGGCTATCCACAAAATGACCGGGCTTTCTGCCAGCCGTTTTTGTCTGCCCCAGCGTGGACTGGTGAAAGTCGGCTATTTTGCGGACCTGGTGTTGTTCGATCCGCAAACCATTCGTGATGTTGCCAGTTTTTCTGATCCCAAACGCCCGGCAGAGGGCATTGAAGCGGTGATGGTAAATGGCGTTATGAGCTATGGTCGCGATAAACACATTACAGGCCGTGCGGGACGTTTCCTGCGCCGCCAGACCTCACATTAAGGAGTGAATATGAGCATTAAACGTTACGGTACGGAAGGTGGAACAGGCACTGGTGGGCAGCATTTGCCGTTTGCCAGGGCGGTTGAGGCGGGCGGCTGGCTGTACGTCTCCGGGCAAACACCCATGAAAAACGGTGAAGTGGTAGAAGGCGGTATCGTTGAACAGTCACGACTGGCGATCCAAAACTGTGTCGACATCATGACTGAAGCCGGTTATAGCCTGGCGGATGTGGTTCACGTGAAAGTGATCCTGACTGACGCCCGCTATTTCCAGTCCTTTAATAAAGTATTCAGAGAATTTTTTGGCGAGAATCCGCCTGCACGTATTTGTTGTGTGGCTGATCTGGTTGTCGATTGTAAAGTCGAAGTCGATGTGACCTGTTATAACGCGACCCGCTAATAAATTTAAGAATTAAAAAAACAGACCGCAATTGAGTGCTGAATACATTCAGCACTCCGGGAACTCTTACATTATTTTCTCTCTACTGGCAGGATGTGAATTATGAACAGTCATATCTTTTTAGTCGGCTTTATTATTTATGCCATCGCCATGATTTGGCTTGGTTGGTTTGTTTCTCGTAATCAGAAAAGCGGAGAAGATTTTCTGCTGGGCGGGCGTTCGCTGCCGCTGTTTCTGACGCTGGGTTCAACCGTTGCCACGATGGTTGGCACGGGTTCCAGTATGGGCGCAGTGGGCTTTGGCTACAGTAATGGCTGGGCCGGAATGCTTTATGGCGTCGGTGGAGCCGTAGGTATATTGCTGGTGGCGTGGCTGTTTGCTCCTGTACGTAAATTACGTTTTATGACCATGAGTGAAGAACTCTCTTATTATACTGGCGGGAGTCATTTAATTAAAAACATTGTCGGTCTAATGATATTTATTGCCTCTATTGGCTGGCTGGGCGCGCATATTTTAGGTGGCAGTATGTATCTTGCCTGGGCAACAGGTATTGATCTTACTGTAGCAAAATTAATTATCGCCTTAGCTTTTGCGATTTACGTTATTATCGGCGGTTATTCGGCGGTAGTGTGGACAGACACCATTCAGGCCTTAATTTTGTTCTTTGGTTTTATTTTGATGGCTATTCTCGCCGTTGTTCACGTTGGCGGCTGGAGTGCGATTGAACAGGCGATGGACCCAAAAGCGATGAGCCTGTTTGCGATTGATAAAATGGGCGTGTTACCTGCGCTTTCGCTGGCGCTGGTTATTGGCGTAGGTGTGCTGGCAACACCGTCTTATCGCCAGCGTATTTACTCGGGTAAAGATGTTCCCTCTGTACGCCGTTCGTTTGTTATTACTGGCGTGTTGTATCTGTTCTTCTCGATTCTGCCTGCCATTATCGGCATGGCGGCGTTCACCATGAACCCGAATCTGGAAAACAGTAACTATGCCTTCTTGTTCGCCACCAGTTTTCTGCCGCCATTGCTTGGCCTGGTGGTACTGATTGCCGGGCTTTCAGCCACCATGTCTTCCGCCAGCTCTGATGCCATCGCTGCGGTGGCGATTATGATGCGCGACGTCTACACCATGGTTACCGGCAGAATGCCGCCGGAGAACAAGGCAATCACTTACTCACGCTGGATGCTGACCTTTGTTATTGGCCTGGCGCTGGTCTTTGCTCTGACCTCTAATGACATCATCAGCTACATTACCAAAATGATTTCGATGCTGATGTCCGGGCTGTTTATCTGCTCGATTCTCGGTCGCTTCTGGCTACGTTTTAACTGGCAGGGCGCGCTGGCGGCGTTAGTGAGCGGTATGGTGATGTCCATTGTGGTGCTGATGAATGCCGACTGGCTGGCTTACTGGGGTAACCCGTGTATTCCGTCAGTGCTGGGAAGCCTGGTCGCTGGCGTACTGGTGACGCTGGTAACGCCAGCAAGCGAGATCAGCCGGGAAGAAGCTCTGGCTATTATCACCAATGAGCGTGAAAACCAGAGTGTCGTGATCACCAAACCTGAAGAGGCATAACCAATAGTGCTAATCGCCAAGTGGCTGGCGGTTAGCGCCACCCCGGTGGCTGTCTAGTGCCAGTTTTATCCGCCGCAGGCGATCTTTCGCCTGCGCTTTATTTGCCATAGCCAGTTCTGTTGCCAGCACATCGATCATCGCGAGCATGGCGTAACGGGAAGGGGTGGGCTTAAAAATGTAATCACTTTCCTGAACCAGCAACGGCAATACCAGATCCACCTGTTCTGCCAGCGGTGTTTGTGCTGGCGTAATGGCAATAACACGCGCGCCATACTGACGGGCGATTGCGGCACTTTCGATGATTTCCGGTGTATAACCGCCCAGCGACAGTACAATCACCACATCCTGCGGCATCACTGCCGAGCACATCATTCTCATCATGAGTGAGTCGTTCTGACTGACCACTGGCAATCCCAGGCGGAACAGACGGTACTGGATCTCCTGCGAGCAGATGGTAGAACCGCCGCCCGTTCCCAATGCAAGAATTTGCCGCGCCTGGCTTAACCAACTGACCGCCTGGCTGATGGCGTTCATATCCAGTGAGCGACGATGCGTTTCCAGCACGCTGATAATTGATTCGTAGATCCCCTGAACACCGTCAAGATCCGGTACATCGAGAATAAACCGCTGCCCGATAGCCAGTGACTGCGCCAGTTTGACTTTCAGTTCGCGGACATCTTTGCAACCCAATGCACGGGCAAAACGCGTAACCGACGCCTGGCTGGTTTGTGTTAACCGCGCCAGCTCGGCAATTGGCAGTTCCACGGCTGCGGAGACGTCATCAAGAATAAATTGTGCGATACGCTTTTCAGTGGCGGTTAACGCCATAAACCGTTCGGTAATGCAGGAGATGATATCGATGCTATAAGCCATGGGAGTATCACTGATTCAGTAAAAACTGGTACTTTGTACCATAAAAATTGCTCCAGAGTGTGACCCTCATAAAAAATGTAAGTACGCAGCGACAAAAAAACGCTCAACACCGCTCCAGATCATAAAGTTTTCTACCACCAGGCCGACAACCTGAGTATCAGGTCTGGAGGGAAGAGAAACCATGTTTAAACGTATTAAGATCGTGACCAGCTTATTGCTGGTTTTGGCCGTTTTTGGCCTTTTACAACTGACATCAGGCGGTTTGTTCTTTAATGCCTTAAAAAATGACAAAGAAAATTTCTCCGTTTTACAAACCATTCGTCAGCAGCAATCCACGCTGAATGGCAGCTGGGTCGCGTTGTTGCAGACACGTAACACTCTCAACCGCGCGGGTATCCGCTACATGATGGATCAGAACAATATTGGCAGCGGTTCAACCGTCGCCGAGCTGATGCAGAGTGCCAGTATTTCGCTGAAGCAAGCGGAAAAAAACTGGGCGGACTACGAAGCGTTGCCGCGTGACCCGCGTCAGAGCACAGCCGCAGCGGCGGAAATCAAACGTAATTACGATATTTACCACAATGCGCTGGCGGAGCTGATCCAGCTGTTAGGCGCAGGCAAAATCAATGAGTTCTTTGATCAGCCAACTCAGGGATATCAGGACGGTTTCGAAAAGCTGTATATGGCTTATATGGAGCAAAACGATCGTCTCTACGATATTGCCGTCAGCGATAATAATGCTTCTTACAACCAGGCGATGTGGGTGCTGGTGGGCGTGTTGATCGTCGTGTTAGCCGTCATTGTGGCCGTCTGGTTTGGTATTAAAGCCTCGCTGGTAGCGCCAATGAATCGCCTGATCGAAAGCATTTGTCATATTGCTGGCGGGGATTTGGTAAAACCCATTGAGGTGGATGGTTCTAACGAAGTAGGACAACTGGCTCAGAGTTTGCGCCATATGCAAAGTGAACTGATGCGTACTGTCGGAGATGTACGTAACGGTGCTAATGCCATTTATAGCGGTGTCAGCGAAATTGCCACGGGTAATAACGATCTCTCATCACGTACTGAGCAGCAAGCGGCTTCACTGGAAGAGACGGCGGCCAGCATGGAGCAACTGACTGCAACGGTGAAACAGAACGCCGAGAACGCGCGTCAGGCCAGTCATCTGGCGTTAAGTGCTTCTGAAACCGCGCAACGTGGTGGCAAGGTAGTGGATAACGTGGTACAGACGATGCGCGATATCTCCACCAGTTCGCAGAAGATTGCCGATATTATCAGCGTTATCGATGGTATTGCCTTCCAGACCAATATTCTGGCTTTGAACGCGGCGGTTGAAGCGGCGCGCGCGGGCGAGCAAGGGCGTGGTTTTGCGGTAGTTGCGGGGGAAGTGCGTAACCTGGCGCAGCGTAGCGCCCAGGCGGCCCGTGAAATTAAAAGCTTGATTGAAGACTCCGTAAGTAAAGTGGATGTCGGATCTACGCAGGTCGAAAGTGCCGGGGAAACCATGACAGAGATTGTCAGCGCCGTAACACGCGTTACTGACATTATGGGAGAAATCGCTTCAGCCTCTGATGAGCAAAGCCGTGGCATTGATCAGGTTGGTTTAGCGGTTGTCGAAATGGATAGGGTAACGCAACAGAACGCCGCGTTAGTGGAAGAGTCTGCTGCCGCTGCCGCCGCGCTGGAAGAGCAGGCCAGCCGTCTGACCGAAGCCGTAGCGGTGTTCCGTATACAGCAAACGCAACAGCATCAGTATGAAGCTTTGCCAGTGGTAAACGCAGCGTTGCCGGTTGTGTCGCGCAAAATTGCCGTCGCTGATAGCGGGGATAACTGGGAAACGTTTTAATCGCCATGAAAAATGCCCGATAAGCAAAATGTTATCGGGCATAGGGAGATTAATCTTTACGTGGGTCGTTGATCGGCTGACGAACCAGGAAGATGTACGCCAGTGCCCCCGCTGCGGTAACGCAACCGCAGATGATTAACGCCAGACGGAATGAGTGGGTGGTATCAACAATAAAACCAGTAATGATCGGCGCAAAAGAGGCGCAGATGAAGCTGGCAAAGTTCTGGATACTGCCCACCGACGCAGTCATGCGAGAAGCTACTGCGACGTGGATCAATCCCCAGCAGGATGTTCCGGCAAAGTGAATACAAAACAGTGCCATACCAATCAGCAGAACCGCCGTCATGGCTGTTGTCGCTTGCGGTACGACCAGCGTAAAGGCGGCAGAACAGAACATCCCGGCAATAATGCAGATCTTACGGCTTTTAATCGGAGCCATTCCCCCTTTGACCAGCCAGTCAGTAACGTAACCGTTGACCAGCATCCCGGCAGCCCCAAACAGGAAAGGGATAGCCGCCATCAACCCTGTGCTTTTTAAATCCAGGTTATAGGCTGTTTGCAGGTAACCAGGAAGCCAGGCCAGATACAGCCACGCAGTGTAGTTGATGCCACTGAATCCGATCATCATTCCCCACATTGTGCGGTTACGGAACAGGCTGCGCCATTCGGCAAAACTGAGCGGATCTCGGCGGGCATTGACGCTACCAGCATTGAGGTAAGCTTGTTCAACGGCAGTCAGTTCTACGTGCTCGCGGTTGCGATAGAGCATATACCAGCCAATGGCGAGAAAAATCCCCAGCACACCAATGGTAATAAACATCCCACGCCAGCCCATCACCAGCATCATCGCCGCCAGAATCGGTGGGCTTACGGCAACGCCAATGGTAGAAGCTGCGTTGAAGAAGCCCATCGGGCGTCCGCGCTCTTTGATGTTGAACCAGTCGTTAATGACTTTTACACCGCATGGGTTCATCGGCGCTTCACCAATCCCCATACCGATACGCACCAACACGAACTGCGTAAAGCTGTGCACCATGCCAGACATTGCCTGGAACAGTGACCAGAAGAACATCCCCAGTCCCAGCATCAGGCGCGGGCCTTTACGATCCAATAGTGGGCCGCAAGGAAGTTGCGCAATCCCGTAAGCGAGTGAAAACACGGAGAGCAAAGCGCCAATTTCGGTGGCACTTAATCCCAATTCTTCACGAATCGTTAAATTTGCTACCGACAGCGAACTGCGGTCGAGATAATTGATTACCGCCGCAAAAAATAATAACAACATGGCGGTGGTTTGAATGCGTTTAATTCGGGTACTGCGTTGAACTAATCCATCTGGTGGCACGGGAATATCTGCCGACGAAGATGGAGTAAATGAAGAACGCGGATCGAGGGTGATATTTTCTTTTTCCACGCCGGACTCCTGTATTTATAATTTTAATTGTTTACGTAATTGTGCATTACGCAAGGTTGACATTAACGGCAGGTTAAAGTTTTAGGACTTTACTACCGCTCACAAAAACATTTTTAGTCGACTGATTGTGAGCATAGGTAAGCGGGAATTTCCCAGTATTTATCTTTTGATAAAACCGTGCACCCGCTAATAGTTTGCTGTTTTTAATCCGTACTTAATGAGCATAACGCGTGTTCTCATTAATGGATCGAATCATTGATTGTTTAGCTGAATTCAAATGGTTACGGAGCGCAAGGGTGGCATCCAGGTCACTGTGGCAAATCAGAGCGCTGAGAATGGTCATATGCTCATCGACGGCAATGATATTGCGCTGTTTAAGATCGCTTTCGTCCCATTGATAGTGAAAATGAAAGATGACTGAGATGATCTCAAGCGATTGATCAAAAAAGATATTGTCGGCAGCTGAAAGCAGTAAGGAGTGAAAATCTCTGTCAAGTTGCGAGAACATGCGAAAGCTATTGCCGATGTTGTCACGCAGTAGCCGATGACGTTCGAGCATGGTTTTCGCCTGCAGCCAGCGGGGATCGTGATCAGGCAGGTTGAGAAAGTGCTCAAGTGAATGTGTTTCGAGCATTTCGCGTAGCTCAAACAGCTGCTCGGCGTAGGATTGATCGAATTGCTTCATGCTCCACTGGCCGCGCTTTTCGCTTTGAATAAGATTATAACGGCCGAATTTTAAAAGATATTCTCTTACAACCACCGGGCTGACACCCGCGGCCCGTGCCAGTTGCAGTTCAGAAAAAGTTTCCCCAGGGCGTAACTGACGCTGGTTTATCATCGTGAAAAAAGCCTGCTCAAACACTTTGTTTTGTTCACTCATTGAAGCGGTAGCACAGGCGAAACCGTCATCATGGTCAGGTTTACGCGCAATAACATAGTCGTTTCCAACCTGCGTTAAGACGCCGCATTCGCGTAAGTGGCTGAGAATATGACGCACTGTAGTGCGGCTGATGTTGTACATTTCCGCCAGCGCACTTTGCGATGGAAGTGGGGAAGGGATATGACCCCGCGCCATATCATCAATGACCTGGTTAATCACATTGTGGCGTAAATTTTGTGAACGACTCATATTTTCCTCTTTGTGAGTCCATTAAAACCCGATTTAAAACATTTTTATGCGTGTGTTTTCACAAAACAGATTTTCCGTTCCGCTGCCATTTTTCATTTTCATTGATATCTAAGGCAACAAAAGATGGAGAGCCGAATCATGTCTACGATGAATGTTTTAATTTGCCAGCAGCCGAAAGAATTAGTCTGGAAACAACGCGAGATACCTATTCCAGGTGACAATGAAGCATTAATAAAAATTAAGTCTGTCGGGATTTGTGGTACCGATATTCATGCCTGGGGTGGAAATCAACCATTTTTTAGTTATCCACGCGTTTTAGGCCATGAAATATGTGGGGAGATTGTTGGGCTGGGTAAAAATATTGCTGATCTTAAAAATGGTCAGCAAGTTGCTGTGATCCCTTATGTTGCCTGTCAGCAATGCCCGGCGTGTAAAAGCGGTCGTACCAATTGCTGTGAAAAAATTTCAGTCATTGGCGTGCATCAGGATGGCGGTTTTAGTGAGTATTTGAGCGTGCCGGTGGCGAACATTTTGCCCGCAGACGGTATTGACCCGCAGGCGGCAGCATTGATTGAACCTTTCGCTATTAGCGCTCATGCGGTGCGTCGCGCAGCCATTGCTCCCGGCGAGCAGGTGCTGGTGGTCGGGGCGGGGCCAATCGGTCTGGGCGCGGCGGCAATCGCTAAAGCCGATGGCGCACAGGTGGTGGTGGCGGATACCAGTCCGGCGCGCCGTGAACATGTGGCAAGGCGTCTGGAGTTGCCCGTGCTGGACCCATCAGCCGAAGATTTTGACGCGCAGCTGCGGGCGCAGTTTGGTGGTTCGCTGGCGCAGAAAGTGATCGACGCGACAGGTAATCAACATGCGATGAATAACACCGTGAATCTGATTCGTCACGGCGGCACGGTGGTCTTTGTCGGTCTGTTTAAAGGTGAGTTGCAGTTCTCCGATCCGGAATTCCATAAAAAAGAAACGACGATGATGGGCAGCCGCAACGCCACGCCGGAAGATTTCGCTAAAGTCGGTCGACTGATGGCGGAAGGGAAAATCACTGCCGACATGATGTTAACCCATCGCTATCCGTTCGCCACGCTGGCAGAAACCTACGAGCGCGATGTGATTAACAATCGTGAGTTGATTAAGGGTGTAATTACTTTCTGATAAGGCGAGATTATTAAAGTTGCTATGCAGCGTCCGGGGAAGTGTTGGGCGCTGTTTTTTTGTTTCTTAATAATGTGTTGTAAGCCGTAGAAGGCGTGTAGGTCGCACCTTATGCGACCTACACATCAGTCAGGAATTATCCTTCACGTTCTACCACTTTAATTTCTACCATGCCGATCCCGAGCTTACGCGGCGAGTGTCCGAGGATATTCCCTTCGTTGGTTGAGACAGGTTCTGGCGGAATAATTACCAGCGTGTCGGCATCGGTTGGGTTCTCGAAATGCAGCGTGGTGGTGGTCACTTCATTGTCCAGCACGATGGTTTGTTCTTCGTTGCCTACGCGTACCGGAATGGGACGGCTGGCGTTATTACCGTATGCTTTGGCGGTGATCACCAGGTCAAATTTCTTCGGCAGAGGATGTTTGTACTCGATTTTCACTTCATCGCCCAGCTGCGCGTTGGACCAGCGTCCCCACGACTCCGGACGGGAAATCCCGCTAAACTGTTTCACTTCTTCCGGTGCACCTGCGACGTTAAAAATGAAACTGTCGGCTTTGTAGCGAATATCGTTATCGACAATCTTCAGCGTATCGACATTGCCTTTGTAGCGTTCCATATCGATGACGGTATCTTTAAATGCGGTTTTGCCCTTCCACGTCGTTTTATCAACATGTTGAACAATTTGCTGACCACCAAGCTGCCCCTGGGAAACACACCAGTCAGTGGAGAGAGCCAACTCTGGCGCCCATAGCTGCGCCATCTTGTAGCAGCGATCAACCCAGACGAAATTGTCGCGCGGAGCGAAATCGGCCAACTGGAAACGAAGTGGTGCAGAATATTCACTTTCTGGCAGTGGTTCCACACGTTTAT
Organism: Escherichia sp. E10V5; assembly: GCF_004212315.1. NCBI lineage: Bacteria > Pseudomonadati > Pseudomonadota > Gammaproteobacteria > Enterobacterales > Enterobacteriaceae > Escherichia > Escherichia sp. E10V5. The sequence continues at coordinate 356,089 of NZ_RHJM01000003.1, forward strand.
CCGACACGCGTAACAGCAGCGGCAGACGGAAATGGGTACCCGAGAAGGCGATCATGTTTTTATTCTGATCGATGGTGAACTCTTTCATCTCGGTGGGGAATTTCCACAGACGAATGATATCGGGCTTCCACGCCAGCACTTTCTCTTTAATGTTGAGGAACACTTCCGACATGGATTGACCAGAGAGGCTACTACGCCCAAGGCCGATAAAGTTATCGCCACCAAGAATATCCAGCACTGTAGCGCCGTTGTCCATGGTGTTGCGCTTCACCGCCAGCGTCTCTTGCTGTGGCTTGTCGCCACGAATGACGAAAAACAGGTTGTTACGATCCTGTTTATTAAGGTATTTCCACGCCGTGTTGTTCATCGCTAAATGGTCAGATGAGACGACGATGACGGTATCTTTAAACCACGGTGACGCTTTGATTTTATTGATAAACGTCGCGATGTTCTCCTGGCTGCAACTTACCGCGCTGAATGACTGATTCGGCTTACCGTCAAAATCATATTTTTTGCGGTTGCAGGTGCGAGAGATAAAACCATCCGGGTGATGGGTATCGACCGTCAGAGTAAACAGTGAGAATCGCTGACCAGAGCGGGAAAGCTCTTCAAACTTTTTCCACGCTTCATCCAGTACGGTATCGTCGTAGAATCCCCAGTCGTTGCGATAATGCGGATCCGCCACCACACTTTTCAGCTCTTCTGCACCATACAAATGGTCGAAGCCGTGTGATTTCAGGAACACATCTTTACCCGCAAAACGCAGGTTAGCCCCTTGCACAAAATAGTTCTGATAACCTGAGTTTTTCAGGATATCGCCAAGACAGATGTTCTGCGGGAAGAAGCTGGAAACCGAGGCAGAGGCGTTACCTTCAAACGGGGCAAACAGTGGAATCCCGCACTGAGACGCCACCATGCCCGCGATAGTGTAATCCGTTCCTGGCAGTTGCTGAGTATGGCTGAAATCCAGCCCTTCATTTTTCAGTGCGCCCAGTTCGGGAGTGAGGTCCGGAAAAGCGTCGTTATCAAAATAGGTCCGCTCCAGACTCTCACCATAGATATAAACCAGGTTAAGTTTGGGGGCAGGGATGGTTTTCGACGGTTCTTTATAATAAGCAGCAAAGTCAGGATCGCCGTCGCGTGACTGGGATTTTACCAGCTCCGTTATCTGGCGAAACGCCGGGCTGGCGTCCACAGAACCCAGCGCCAGTAAGAGTGCCAGCAGGCTGTAGCCAAAATGGTGAGGATGATGACGGCGTCGGCGTAGGATCCAGCCCAGCGCGCCGAAAACTACCGCCAGTGCCAGCACGATACCCACTCCCGGCAGGATATACTTGCTGACGCCAGCACCGGTCAGGCTGTTAGTTAAGGTATAGAGCACCGCGTCGTTAATGCCGTCGCCAGTAAAATAGTCACTGGCAAACAGGGTAATGTTTAAAACGACAAATAACCCCAGTACCGTTAACGTGGCGGCAAACCACCAGGTGTTACGTCCCGCTTTCCATGCGTAGATCAGCACAGAGGCGAGAAATAGGGCGAAAGAGAATAGTTCTGACAACGGGCGATCCTCACTAAAACAGGCCGGTTAGCCGATGTTTAAGATTTTTTGAGAAACACAATGTAATGGTGCTGCCATATAGCTGCAATTCTAGTGTCAAAAAAATGCGATGTTGTTAGGAATTAGTTTATAAACAGACTTTTTTGCGCAAGAAAGCTTCCCGTGTAACAGAGGAAAAGACGTCCAGAAACAGGGAAAAGAGCGGGGAAGGGCCGCGTTAGTTTGTTAATAGCTAAAACGCGGCGTTATGCGGATCAGGAAATAAAGTTCAGACCTTGCTTTAACACCAGATCGCAGGCTTTGGTTTTTACCTTTTCAGCCAGAGGCGTCGTACCGATGTTGTCCAGATTAAGCTGCTGACCATCTTTGGTTTTTAGCAAACCCTGAATGCCATCCAGATAGTTGGTATCTTCTTTCTGTTCTTCGCTGTTCAGGCCCAGCTTCTCCAGGACCTGATTTTTGATGTTTTCCGCATCGGTAACTGAAGCCAGCTTTTGCTTCGCGCAGTATTGCAAAATGCCTGCGGCATTGTTCATGTTGTCTGCGCTTAACGCCTGGTTGCCACTACCAAGCAGGTTAGTTAATGAGGCGAGCGACCAACCGCCTTCCTGTGTGGTGCTGTTTTGGTTGCTTAACTCGCTGGCGGCGCTGGAAAGCGCATCTTTCCAGGACGCGGCATGCACCCCGGTGGAAATTAATGCGCTGGTGGCAATTGCACAGCACAGAAGGTGTTTAATAGTTTTCATCATCATTACTCAAGGTGGAATTGTGTCGCAGTATAGCGTCGGAAAGGAGGATTAATACTCTTTACCCGTTACCCGGCTACGATAGCTTTCCCAGTTAAAAATAACCCACAGACTGTTACCCAGGCGCATACGATCCATAACGCGTTCGCCCAGTAACTTGGTCATCTCGTCCATATTGCTGTTGGTCAGCATCCCGGTCGGGCGTTTGGAAGAAGAGCGGCGATCGACGATCTGGTTGATGATCACTTTTTCGTATTTCGATTCGGTCTGCACGCCGATCTCATCGATCACCAGCAGATCAACGTTGCTCAGATCATTAAGCAGTTGTTCTTCGCTGGTACCGCTATTTCTGAAGGTATCTTTCATCGCCGACATAATATCGGCCACGGTGATGATCAATACGGATTTACCGCGTAGCAGCAGTTCGTTGCAGATTGCCGCCGCCAGATGGTTTTTGCCAGTTCCAGGCTTGCCAGAAAAGATAAAGCTGGCGATGTTGCCGTCGAACTCTTCGACATACTGGCGCGCTTTGCTCAACGCATTCATCTGCCCTTCGCACTCAACACGATAGTTCTCAAAGGAGCAGTTTTGATGCAGTGGACGAATGCCAGAGCGGTTAAAGGTACGCTGCATTTTCATCGCCCGATTCTCGCGCTCAAGAGCGGCGGCGCGGAGTGCCCCTTGTTCTTTCTGCCACGCCAGAAGTTCTTCACCCGTTTTGAAGGCGGGTTTGATATGGGCTGGCATCATTTTTTGCAGACGTTGCATCAGGTCGCCAACGTTTTTCATCGTTACCCTCTGAATCCCGGTGGAATTTGGCTGTCAGGTTCACTGACTGTGTTCACATCTCGTTTCGTTAATCCGCCATTGCTGGCACGACCTATTTGCAGGCTGCGCGCCAGTTTTTGTTGCCACTGCACATGATGGAAGACTTTGCCTTCCGCCTGCCAATAAGAAATAAATGACGCCAGTTCTTCGGCGGTTACCGGCTCTTTTAGCGCCACGCCCCATAATGCCGCCTGACGGATAAAGTCGGTATCGGGTTGCCAGTCTGGGTACATGGCGAATTTACCCATGGGTACGGCAACGGGGGCGGCTTGCGGTTCCTGATAGAGTTGATCGTCCAGGGCCACGTCACTTCCCGGACGCGTCAGTTTTTCTTCCAACGCCAGCAGTTCAGCAAGACGCGCGGGCGTAACGGCATAAAACGCCGGGGCATTGTTGGCAAATACGGCAACCATGCCGCCTTCTGCTTTTGCCAGAACGGTTTGGTGATCGTGTACCAGGGCGTCAATACCAACGACGTCCGGGGTCAAAACTCTGGAGGACATACTGTTTCTCAATATGGAACGATGAACGAGAAGGGAGATTACTTTTATAGTAACACACGGATGAGGCCAGGCAGCCTCTCATCCATGTGCTTTAAGCGAGGCAATTTTATACGCGGGGGCGCTTGCGGTACAACCACAATCCAGGAACGGAAAGACCGATGGATAACGCGCCAACAATTGATGAAGCGGTAAGAAAGTTAGTTAACAGGGTAATCATTAACGGCTCGCTGTAACCTAACTGACTGATTTTTACCGCTGAAATCATTGCAGTGTACGCCGGGATGCCCGGGAACATCGGAATGACGGCCGCCACGGTAAAGACTTTCGGGTGCGCCAGATACCAGCGCGACCACTGAATACCAATGGTGCCGACCAGTAGCGAAGCCATAAACGTCGACCACTCAATATTGAGTCCAGTAGTCATTAAAATCATTCGCGAACCATGACCCATCGCGCCAAGCAGCGCACACCAGCGTAATGCCCGGATTGGCACGTTGAACACCATCGCAAAGCCGACTGCTGGGATTGCCGCGAGAATCATATCCTGCGCTAATGCTAATAGAAATTCGATTACACCCATCCGCGTAGCCCCCAAATTGTGAGTGCCATCACCACGCCAACGCAGGTTGCCAGTGTCAGCAGGCTGGCAATCGCCCAGCGTGCCAGTCCGGTATTTATATGACCTTTAAACATATCGGCTACAGCATTTATCAACGGAAAACCCGGCACCAGTAAAAGAACACTGGCCGCCATTGCCACAGTAGGCGTATGACTGAATGTCGGAAGTTGTAGAAGAAGGCCAGAAATTGTGGTGGCGGCGAAGGCAGTGATGCAAAAGTTTATTTGTGGATGGAGGTGGCGTTGTGCCAGTAGCTGGCGGATATACATGGCGATCATACTGGCGAAGAATGTAATCAACGCACCATCCCAACCACCGTTATTCAGTTTACAGAAACAGGCGCAAGAGAGTCCCACCATCAAAGCGACCAGCCAACGCGGATAGCGCAGGGGATGTATTTGGCTAAAACGTTTCTCAACACCTTTGTAATCCAGCAGCTTATGTTCCGCCAGAATCACAATGTGTTGTACCTCAGTAACCACATGCATATTAATGCCGCGATCGTGGTTTTTGCGCGTAGATGTCAGACATTGACCATCTTTAATGGTGGTCAGCACTATGGCGTTCGAAGAGATAGAACTTTCGACGCAGTCCATCCCTAACGCCCGACCCAGTCGTGAGGAAAGCTCATCAACCAACGCACTTTCCGCACCATGTTGTAAAAGAAATAATCCGCACTGGATACATAGCCGTGTAACGGCTCGCTGTTGCTCTGTTTGCATAACTCGCCCTTTGTCATAGACGCGTTGCGTATTTTTCAAAAAATGAGAACCCTTTTGTATCACGAAGCATGGCTGTTTTGACGTTGGTTAAGATCAAAATTGCGCTGATTAATCCTGGTTGCGGTGATGAGTTCGCTGAAGGGAATCGATGCAAGTTTTGAGTGGAATAAATAATTTCATGAATATTATCATTAAAATGAATTTATCGTTTTATTTTTACGCGTTTGAGTAATGACTGATGAAATCATTTTTTTCGGAACCGGGTAAGAAATATCCTTCAGTTTTTATTGGTTTTTTTCTTGATATTCTGGCTAAAGGATTTTCATTTAACTTTTATTCGTTATTTTAAATGATATCTTAAACTGATTGGTTTTGACTGGTTTGATTAAGTATTTCTAACAACATAATTTAGATATTTTAAATGTGTCAGAGGTATTTTTCCAGGTTATTATTTGATGCTAGTCTCCTGAAACATACAAAGGATTTTTTGTGTGGCTGGGGTAAACTGATATGAAGTGAATGCTAAGGATAAATTATTCGCTCAATCTATTAATTTGTTGGAGTCATTTGAAGGGTGAATGTCCTGAATAAACCATCATAATTTATAGACAGTGGATATGGAGGATATATGTTGCCAGGATGCTGCAAAAATGGAATTGTTATCAGTAAAATACCCGTTATGCAGGCAGGGTTAAAAGAGGTCATGAGGACCCATCTCCCTGAATACGATATAACGAGTAGCACCTCTGCGGAGGAGCTGACCATATTACAATTACGTCGTGCTGGGTTAGTTATTGCCGATTTAGCCGGACAAACAGAAGATCCGCGTTCTGTTTGTGAACATTACTATTCATTGATCTCACAATACCGGGAAATTCATTGGGTTTTCATGGTTTCGCGAGCCTGGTACTCTCAGGCGGTGGAGCTGCTTATGTGTCCAACTGCGACGTTACTGTCCGATATCGAGCCTATTGAGAATCTGGTCAAGACCGTTCGTTCCGGCAATGTCCATGCAGATCGCATCAGCGCCATGCTGACTTCGCCTGCAATGCCGGAAATTCAGGAAGTTGGTTATCGCACCGTGATTCTTACCCTTTCTGAACGCAAGGTACTGCGGCTGTTAGGTAAAGGATGGGGCATCAACCAAATAGCTTCATTGCTTAAGAAAAGCAATAAAACCATCAGCGCACAAAAAAACAGTGCGATGCGTCGGCTGGCAATTCACAGTAACGCTGAGATGTATGCATGGATTAATAGCGCACAGGGGGCAAGGGAACTTAACTTGCCTTCTGTTTATGGAGATGCCGCGGAATGGAACACAATCGAATTAAGAAGAGAAATGTCGCACTCATAGAAAAGTGCGTCATGAGCAGTATCGGTATTGAGAGTTTATTCAGAAAGTTTGCGGGTAATCCTTATAAACTCTATACGTACACCAGCCAGGAGGCTTTTCAGGATGCTATGTCGCGGGTTTCATTTGCGGCGGTCATTTTTTCTTTTTCTGCCATGAGAACTGAGCGCAGGGAGGGATTATCTTGTCTGACTGAGCTGGCAATCAAATTTCCACGTACCCGGCGTTTGGTTATTGCGGATGATGATATTGAAGCGCGGTTGATTGGCTCATTATAGCCTTCTCCTTTGGATGGTGTGTTAAGTAAAGCATCAACGCTGGATGTTTTTCACCAGGAGCTGTTTCTGTCATTAAATGGCGTACGTCAGGCGACCGATCGACTGAACAACCAGTGGTATATTAATCAAAGCCGGACGCTGAGCCCGACGGAGAGGGAAATATTACGGTTTATGTCGCGTGGCTACTCAATGACGCAAATTGCTGAACAGCTTAAACGCAATATAAAAACGATCCGCGCGCATAAATTTAATGTGATGTCGAAACTGGGTGTCAGTTCTGATGCCGGATTGCTTGAGGCGGCAGATATTCTGTTATGTATGCGGATTTCAGAAACAAGTAATGTGTTGCATCCATATTAATCTACTTAATGCCGGGTTTATCCTCCCGGCAGTGTGCTTATTTCAGCGTGCAATCCCCACACTGTTGCACATCCGGTAAGCGATAACGCTGGCAACAGGTGCGGCGTACCAGCAGGCCGTCGCGCAGCACGACTGTGCGCCACAATGGATTATCTTCGCCGCTGGAGAGCGTTTTCTCAAAGAACAGGGCATGGCGGAGCGATTCAACTAACGCCTCGCCAAGCAACTGCTTCATCTCGGTCAGATACCAGTTAATCAAATAACCGGTATTACTCCAGATAAGTTTGCCGTTAATTTCACCTGTCGCTTCTAATGCCTGCACAACCGGAACCAGCGCCTGGCTGATTAACGTTTCCATTCGCTGCTGTGGCGAATGTGATGTTGCGTTTTTATCTTCACACACATCGACCCAGAAACAGGCAGCACGACCGGTTTCGTGAAACTCAACGTGGAAATGTTCCGCCGACACATCTAACGCTTTATCCTGCGTCAGCAGCGCCAGCATTAATGGCGGCACCATCAGGCCGATATACCATTGCGCCCACAGTGAGATTAGCGGTTTGTTCTCGCGGATCATCATTGGTTGATTGCGGTAAATATGATCGGAGTAGACCGCCAGTAGAGAACTTAGCGCATTGGGAGAGGACCATTGCGCCAGCGTCATGGCACTAAGCGGGGCGGGTTCATCCAGACGGATAAACTCCAGCAAATGTTCACGATGTTCGGCGATCGTCGCGCGAACCGCTTGTGCAAGCGTGGGATCTTGCGGCTTGAGATGCGTTCGCCAGATAACATCTTCATAGAGCGGTGCGGAACGATAGGCCATAATCGTGATAGTAATCTAAATGATAATGATTGCTAATCCTAGCGATAGGTTTACCCGATAGCAAGGGATTTCTCTGGCTTGCAAATGATAAAAATTATCATATGATATTGGTTATCATTATCAATAAAAGAGATCAAACCATGTTGCAACGTATGCTGGGCAGTGGCTGGGGAGTGTTGCTGCCAGGATTGCTGATTGCAGGGCTGATGTATGCTGATTTATCGCCGGATCAGTGGCGGATTGTGATTCTGATGGGATTAGTATTGACGCCGGTGATGCTGTATCACAAACAATTACGGCACTACGTTTTGTTACCATCGTGCCTGGCGCTTATTTCTGGCGTCATGCTGATGATAATGAACGGGAATCAGGGATGATAAAACAGGGAAGGAAGTAAAGATAATTGGTGCGAGGGGGGGGACTTGAACCCCCACGTCCGTAAGGACACTAACACCTGAAGCTAGCGCGTCTACCAATTCCGCCACCTTCGCACAGTCATCTTACTTTTTTGATATCGCCTCGTTTGGTGCGAGGGGGGGGACTTGAACCCCCACGTCCGTAAGGACACTAACACCTGAAGCTAGCGCGTCTACCAATTCCGCCACCTTCGCCCAGTGCGAGCAATATCAACGTGGTTTTTGGTGCGAGGGGGGGGACTTGAACCCCCACGTCCGAAAGGACACTAACACCTGAAGCTAGCGCGTCTACCAATTCCGCCACCTTCGCATACCATCAATTCTTAAAAAAGAATTGCTACCACGGAGGCGCATTCTAGTGGTTTTCAGCTTTTCGTCAATAGTTAATTATCGCCTGATGTGTAATTGCTGGAAAAATGGCCATCAGCGGATTGTGGATAATTCGTTTGTCGGTCGGATAAAGCGTTCACGCCGCATCCAGCACGGCATACGGGCGCAGATGCCAGATGCCAGATGCGACGCTGACGCGTCTTATCTGGCCTACGGGTAACGTACATTGGTTGGATAAGGCGTTCACGCCGCATCCGACACGGTATGCGGCGACAGATATCAGATACTTAACCTTTCTTCGCCTGGCGGGTCATAATAGCGCGATACACCTTGAAGCGCCCGGTTTGCGCGATAACTTCATGGAAGCCAAATGTCTCATCCAGCACATCCGGATAAGGCAGGAAGGCGTTCGCTACAATTCGTAACTCGCCGCCGCTGTTAAGATGACGCACCGCGCCGCGAATCAGCGTTTGCGCCGCATCCAGGCTGGTTTGCATCCCATCGTGGAACGGCGGGTTGGAGATGATCATATCAAAACGACCTTTCACTTCGGAAAAGACGTTGCTGGCAAAGACTTCACCTTCAACACCGTTGGCAGCAAGCGTCGCACGGCTGGCTTCTACCGCTGGCGCAGAGACATCGCACAGAGTGAGACGAATCTTCGGTGAGTGGCGCGCAAAGGCAACCGAAAGCACGCCCGCGCCACAGCCGACATCCAGCACTTTACCTTTGGTGTGCGGAGTTAACGTCGAGAGCAGCAACTGGCTACCGACATCCAGACCGTCGCGGCTAAACACGCCAGGCAGCGTTTTGACCGTCAGGCCATCGACGCTGTATTCGCCCCAGAATTTATCGGCATCAAACACCGGCTGTTTTTCCAGACGACCAAAATAGAGGCCACAGCGACGGGCGCTGTCGACTTTATTCAACGGCGCATAATCTGCCAGCATCTGCTCGGCGCTGCGTACGCCGCTGCGGTTCTCGCCAACGACAAAAATATCCGTCCCCACCGGCAGCAGAGAAAGTAAATTCATCAACTGGAACTGGGCTTCTGGTTTATTCTTCGGCCAGTAGTAAATCAGCGTATCGCAATCTGCGACATCATCCGCTGTGGCGACCAGACTAAAACGGGCGTTATCCCCCATCTGGCGGCTTAACACCTGCCAGTGGTGGAATTGCTGGGTATGAGCACGGCTGGCCGCGGTATCTAAACGCGCGGGCAGGTCATCCTGTAAGTCTCCGGCAAACAGAATACGGCTTTGTTCGAAATCATCACTGTGACGCAGCAAGACTTCACTTGCCGGGGTAAATGCAGACATGGAATGCTCCTCAATTGATACTGGCGGCGATTATAGCCATATGTTGGCGCGGTATCGACGAATTTGCTATATTTGCGCCCCTGACAACAGGAGCGATTCGCTATGACATCCCGACGAGACTGGCAGTTACAGCAACTGGGCATTACCCAGTGGTCGCTGCGTCGCCCTGGCGCGTTGCAGGGGGAGATTGCCATTGCGATCCCGGCACACGTCCGTCTGGTGATGGTGGCAAACGATCTTCCCGCCCTGACCGATCCCCTGGTGAGCGACGTTCTGCGTGCATTAACCGTCAGCCCCGATCAAGTGCTGCAACTGACGCCAGATAGGATCGCGATGCTGCCGCAAGGCAGTCGCTGCAACAGCTGGCGGTTGGGTACTGACGAACCGCTATCACTGGAAGGCGCTCAGGTGGCATCACCGGCGCTCACCGAATTACGGGCAAACCCAACGGCACGCGCCGCATTATGGCAACAAATTTGCACATATGAACACGATTTCTTCCCTCGAAACGACTGATTTACCAGCGGCTTTCCACATTGAACAACGCGCCCACGCCTTTCCGTGGAGTGAAAAAACGTTTGCCAGCAATCAGGGCGAGCGTTATCTCAACTTTCAGTTAACGCAAAACGGCAAAATGGCGGCGTTTGCGATTACGCAAGTGGTGCTGGATGAAGCTACATTGTTCAATATTGCGGTCGATCCCGACTATCAGCGTCAGGGGCTGGGAAGGGCGCTGCTGGAACATCTGATCGACGAACTGGAAAAACGCGGCGTGGCGACGCTATGGCTGGAAGTCCGTGCTTCAAACGCTGCCGCCATTGCCCTGTACGAAAGTTTAGGCTTTAACGAGGCGACGATTCGCCGCAATTACTACCCCACCACGGACGGTCGCGAAGACGCCATCATCATGGCGTTGCCAATCAGTATGTAAGACAAGGTGGAATAATGAAGTGGGACTGGATTTTCTTTGATGCCGATGAAACGCTGTTTACCTTTGACTCATTCACCGGCTTGCAGCGGATGTTTCTTGACTACAGCGTCACCTTTACCGCTGAAGATTTTCAGGACTATCAGGCCGTTAACAAGCCACTGTGGGTGGATTATCAAAACGGCGCGATCACTTCATTACAGCTTCAGCACGGGCGTTTTGAAAGTTGGGCCGAACGGCTGAACGTCGAGCCGGGTAAACTCAACGATGCCTTTATTAATGCGATGGCAGAAATCTGCACGCCGCTGCCGGGCGCGGTTTCCCTGCTTAACGCCATTCGTGGCAACGCCAAAATCGGCATCATCACCAACGGTTTTAGCGCCTTGCAGCAAGTGCGTCTGGAACGCACGGGCCTGCGTGATTACTTCGATTTGCTGGTGATTTCCGAAGAAGTTGGCGTTGCCAAACCGAATAAGAAAATTTTCGATTATGCGCTGGAACAGGCGGGCAATCCTGACCGTTCACGCGTGCTGATGGTTGGCGACACTGCCGAGTCCGATATTCTCGGTGGCATCAACGCCGGGCTTGCGACCTGCTGGCTGAATGCGCACAATCGCGAGCAACCAGAAGGCATCGCGCCCACCTGGACCGTCTCTTCGTTGCACGAACTGGAGCAGCTCCTGTGTAAACACTGATTGCCTCCCCCCCGTTGATGGGTAAAATAGCCGCAATTTTTCGTTTTCAACAAGCGCGGCGCGATGCCGCTTACTCAAGAAGAAAGAATTATGACGTTGTCTCCTTATTTGCAAGAGGTGGCGAAGCGCCGCACTTTTGCCATTATTTCTCACCCGGACGCCGGTAAGACTACCATCACCGAGAAGGTGCTGCTGTTCGGACAGGCCATTCAGACCGCCGGTACGGTAAAAGGCCGTGGTTCTAACCAGCACGCCAAGTCGGACTGGATGGAAATGGAAAAGCAGCGTGGTATCTCTATTACCACTTCTGTGATGCAGTTCCCTTATAAGGATTGCCTGGTTAACCTGCTCGACACCCCGGGGCACGAAGACTTCTCGGAAGATACCTATCGTACTCTGACCGCGGTGGACTGCTGCCTGATGGTTATCGACGCCGCAAAAGGTGTTGAAGATCGTACCCGTAAGCTGATGGAAGTTACCCGTCTGCGCGATACACCGATCCTCACCTTCATGAACAAACTTGACCGTGATATCCGCGACCCGATGGAACTGCTCGATGAAGTTGAGAACGAGCTGAAAATCGGCTGTGCGCCGATCACCTGGCCGATCGGCTGTGGCAAGCTGTTTAAAGGCGTGTACCACCTTTATAAAGATGAAACCTATCTCTATCAGAGCGGTAAAGGTCACACCATTCAGGAAGTCCGCATTGTTAAAGGGCTGAATAACCCGGATCTCGACGCAGCAGTCGGTGAAGATCTGGCACAACAACTGCGTGACGAACTGGAACTGGTTAAAGGCGCGTCTAACGAGTTCGACAAAGAGCTGTTCCTTGCGGGCGAAATCACCCCGGTATTCTTCGGTACTGCGCTGGGTAACTTCGGTGTCGATCATATGCTGGATGGCCTGGTGGAGTGGGCGCCTGCGCCGATGCCGCGTCAGACCGATACCCGTACCGTAGAAGCGAGCGAAGATAAATTTACCGGCTTCGTATTTAAAATTCAGGCCAACATGGACCCGAAACACCGCGATCGCGTGGCGTTTATGCGTGTGGTGTCCGGTAAATATGAAAAAGGCATGAAACTGCGCCAGGTGCGCACCGCGAAAGATGTGGTGATCTCCGACGCGCTGACCTTTATGGCGGGCGACCGTTCGCATGTTGAAGAAGCGTATCCGGGCGACATCCTTGGTCTGCACAACCATGGCACTATTCAGATCGGCGACACCTTTACCCAGGGCGAGATGATGAAGTTCACCGGTATTCCGAACTTCGCGCCAGAACTGTTCCGTCGTATCCGGCTGAAAGATCCGCTGAAGCAAAAACAGCTGCTCAAAGGGCTGGTACAGCTTTCCGAAGAGGGCGCGGTGCAGGTGTTCCGTCCGATCTCCAACAACGATCTGATCGTTGGTGCGGTTGGTGTGCTGCAGTTTGATGTGGTGGTATCGCGCCTGAAGAGCGAATACAACGTCGAAGCGGTGTATGAGTCAGTCAACGTCGCCACCGCTCGCTGGGTAGAATGCGCGGACGCGAAGAAATTCGAAGAGTTCAAGCGTAAGAACGAAAGCCAACTGGCGCTGGATGGCGGCGACAACCTCGCTTACATCGCTACCAGCATGGTCAACCTGCGCTTGGCGCAGGAGCGTTACCCGGACGTTCAGTTCCACCAGACCCGCGAGCATTAATTCTTGCCTCCAGGGCGCGGTAACCGCCGCGCCCTGTCAATTTCCCTTCCTTATTAGCCGCTTGCGGAATGTTCTTAAAACATTCGCTTTTGCTTATGTTTGCGCGTTTTTTAGTCGATACGGCGAGCGGTTTCAAAATTGTGATCTATATTTAACAAAGTGATGACATTTTTGACGGCTTTAAATACCGATCAATACGTAGATATCAGTATTTAAAACCGTTAACTGTCATCCGATTGATATTAATAACTGATTCAGAGGCTGTAATGGTCGTTATTCATCACTCATCGCTTTTGTGATGGCGACCATTGACTTCTGTACAGGGTGAAGTCTCTCCCTTTCAGCAATGCAACCTCGTGTTGCCTGGCTCAAATTACGAGCAAACATACAGGAATAAATCGATGACTATGACAAGACTGAAGATTTCGAAAACTCTGCTGGCTGTAATGTTGACCTCTGCCGTCGCGACCGGCTCTGCCTACGCAGAAAACAGCGCGCAGACAACCAATGAAAGCGCAGGGCAAAAAGTCGATAGCTCTATGAATAAAGTCGGTAATTTCATGGATGACAGCGCCATCACCGCGAAAGTGAAGGCGGCCTTGGTGGATCATGACAACATCAAGAGCACTGATATCTCTGTCAAAACCGATCAAAAAGTGGTGACCCTGAGTGGTTTCGTTGAAAGCCAGGCCCAGGCCGAAGAGGCTGTGAAAGTGGCGAAAGGCGTTGAAGGCGTGACCTCTGTCAGCGACAAACTGCACGTTCGCGACGCTAAAGAAGGTTCTGTGAAGGGCTATGCGGGTGACACCGCCACCACCAGTGAAATCAAAGCCAAACTACTGGCGGATGACATCGTCCCTTCCCGTCATGTGAAAGTTGAAACCACCGACGGTGTGGTTCAGCTCTCCGGTACCGTCGATTCCCAGGCACAAAGCGACCGTGCTGAAAGTATCGCCAAAGCGGTAGATGGTGTGAAAAGCGTTAAAAATGATCTGAAAACTAAGTAATTCGTCGTAATTCGTTCTCCCGAACTTTGTCGGGAGGCGCGATGTGCACCACACTAAAAATATCGCATTGAGTGATTTTCACGCTCATATCAAGCGGTGACATTAACTATGGTAAAGGAGACGCTTATGTTTCGTTGGGGCATCATATTTCTGGTTATCGCGTTAATCGCCGCCGCACTTGGGTTTGGTGGTCTGGCCGGTACCGCTGCAGGCGCAGCTAAAATTGTCTTTGTCGTCGGGATTATTCTGTTCCTGGTGAGTTTGTTTATGGGCCGAAAACGACCCTAGATTTCAAACTATTAAGAAAATTTTATACAAGGCCAGTCCAGCGGACTGGCTTTTGCGGTTTTAGCGAATAATAAATTGCGTTACTTTGTCAGTCTTTCACAACAAAAACAGGAAGGCAGAGGTGGGGCAGCGAATACCTGTAACGCTTGGTAATATTGCGCCGTTGTCGCTAAGGCCGTTCCAGCCTGGACGAATTGCTCTGGTGTGCGAAGGCGGCGGGCAGCGTGGAATTTTCACGGCTGGTGTGCTGGATGAGTTTATGCGCGCGCAGTTTAATCCTTTCGATCTTTATCTCGGCACATCTGCCGGGGCGCAGAACCTTTCGGCATATATCTGCAATCAGCCCGGTTACGCGCGCAAAGTCATCATGCGCTATACCACAAAACGCGAATTTTTCGATCCAGTGCGCTTTGTACGTGGAGGAAATCTTATCGATCTCGACTGGCTGGTGGAGGCCACCGCAAGCCAGATGCCGTTGCAAATGGACACCGCCGCGCGGCTGTTTGACAGCGGTAAATCCTTTTATATGTGTGCCTGTCGTCAGGATGACTACGCGCCGAATTACTTTTTACCAACCAAACAAAACTGGCTGGATGTGATTCGCGCCTCCAGTGCGATACCTGGTTTTTATCGTAGCGGAGTGTCGCTGGAAGGCATTAACTACCTGGATGGTGGGATCAGTGATGCGATTCCGGTTAAAGAGGCGGCAAGGCAGGGAGCAAAAACGTTGGTCGTCATCCGCACCGTGCCGTCACAAATGTACTACACGCCGCAGTGGTTCAAGCGCATGGAACGCTGGCTGGGTGACAGTAGCCTGCAGCCGCTGGTCAATCTGGTGCAGCATCATGAAACCAGCTATCGTGACATTCAGCAGTTTATTGAGAAACCACCGGGCAAGCTGCGGATATTCGAAATTTATCCGCCGAAGCCATTGCATAGTATTGCGCTCGGTAGTCGGCTTCCGGCACTGCGCGAAGACTATAAACTTGGGCGTTTATGCGGTCGTTATTTCCTCGCCACGGTTGGCAAGCTATTAACTGAAAAAGCGCCGCTTACCCGCCATCTGGTGCCAGTGGTGACGCCGGAATCGATAGTCATTCCGCCTGCGCCAGTCGCCAACGATACGCTGGTTGCCGAAGTGAGCGACGCTCCGCAGGCGAACGACCCGACATTTAACAATGAGGATCTGGCTTGATTTGCCGTTTTATCGACACCCACTGCCATTTTGATTTCCCGCCGTTTAGCGGCGATGAAGAGGCCAGCCTGCAACGCGCGGCACAAGCGGGCGTAGGCAAGATCATTGTTCCGGCAACCGAGGCGGCAAATTTTGCCCGCGTGTTGGCACTGGCGGAAAATTATCAGCCACTGTATGCCGCATTGGGCTTGCATCCGGGTATGTTGGAAAAACATAACGATGCATCGCTGGATCAGTTACAGCAGGCGCTGGAAAGGCGTCCGGCGAAGGTGGTGGCGGTGGGGGAGATCGGCCTGGATCTCTTTGGCGACGATCCGCAATTTGAGAGGCAGCAGTGGTTGCTCGACGAACAACTGAAACTGGCGAAACGCTACGCTCTGCCGGTGATCCTTCATTCACGGCGCACGCACGACAAACTGGCGATGCATCTTAAGCGTCACGATTTGCCGTGCACTGGCGTGGTTCACGGTTTTTCCGGCAGCTTGCAGCAGGCCGAACGGTTTGTACAGCTGGGCTACAAAATTGGCGTAGGCGGTACTATCACCTATCCACGCGCCAGTAAAACCCGCGATGTCATCGCAAAATTACCGCTGGCATCGTTGTTGCTGGAAACCGACGCGCCGGATATGCCGCTCAACGGTTTTCAGGGGCAGCCTAACCGCCCGGAGCAGGCTGCCCGTGTGTTTGCTGTGCTTTGCGAGTTACGCCCGGAACCTGCGGATGAGATTGCCGAAGTGTTGCTTAATAACACGTATGCGGTGTTTAACGTATGTGGGTAGTTTGTCTTTCGTGTCGGATAAGGCGTTCACGCCGCATCCGGCATGTCACAAATACAGCGCCGGAAATATCAACCGGCTCACCCCGCGCTCCCGTAACGCATCAGCCAACGGCTCAACGTCTTCCGGCGTGGCGCTCGCCCAGCTTTGCGCCTCGCCATAGACGCCGTGGGCATGAAACGCGTTCAGGCGAACCGGAACATCGCCAAGTCCCTTGATAAACGCCGCCAGCTCATCGATGTGTTGCAAATAATCCACCTGGCCAGGGATTACCAGCAAACGCAGTTCCGCCAGCTTGCCGCGCTCTGCCAGCAAACAGATGCTGCGCTTAATCTGCTGATTATCGCGTCCGGTTAGCTGTTGATGGCACGCGCTCCTCCACGCTTTGAGATCGAGCATCGCGCCGTCGCAAACCGGGAGTAATTTTTCCCAGCCGGTTTCGCTCAACATACCGTTACTGTCCACCAGACAGGTGAGGTGGCGCAGTTGCGGATCATTTTTGATAGCAGTAAACAGCGCCACTACAAACGGCAGCTGGGTCGTGGCTTCGCCGCCGCTCACCGTTATCCCTTCAATAAACAGCACCGCTTTGCGGACATGGCTAAGCACCTCATCCACGCTCATGGATTGCGCCATTGGCGTGGCATGTTGCGGACACATCTTCAGGCAGGTATCACATTGCTCGCAGACCACAGCGTTCCACAGCACTTTGCCGTCAACAATCTGCAACGCCTGATGCGGACACTGTGGCACGCACTCTCCGCAATCATTACAGCGCCCCATCGTCCACGGATTGTGACAATTTTTGCAGCGCAGATTGCAGCCCTGCAAAAACAGAGCCAGACGACTGCCTGGCCCGTCAACGCAGGAGAAGGGGATAATCTTACTGACTAAAGCGCATCTGCTGTTCATGGCTTATCACGCGCGGCTGGCGTTCCAGAATACGAGTGTTACGTGCGGCCTCTTCGCCCAGCCAGGTGGTGTTGGTGCGTGAACCTTCGGCGCGATATTTTTCTAAATCCGACAAACGCACCATATAACCGGTAACGCGAACCAGATCGTTACCGCTGATATTGGCGGTAAACTCACGCATTCCGGCTTTAAAGGCACCGAGGCAAAGCTGTACCAGCGCCTGCGGATTACGTTTGATGGTTTCATCGAGCGTCAGAATGTCGCTGATGCCGGAATAATAATAAGCATGATGCGGGGCGACAGTTTGCAGATGGGTGATCGGATCTGGCTCATCGCCATACGGCAAGCGTGCGCCCGGCGTGGTGCCGATATCAGAACTGATCCCCGACTGTGCGTGCAACATGGCGCGTTTTTGCCAGCCATATTTCACGGAGGTATTGGCGACAAACTCCGCCAGTTGCGCGCTGATGCGATAACCCACTTCATTTGCAGCGGCTTCTTTACCGTAGCGCGCGGCAATCCCTTCTTTCTCGCACAGCAAGTTAACCGCTTCCGCCAGCCCATACATGCCAAACATTGGCACAAAACGTTCAGGGTTAATCAGCCCTTCTTTCACCAGGAAGCTATTCTCAAAGAAGTGTGATTGTTGATAGAGGAATTCACACCGCGCATCGATGATGGCGATCTGCTGTTGGCAGTAGTGCGGTAGAGTGCGCGTAAAGAAGTCTTCCAGCGATTCACTGCGCTCGGCAATGGCTTTCAGGTTAAGGCGCACCAGCGTGCTGCCACCCCCCGCCAGCGGCAGTGAGTTGTAACAGCTCACAATCCCGTAGCCCCCTTTTGTGAAAATTTTATCATGCACCGGACCGTTGGCGATGTGCGGTTTGCTACATTCACAGATGTTTTTCGCCACTTCCAGCAGCAGGTCATCAGGGGTAATTTCAGGATCGTAGATAAAGGTCAGGTTCGGTGAAACCTGCTTCAGCTCTGCGTCTGCGCGTAAAATCGCTCGGGTAATAGGCGAGTCAGACGGGCCGATATTGGCGTGCATAAAGGCGTCTGGCAGGGTTCTGTCGAGGTAACGCCAGAAACGTTTTATTCGAATGTCGATCTCGTCTTGTGTTAGAATTCTAACATACGGTTGCAACAACGCATCCAGCTGCCCCAGGTAGACCGGCATCGATGTGACCGAAGGGACATGATGATAAAGAATGGTCAACAGAGAGAGCGCGTCATCAAGATCTTTCGCGCCTTCCAGCTCCAGCCATTCGGAACCGTTCGCCAGAAAACGGGCGTAATCGGGTAAGACATAGCGCGGTTTGTACGGCGCATGACCTTCAAACATATCGCAGATTACGCCTTCATCCAGCGCGCGGCGGGCTTCGGCAGGCAGCTGCGGATAAGGCTGATTGTTTTCTGCTTCCAGCGCCAGAAAATGGCGTTTCTGCTCCGGACTAAGCACCGGGCTTGTGACAATTTGCTGGCAACGTTGTTGCAGTGCAATCTCGTGAGAAGTGGGCATCTTCTTTTCCTTTTATGCCAAAGGTGATGCGCCATTGTAAGAAGTTTCGTGATGTTCACTTTGATCCTGATGCGTTTGTCACCATCGGTGCATTCATTTGAAAGTGAATTATTTGAACCAGATCGCATTACCGTAATGCAAATTTGTAAGTAGATTTTCTTAATTGTGATGTATATCGAAGTGTGTTGCGGAGTCGATGTTAGAATACTAACAAACTCGCAAGGTGAATTTTATTGGCGACAAGCCAGGAGAATGAAATGACTGATCTGAAAACAAGCAGCCTGCGTGCACTGAAATTGATGGACCTGACCACCCTGAATGACGACGACACCGACGAGAAAGTGATCGCCCTGTGTCATCAGGCCAAAACTCCGGTCGGCAATACCGCTGCTATCTGTATCTATCCTCGCTTTATCCCGATTGCTCGCAAAACGCTGAAAGAGCAGGGCACCCCGGAAATCCGTATTGCTACGGTAACCAACTTCCCACACGGTAATGATGACATTGAAATTGCGCTGGCAGAAACCCGTGCGGCAATCGCCTACGGTGCTGATGAAGTTGACGTGGTGTTCCCGTACCGTGCGCTGATGGCGGGCAACGAGCAAGTTGGTTTTGATCTGGTGAAAGCCTGTAAAGAGGCTTGCGCGGCGGCGAACGTACTGCTGAAAGTGATCATCGAAACTGGCGAACTGAAAGACGAAGCGCTGATCCGCAAAGCGTCTGAAATCTCCATCAAAGCGGGTGCCGACTTCATCAAAACCTCTACCGGTAAAGTGGCAGTGAATGCGACGCCGGAAAGCGCGCGCATCATGATGGAAGTGATCCGTGATATGGGCGTAGAGAAAACCGTTGGTTTCAAACCGGCGGGTGGCGTGCGTACTGCGGAAGATGCGCAGAAATATCTCGCCATCGCAGATGAGCTGTTCGGTGCTGACTGGGCAGATGCGCGTCACTACCGCTTTGGCGCTTCCAGCCTGCTGGCAAGCCTGCTGAAAGCGCTGGGCCACGGCGACGGTAAGAGCGCCAGCAGCTACTAAGTAAGATGCTTTGCGCCTGATGCGCTGCGCTTATCCGGCCTACGAGACGTATCACCCGTAGGCCGGATAAGGCGTAGACGCATCCGGCAAAAGCCGCCTCATACTCTTTTCCACGGGAGGTTACCTTGTTTCTCGCACAAGAAATTATTCGTAAAAAACGTGATGGTCATGCGCTGAGTGATGAAGAAATTCGTTTCTTTATCAACGGCATTCGCGACAACACTATCTCCGAAGGGCAGATTGCCGCTCTCGCGATGACCATTTTCTTCCACGATATGACGATGCCGGAGCGTGTCTCGCTGACCATGGCGATGCGAGATTCAGGAACCGTTCTCGACTGGAAAAGCCTGCATCTGAATGGCCCGATTGTTGATAAACATTCCACCGGTGGCGTCGGCGATGTCACTTCGTTGATGTTAGGGCCAATGGTCGCAGCCTGCGGCGGTTACATTCCGATGATCTCCGGTCGCGGCCTCGGTCATACTGGCGGCACGCTCGACAAACTGGAATCCATCCCTGGCTTCGACATCTTCCCGGATGACAACCGTTTCCGCGAAATCATTAAAGACGTCGGTGTGGCGATTATCGGTCAGACCAGCTCACTGGCTCCGGCAGATAAACGTTTCTACGCGACCCGCGATATTACCGCAACCGTGGACTCCATCCCGCTGATCACCGCCTCGATCCTGGCGAAGAAACTGGCGGAAGGTCTGGACGCGCTGGTGATGGACGTGAAAGTGGGTAGCGGCGCGTTTATGCCGACCTACGAACTCTCTGAAGCCCTTGCCGAAGCGATTGTTGGCGTGGCTAACGGCGCTGGTGTGCGCACCACCGCGCTGCTCACCGATATGAATCAGGTGCTGGCCTCCAGTGCAGGTAATGCGGTTGAAGTACGTGAAGCGGTGCAGTTCCTGACGGGTGAGTATCGTAACCCGCGTCTGTTTGATGTCACGATGGCGCTGTGCGTGGAGATGCTTATCTCCGGTAAACTGGCGAAAGATGACGCCGAAGCGCGCGCAAAATTGCAGGCGGTGCTGGACAACGGTAAAGCGGCAGAAGTCTTTGGTCGTATGGTGGCAGCACAAAAAGGCCCGACCGACTTCGTTGAGAACTACGCGAAGTATCTGCCGACAGCGATGCTGACGAAAGCAGTCTATGCTGATACCGAAGGTTTTGTCAGTGAAATGGATACCCGTGCGCTGGGAATGGCAGTGGTTGCGATGGGCGGCGGTCGCCGTCAGGCATCTGACACCATCGATTACAGCGTCGGCTTTACTGATATGGCGCGTCTGGGCGACCAGGTAGACGGTCAGCGTCCGCTGGCGGTTATCCACGCGAAAGACGAAAACAGCTGGCAGGAAGCGGCGAAAGCGGTGAAAGCGGCAATTAAACTTGCCGATAAAGCACCGGAAAGCACACCAACTGTCTATCGTCGTATCAGCGAATAACGGTATACTGATCTGATCATTTAAATTTGAAGCACTGAGTACGGAGAACATATGAAACGTGCATTTATTATGGTGCTGGACTCATTCGGCATCGGCGCTACAGAAGATGCAGAACGCTTTGGTGACGTCGGGGCTGACACCCTGGGTCATATCGCAGAAGCCTGTGCCAAAGGCGAAGCTGATAACGGTCGTAAAGGCCCGTTGAATCTGCCAAATCTGACCCGTCTGGGGCTGGCGAAAGCACATGAAGGTTCTACCGGTTTCATTCCGGCAGGAATGGACGGCAACGCTGAAGTTATCGGCGCGTACGCATGGGCGCACGAAATGTCATCCGGTAAAGATACCCCGTCCGGTCACTGGGAAATCGCCGGTGTCCCGGTTCTGTTTGAGTGGGGATACTTCTCCGATCACGAAAACAGCTTCCCGCAAGAGCTGCTGGATAAACTGGTTGAACGCGCTAACCTGCCAGGTTACCTCGGTAACTGCCACTCTTCCGGTACGGTCATCCTGGATCAACTGGGCGAAGAGCACATGAAAACCGGCAAGCCGATTTTCTATACCTCCGCTGACTCCGTGTTCCAGATTGCCTGCCATGAAGAAACTTTCGGTCTGGATAAACTCTACGAACTGTGTGAAATCGCCCGTGAAGAGCTGACCAACGGCGGCTACAACATCGGTCGTGTTATCGCTCGTCCGTTTATCGGCGACAAAGCCGGTAACTTCCAGCGTACCGGTAACCGTCACGACCTGGCCGTTGAACCGCCAGCACCGACCGTGCTGCAGAAACTGGTTGATGAAAAACATGGTCAGGTGGTTTCTGTCGGTAAGATTGCGGACATCTACGCTAACTGCGGTATCACCAAGAAAGTGAAAGCGACCGGCCTGGACGCGCTGTTTGACGCCACCATTAAAGAGATGAAGGAAGCGGGTGATAACACCATCGTCTTCACCAACTTCGTTGACTTCGACTCTTCCTGGGGCCACCGTCGCGATGTCGCAGGCTATGCTGCGGGTCTGGAACTGTTCGACCGCCGTCTGCCGGAACTGATGTCTCTGCTGCGCGATGACGACATCCTGATCCTCACCGCTGATCACGGTTGTGATCCGACCTGGACCGGTACTGACCACACGCGTGAACACATTCCGGTACTGGTTTACGGCCCGAAAGTAAAACCGGGTTCGCTGGGTCACCGCGAAACCTTCGCGGATATCGGCCAGACTCTGGCAAAATATTTTGGTACTTCTGATATGGAATATGGCAAAGCCATGTTCTGATGGATTTGGGCGGAGCGTTGACTCCGCCTTTGTTATGTCACAAAAAGGATAAAATAATGGCTACCCCACACATTAATGCAGAAATGGGCGATTTCGCTGACGTAGTTTTGATGCCAGGCGACCCGCTGCGTGCGAAGTATATTGCTGAAACTTTCCTTGAAGATGCTCGTGAAGTGAACAACGTTCGCGGTATGCTGGGCTTCACTGGCACCTACAAAGGTCGCAAAATTTCCGTAATGGGTCACGGTATGGGTATCCCGTCCTGCTCCATCTACACCAAAGAACTGATCACCGATTTCGGCGTGAAGAAAATTATCCGCGTAGGTTCCTGTGGCGCTGTTCTGCCGCACGTAAAACTGCGTGACGTCGTTATCGGTATGGGTGCCTGCACCGATTCCAAAGTTAACCGCATCCGTTTTAAAGATCATGACTTCGCGGCTATCGCTGACTTCGACATGGTGCGTAACGCAGTAGATGCAGCTAAAGCCCTGGGCGTTGATGCTCGCGTTGGTAACCTGTTCTCCGCTGACCTGTTCTACTCTCCGGACGGCGAAATGTTCGACGTGATGGAAAAATACGGCATCCTCGGCGTGGAAATGGAAGCGGCTGGTATCTACGGCGTGGCTGCAGAGTTTGGTGCCAAAGCACTGGCTATCTGCACCGTGTCTGACCACATCCGTACTCACGAGCAGACCACTGCTGAAGAGCGTCAGACCACCTTCAACGACATGATCAAAATCGCACTGGAATCCGTTCTGCTGGGCGATAAAGAGTAATTGTGTTTCGCTGAAAGGCGATTGCCTTGTGAAGCCGGAGCGGGAGACTGCTCCGGCTTTTTAGTATCTATTCATCAATAGCAACTGATTTATAGATTTACTATTATTTTTCATATGGATAGGAAATAAAATCCATTCAAGTATCTATTCACGAATCTATTCATTTATGTTCAACCGTCATCCAGTAAGGGCATATCAGCAACTCTGGCGGACAACCATAAATTCCTGCCATTTTGCTTTTGATATTTGAGCTAAGCCGTTCCGTCTTTTCGATCCGTTTTAGAGAATTAATCGAGATACCTAACATTTTACTTACTTCAGCAAGCGATAATTTATGCCTGATACGCACGGCGGCTAGCCAGGATATACCCTGGCTGAACATTAAATTGATAATCTCCCGTACCTGGTTCTCCAGATCGATCATATTTCCTTCCCTGGATATTTTAATGAGCGAGTTACCGTACCGCCCCCGCTATCCACGCCGACAACTCCCGTAGCTCTTTTTCCTGTTCAGGGAAGTCGACCAGCAGCGCTTCGCACTCCTGTTGCAGCATATCCGCGCGGTAAAGACAGCCTTGCAGCCGTCCGGCGAGAGCTTCCAGCGGCGCGGGGTTAAGGCTGTCGGTAAACACCAGGGCGCGGGTGATATGGCCTTTTTCAACGTCGAAATGCAGTTCTACGCCGCCCCAGGTAAAGCGTTCGTCCAGCAGATGCGAGAACGCCGGAGCCTGACCGAAGTTCCATTCCCAGCTACTCTGGCGGGCAAAGGTTTCAACAAAGTTCGGCAAGTCTGGCGTTTTGTCCGGGGAGATGATTTCCGCTTCCATGCGCTCGCCATAATGGGCGAAAAAGGCCTCGGTTATGGCCTCGCAAACCTGCTCATGGGTAATTCCCGGTAGCAGCTCGGTCAGATTGGTCACGCGGGAACGTACTGAAGTAATGCCTTTCGCCGCCAGTTTCTTTTTATCCGGATTGAGATAGTTTGCCAGGCGGCTGAGGTCGGCATTGAGCAGCAAGGTGCCGTGGTGGAAACCGCGATCCTTGGTTTCGCGATAGGCCGAGCCAGAGACTTTGCGGTCGCCTTCGGCGGTTTTCACCACCAGATCGTTGCGCCCAGAAGCTTCGGCGGTGACGCCGAGCGCGTTTAGCGCATTAAGCACAATCTCCGTGGAGATGGTTTTATCGTACTCCGGCTTGCCAGCCATAAACGTAAAACAGGTATTGCCGAGATCGTGGAACACCGCGCCGCCACCGCTGCTGCGCCGTGCCAGGCGGACGTTATCTTCTTCCATCCGTCGGGTATTACACTCTTTCCACGGGTTTTGCGCACGACCAATCACTACCGTGTCGGCATTGCGCCAGAGAAACAGAACGCGCTGCGTGGCGGGCATCTGGCGAAAAATACACTCTTCCACCGCCAGGTTAAACCACGGATCGTAAGAGTCAGAGATGAGCAGGCGTAATGTGGACATAACGATTTCCTTTCTTGTAATAATGGGTCACTCTTTTTTCTCGCTTTCTTCCTCTTCCGGTACCGGTTTGCTGGCGGTTAACAGGAAGGGCGATTGCTGCCAGCGGGTACGTTTACCCTGCAACAGTGTGCGAGTCAGCACCACGCCGATTGCCAGCGAGAGCAGCAGCATCAGGCGTAGAATATTGGTGGTGTTATCCACCTGTTTGGCTTCGGTGGCGAGCGTATGGGTATCGAGCGTGAGGCGCAGATAGCCGAGCGGTCCATTTTTCCCCTTAATCGGTTCGACAATCTGCTGGTTAAAATAGCCACCTGCTTTTTTACCGTCGAGCGCCAGTCGGTCGCGCACCTCGACGCTTTCGCCTGCGCGGGCGATAAGATCGCCTTGTTCGTCATACACACCCGCGTCGAGGATGCGACTTTCGTCCGTCAACTGATCGAGGATCGCCCGAATGCGTTTTTCATCAGGTGAGTTGGTACGCATCAGCGGCGCAACGTTCAGGGTTACCTGATGCGCCAGGGTACGGGCCAGTTCTTCCAGCTGTGGATTACGCTGTCGCTGGTGGTTTTGACTAAACCATGATGCTCCCTGCATTAGTGCGACTAACAACGCGAGACAGAACAGGACAATCACTGCCCGATGCAGCCGGAATTTTAGTTTTGTGCGAGCCATATTCCACCCGTTGAAAATTTGAGACTTAATGTTGCCAGAAGCAATGGATACAAGGTAGCCTCATGCGTTATTTTCCCTGCTTCGAACGATTTTACAGGAGCCTTAATGCCTAACATTACCTGGTGCGACCTGCCTGAAGATGTCTCTTTATGGCCGGGTCTGCCTCTTTCATTAAGTGGTGATGAAGTGATGCCACTGGATTACCACGCAGGTCGTAGCGGCTGGCTGCTGTATGGTCGTGGGCTGGATAAACAACGTCTGACCCAATACCAGAGCAAACTGGGCGCGGCAATGGTGATTGTTGCCGCCTGGTGCGTGGAAGATTATCAGGTGATTCGTCTGGCAGGTTCACTCACCGCCCGGGCTACGCGTCTGGCCCATGAAGCTCAACTGGATGTCGCGCCGTTGGGGAAAATCCCGCACCTGCGCGCGCCGGGTTTGCTGGTGATGGACATGGACTCCACCGCCATCCAGATAGAATGTATTGATGAAATTGCCAAACTGGCTGGAACGGGCGAGATGGTGGCGGAAGTAACCGAACGGGCGATGCGCGGCGAACTCGATTTTACCGCCAGCCTGCGCAGCCGCGTGGCGACGCTGAAAGGCGCTGACGCCAATATTCTGCAACAGGTGCGTGAAAATCTGCCGCTGATGCCAGGCTTAACGCAACTGGTGCTGAAGCTAGAAACGCTGGGCTGGAAAGTGGCGATTGCCTCCGGCGGCTTTACTTTCTTTGCTGAATACCTGCGCGACAAGCTGCGCCTGACAGCCGTGGTAGCCAATGAACTGGAGATCATGGACGGTAAATTTACCGGCAATGTGATCGGCGACATCGTAGACGCGCAGTACAAAGCGAAAACTCTGACTCGCCTCGCGCAGGAGTATGAAATCCCGCTGGCGCAGACCGTGGCGATTGGCGATGGAGCCAATGACCTGCCGATGATCAAAGCGGCAGGGCTGGGGATTGCCTACCATGCCAAGCCAAAAGTGAATGAAAAGACGGAAGTCACCATCCGTCACGCTGACTTGATGGGGGTATTCTGCATCCTCTCTGGCAGCCTGAATCAGAAGTAATTGCCCGCCCGTCATCCTGCGGGCGGCACAGCATTAACGAGGTACACCGTGGCAAAAGCTCCAAAACGCGCCTTTGTTTGTAATGAATGCGGGGCCGATTATCCGCGCTGGCAGGGGCAGTGCAGCGCCTGTCATGCCTGGAACACCATCACCGAGGTGCGTCTTGCTGCGTCGCCAACGGTGGCGCGTAACGAGCGTCTGAGTGGCTATGCCGGTAGCGCCGGAGTGGCTAAAGTCCAGAAACTCTCCGATATCAGCCTTGAAGAGCTGCCGCGTTTTTCCACCGGATTTAAAGAGTTCGACCGCGTATTAGGCGGCGGCGTTGTGCCGGGAAGCGCCATTCTGATTGGCGGTAACCCAGGTGCCGGGAAATCCACGCTGCTACTGCAAACGCTGTGCAAACTGGCGCAGCAGATGAAAACGCTGTATGTCACTGGCGAAGAGTCGCTGCAACAGGTGGCAATGCGCGCTCATCGCCTTGGCCTGCCGACTGACAATCTCAATATGTTGTCGGAAACCAGCATCGAGCAGATCTGCCTGATTGCCGAAGAAGAGCAACCGAAGCTGATGGTAATTGACTCGATCCAGGTGATGCATATGGCGGATGTTCAGTCATCGCCAGGCAGCGTGGCGCAGGTGCGTGAAACAGCGGCTTATCTGACGCGCTTCGCCAAAACGCGCGGTGTGGCGATTGTCATGGTGGGGCACGTAACCAAAGATGGTTCGCTGGCTGGCCCTAAAGTGCTGGAACACTGTATCGACTGTTCGGTGCTTCTGGACGGCGATGCCGACTCCCGTTTTCGCACCTTGCGCAGCCATAAAAACCGCTTCGGCGCGGTGAATGAGCTGGGCGTATTTGCGATGACCGAACAGGGGCTGCGTGAAGTCAGCAACCCTTCAGCCATCTTTTTAAGCCGTGGCGATGAAGTGACCTCTGGTAGTTCAGTGATGGTGGTATGGGAAGGAACGCGTCCACTGCTGGTGGAGATTCAGGCGCTGGTCGATCACTCGATGATGGCGAATCCACGCCGCGTGGCAGTAGGGCTGGAACAAAACCGTCTGGCGATCCTGTTGGCGGTGCTGCACCGTCACGGCGGCCTGCAAATGGCCGATCAGGATGTGTTTGTGAACGTGGTCGGCGGCGTGAAGGTAACCGAAACCAGTGCCGACTTAGCGTTACTGCTGGCGATGGTTTCCAGTCTGCGTGACAGACCGCTACCGCAGGATCTGGTGGTATTTGGTGAAGTCGGGCTGGCAGGGGAGATCCGCCCGGTGCCCAGCGGCCAGGAACGAATCTCGGAAGCGGCGAAACACGGTTTTCGGCGGGCGATTGTTCCGGCGGCTAACGTACCGAAAAAAGCGCCGGAAGGGATGCAGATTTTTGGCGTTAAAAAACTCTCCGACGCGCTTAGCGTGTTCGACGACTTATAATGAGAGATACGGAGGGAGATATGTCGTCATTTGATTACCTGAAAACTGCCATCAAGCAACAGGGCTGCACGCTACAGCAGGTA
Source organism: Escherichia sp. E10V5 (assembly GCF_004212315.1). Classification (NCBI taxonomy): domain Bacteria; kingdom Pseudomonadati; phylum Pseudomonadota; class Gammaproteobacteria; order Enterobacterales; family Enterobacteriaceae; genus Escherichia; species Escherichia sp. E10V5. Next base: position 384,216 of record NZ_RHJM01000003.1, read on the forward strand.
GCTGATGCCAGCGGTATGACCAAAGGGTATTTAAGCCAGTTACTGAATGCCAAAATCAAAAGCCCCAGCGCGCAAAAGCTGGAGGCGTTGCACCGTTTTTTGGGGCTTGAGTTTCCACGGCAGAAGAAAACGATCGGCGTTGTATTCGGTAAGTTCTACCCACTGCATACCGGACATATCTACCTTATCCAGCGCGCCTGTAGCCAGGTTGACGAGCTGCATATCATTATGGGCTTTGACGATACCCGTGACCGCGCGTTGTTCGAAGACAGTGCCATGTCGCAGCAGCCGACCGTGCCGGATCGTCTGCGCTGGTTATTGCAAACCTTTAAGTATCAAAAAAACATTCGTATTCATGCCTTTAACGAAGAGGGCATGGAGCCGTATCCGCACGGCTGGGATGTGTGGAGCAACGGCATCAAAAAGTTTATGGCTGAAAAGGGGATCCAGCCGGATCTGATCTACACCTCGGAAGAAGCCGACGCGCCGCAGTATATGGAACATCTGGGGATCGAGACGGTGCTGATCGACCCGAAACGCACCTTTATGAGTATCAGCGGTGCGCAGATCCGCGAAAACCCGTTCCGCTACTGGGAATATATTCCTACCGAAGTGAAGCCGTTTTTTGTGCGCACCGTGGCGATCCTCGGCGGCGAGTCGAGCGGTAAATCCACCCTGGTAAACAAACTCGCCAATATCTTCAACACCACCAGTGCGTGGGAATTTGGTCGTGATTATGTCTTTTCGCATCTTGGCGGCGATGAGATTGCATTACAGTATTCCGACTACGATAAAATCGCGCTGGGACACGCACAATATATTGATTTTGCAGTAAAATATGCCAATAAAGTGGCGTTTATCGACACTGATTTTGTGACTACTCAGGCGTTCTGCAAAAAGTACGAAGGACGCGAGCATCCGTTCGTGCAGGCGCTGATCGATGAATACCGTTTTGATCTGGTGATCCTGCTGGAGAACAACACTCCGTGGGTGGCGGATGGTTTACGCAGCCTCGGCAGTTCGGTGGATCGCAAAGAGTTCCAGAACTTGCTGGTGGAGATGCTGGAAGAGAACAATATCGAATTCGTGCGGGTTGAAGAGGACGATTACGACAGCCGTTTCCTGCGCTGCGTGGAGCTGGTGCGGGAGATGATGGGGGAGCAGGGATAATCATCTTTATAAGATGTTGAGTGTGATTACTGATTCAAAAGTGTACTTAGTACTCCATTTTGGTGTACAATGTACCTGCCAGGGAGGGGTAATGGGCAAGGCGATAATATTTATAGAGACGCCAATGTTTACGCGTCAGATCAAGCAGATTGCAACCGATGATGAATTAAAGGAATTACAAAAAGAACTCATCGGAACTCCCGATAAAGGTGATCTCATTCAGCAGACTGGTGGATTGCGTAAAGTCCGAATGGCTGCGGGTTCACAGGGAAAAAGTAGCAGTGTCAGAATAATTTACTTTCTGGCGACGGAAGAGATTATTTATTTGATTATGGCCTATCCAAAAAATGCCAAAGACAGTCTGACAGATACGGAAAAAGCTCAACTAAAGAAGTTGACGAAACTGCTCAAAGGCGAGGTATAAAATGAGTTTTTTTGATGAGTTGAAAACCTCTCTGGAAGAGGCTGTCGAGATTAAACAAGGTTTAAAAGAACCTGCACGGGTGACCCGCTACGAAATTGCGGATGTTAAAGCTATTCGTGAGCAACTCAACGTTTCGCAAAGTGAGATGGCAAAAGCTCTGGGAACCAGTGTGGACACCATTAAAAGCTGGGAATCGAAGCGAAGAAATCCAACGGGATTGGCAGCCAAAGTACTTGCCACAATTAAAGAAAATCCTGCCTTTTTCCGGGAACTTGCCTCCCATTAATCATTTAACTAATACCGGATGCAATGCTGGTGCGCCCGCATCCGGCATTTTACGCATTACTTCGCAATACGCTTGTACTTGATACGCTTCGGCTCCAGCGCGTCTGCGCCCAGCGTGCGTTTCTTGTACTCTTCGTACTCGGTAAAGTTACCTTCGAAGAACTCAACTTTACCTTCATCCTGGTAATCCAGAATGTGCGTTGCGATACGGTCGAGGAACCAACGGTCGTGCGAGATAACCATCGCGCAGCCCGGGAACTCCAGCAGGGCGTTTTCCAGCGCGCGCAGGGTTTCGATATCCAGGTCGTTGGTCGGTTCGTCGAGCAGCAGCATGTTGCCGCCAACCTGCAGCAGCTTCGCCAGATGCAGACGACCGCGCTCACCACCGGAAAGTTCACCAACGCGTTTACCCTGATCAACCCCTTTAAAGTTAAAGCGGCCAACGTAGGCGCGGCTTGGCATCTCGGTGTTGCCGATCTTCATGATATCCAGCCCGCCGGAAACTTCTTCCCAAACGGTTTTGCTGTTATCCATTGAGTCACGGAACTGATCAACAGACGCCAGTTTCACCGTTTCACCTAAAGTGATGGTGCCGCTGTCCGGCTGTTCCTGACCGGAGATCATACGGAACAGGGTCGATTTACCCGCGCCGTTCGGACCGATGATCCCGACGATTGCCCCTTTCGGGATCGAGAAACTCAGGGAGTCAATCAGCAGGCGATCGCCGTAGGATTTACGCAGGTTGCTGACTTCCAGCACTTTGTCGCCCAGACGCGGTCCAGGTGGAATAAACAGTTCGTTGGTTTCGTTACGTTTCTGATATTCGGTGCTGTTCAGCTCTTCAAAGCGTGCCAGACGTGCTTTACCTTTCGACTGACGGCCTTTAGTACCCTGACGTACCCACTCCAGCTCTTTCTCGATCGACTTACGACGCGCCGCTTCTTGAGAAGCTTCCTGCGCCAGACGCTGATCTTTTTGCTCCAGCCAGGAGGAGTAGTTGCCTTCCCACGGAATACCTTCACCGCGGTCAAGTTCGAGGATCCAGCCCGCAACGTTATCGAGGAAGTAACGGTCGTGGGTAATCGCCACAACGGTGCCTTCGAAGTCGTGCAGGAAGCGTTCCAGCCAGGCCACGGATTCGGCATCCAGGTGGTTGGTCGGTTCGTCGAGCAGCAGCATGTCTGGTTTTTCCAGCAGCAGACGGCACAACGCCACGCGACGACGCTCACCACCGGAGAGGTTAGCGATTTTCGCGTCCCAGTCCGGCAGACGCAGCGCATCCACCGCACGCTCCAGCTGTACGTTCAGGTTATGACCGTCGTGAGCCTGAATGATCTCTTCCAGACGGCCCTGTTCAGCGGCCAGCTTGTCAAAATCGGCATCCGGATCGGCATACAGCGCATACACTTCATCCAGACGTTTCAGGGCGTTAACCACTTCAGAAACGGCTTCTTCAATGGACTCACGTACGGTGTGTTCCGGGTTGAGCTGCGGTTCCTGCGGCAGGTAACCAATCTTGATGTCTGGCTGCGGACGCGCTTCACCTTCGATGTCTTTATCAATGCCCGCCATAATGCGCAGCAGGGTGGACTTACCGGCGCCGTTCAGGCCCAGGACACCAATTTTTGCCCCAGGGAAGAAACTCAGAGAGATGTTTTTCAAAATATGACGTTTCGGCGGAACAACTTTGCCGACACGATGCATGGTATAAACGAATTGAGCCACGTTGGACTTCGCCTCTATGTTTATCGTGATGATGAGTTTTCAAAGGCGAAGTGTAGCCTTTTTCCCCGCCTAATCCCAGTTGGTCGATCACCTTCGCAGTATACTCGTCATACTTCAAGTTGCATGTGCTGCGCTTACGCTCGCTCACCCCAGTCACTTACTTCTGTAAGCTCCTGGGGACTCACTCACTTATCGCCTTCCTGCAACTCGAATTATTTAGAGTATAAAAGTAAAAAAGTGTCCGTAACGTGGCGTAAACGGCAATGACTGGTTAGCATAAATCTATTACGCGGCATGATGCTGCATTGATGTATTTACACTTAGAGGGTGCGCTTGTGGAAAAAGCCAAACAAGTTACCTGGCGGCTGTTGGCTGCCGGTGTCTGTCTGCTGACGGTCAGCAGCGTGGCGCGAGCCGACTCACTGGATGAGCAGCGTAGCCGTTACGCGCAAATCAAGCAGGCCTGGGATAACCGACAAATGGATGTGGTCGAACAAATGATGCCATCCCTGAAGGATTACCCGTTATACCCCTACCTGGAATATCGCCAGATCACCGATGACCTGATGAATCAACCGGCGGTGACGGTCACTAATTTTGTTCGCGCTAACCCTACGCTTCCTCCCGCTCGCACGCTGCAATCTCGTTTCGTCAATGAACTGGCGCGGCGTGAAGACTGGCGTGGCTTGTTAGCCTTTAGCCCGGAAAAGCCAGGCACAACCGAAGCCCAGTGTAATTACTACTATGCAAAATGGAACACCGGGCAGAGTGAAGAAGCCTGGCAGGGGGCGAAAGAGCTGTGGCTAACCGGAAAGAGCCAGCCTAACGCTTGTGACAAGTTATTTAGCGTCTGGCGAGCGTCCGGCAAACAAGAACCCCTGGCTTATTTAGAGCGTATCCGCCTTGCGATGAAAGCAGGCAATACCGGGCTGGTGACGGTGCTGGCAGGGCAAATGCCTGCCGATTACCAGACTATTGCTTCGGCAATCATTTCGCTGGCGAATGATCCTAATACTGTGCTGACCTTCGCGCGATCCACCGGCGCGACCGATTTTACCCGTCAGATGGCGGCGGTGGCATTTGCCAGCGTGGCGCGTCAGGATGCTGAAAACGCACGACTGATGATCCCTTCACTTGCCCAGGCACAGCAGCTTAATGAAGATCAGATTCAGGAGCTGCGTGATATCGTCGCCTGGCGTCTGATGGGCAACGATGTTACCGACGAACAGGCGAAATGGCGTGATGACGCGATTATGCGTTCGCAATCCACGTCGTTAATTGAACGCCGCGTGCGGATGGCGCTTGGCACTGGCGATCGCCGTGGTCTGAATACCTGGCTGGCGCGTCTGCCAATAGAGGCGAAAGATAAAGATGAATGGCGCTACTGGCAGGCGGATATACTGCTGGAACGCGGGCGTGAAGCTGAAGCAAAAGAGATTTTGCATCAACTCATGCAACAGCGTGGATTTTACCCGATGGTCGCTGCGCAACGTATTGGCGAAGAGTATCAACTAAAGATTGATAAAGCGCCGCAGAACGTTGACAGCGCCCTGATCCTCGGGCCGGAGATGGCTCGCGTGCGCGAGTTAATGTACTGGAATATGGATAACACCGCACGTAGCGAGTGGGCCAATCTGGTGAAGAGCAAGTCAAAAACAGAGCAGGCGCAATTGGCACGCTATGCCTTTAATAATCACTGGTGGGATCTCAGTGTTCAGGCGACGATCGCCGGGAAATTGTGGGATCATCTGGAAGAACGATTCCCCCTGGCCTACAACGATCTCTTCGAACGTTACACCAACGGCAAAGATATCCCACAAAGCTATGCAATGGCGATTGCCCGTCAGGAGAGCGCCTGGAATCCGAAAGTGAAATCACCGGTAGGAGCCAGCGGCCTGATGCAGATTATGCCCGGTACGGCGACTCAGACGGTGAAGATGTTCTCTATTCCTGGTTATAGCAGCCCTGGGCAATTGCTGGATCCGGAAACGAACATCAACATTGGCACCAGTTACCTGCAATATGTTTATCAGCAATTTGGCAATAACCGCATTTTCTCCTCGGCAGCTTATAACGCCGGTCCAGGGCGGGTGCGCACGTGGCTTGGTAACAGCGCCGGGCGTATCGACGCAGTGGCGTTTGTCGAGAGTATTCCGTTCTCCGAGACGCGCGGTTATGTGAAAAATGTGCTGGCTTATGACGCGTACTATCGCTATTTCATGGGCGATAAGCCCACGCTTTTGAGCGCTACGGAATGGGGACGCCGTTACTGATTTGAACCTTTATGATATGCTATCGTACTCTTTAGCGAGTACAACCGGGGGAGGCATTTTGCTTCCCCCGCTAACAATGGCGACATATTATGGCCCAACAATCACCCTATTCAGCAGCGATGGCAGAACAGCGTCACCAGGAGTGGTTACGTTTTGTCGACCTGCTTAAGAATGCCTACGAAAACGATCTCCATTTACCGTTGTTAAATCTGATGCTGACGCCAGATGAGCGCGAAGCATTGGGGACTCGCGTGCGTATCGTCGAAGAGTTGCTGCGTGGTGAAATGAGCCAGCGCGAGTTAAAAAATGAACTCGGCGCGGGCATCGCGACCATTACGCGTGGATCTAACAGTCTGAAAGCCGCCCCCGTTGAGCTGCGCCAGTGGCTGGAAGACGTGTTGCTGAAAAGCGATTGATTTTGTAGGCCTGATAAGACGCGGCAGCGTCGCATCAGGCATTGTGCACCGAATGCCGGATGCGGCGTGAACGCCTTATCCGTCCTACAAATACCAGCAATTTCAATATGTTTGGTAGGTCTGATAAGACGCGTCAGCGTCGCATCAGGCATTGTGTACCGAATGCCGGATGCGGCGTGAACGCCTTATCCGGTTTATAATGGCTGATACACGGCATTATGAAACGGACTTAGCGCCAGAATCACCGCCTGATGATAAACGCTGGCGCGAGTGAGTTTCCCGGCGGTAAACACGCCGATGGCTCCTTCCTTACGACCAATCTCATCAATACCGGTATAACGCGACATCACGGGGCCGAGCGCCTCGCCTTCACGCACTTTCTGCAGAATCACCGCAGGCAACGGCAAAGTAGCCGAACGCGCCTCGCCACGTTGGCTGGCGTTTTCAATGACCACCCAACTGAAGGTGCTGTCACCATCAATGCCCGCTTCAATCGCCACCCAAAAATCGGCCTCTGGATGTAAACGGCGGGCATTTTCTACCCGATTTCGTGCGCCAGCGCGCGTTTCCTCACTGCCAAAGGGTTGTTCCGGTACGCCGCTCTCGACGGCAACGGACTCAATGTGGCAGGATCCTTCGCCGAAGATCTCGTGAAATGCCTGCAGAATGGCCTGAATTTTAGCGGGATTGGTGGTCGCACAGACAACATGGTGCATAATCAGGATTACTCAAAAATTAACGTTACAGCAGTATACGGAAAAAAAGCATGTTACAGGTATACCTAGTCCGCCACGGTGAAACGCAGTGGAACGCCGAGCGACGTATTCAGGGTCAGTCTGATAGCCCACTGACTGCCAAAGGTGAGCAACAAGCAATGCAGGTGGCGGCACGTGCCAAAGAGCTTGGAATCACACATATCATCAGTAGCGATTTAGGTCGCACCCGGCGCACGGCGGAAATCATCGCTCAGGCTTGCGGCTGTGACATAATCTTTGATTCCCGCCTGCGTGAATTAAATATGGGCGTGCTGGAAAAAAGACATATCGACTCTCTGACCGAAGAAGAAGAGAACTGGCGTCGCCAACTGGTAAATGGCACTGTTGACGGGCGTATTCCTGAAGGCGAGTCAATGCAGGAACTGAGCGAGCGCGTCCATGCTGCACTGGAATCTTGTCGGGATTTGCCACAGGGAAGTCGACCGCTACTGGTGAGCCACGGTATCGCGCTGGGATGCCTGGTGAGTACTATTCTGGGCCTACCTGCATGGGCAGAACGCCGCTTACGTCTGCGTAACTGTTCTATTTCGCGCGTGGATTATCAGGAAAGCCTGTGGCTGGCGTCTGGTTGGGTCGTTGAAACCGCAGGGGATATCTCGCATCTGGACGCCCCTGCATTAGACGAGCTGCAGCGTTAACGACGTACTGGAATCAGCAGTTCGCAGCGCAGATTAATTGGGCGATCTCCCGCTTTGGCATCTTCTGCCGGATAGTATCGCTCAATATCCTGACCTTTACGGCGCGTCAGGTTCAGCATCGGCATACAGGTTCCGTACACCGTCAGGATAAATTCCTGCACGCCTGTCCCCAGCCCTTCATAGGTAAACATCACATATTCGCCGCCCTGCAACAGCACCGGATGCCCCGTCAGTACATAGCCGTCTGCTTGCTCCTGAGCCAACGCAGTCGTGTAGAACACCTCTTGCTCGTCGTCTTTATCCTGGCTTGGACGCGTTTCATTCAGGCCGTAAAGTACTGGCGGAATAGTCGGCGCATTACCGAGAAAATCGTGCCAGAACTGATAACGCATTTCATGGCGGAAATCAGAGATTTGCTCCAGTGAACAGGAGTAACTCTGAGTTACGCCAATCAGCGGCGTGTCTTCCAGCGTGACAAATTTGTGCTCTGGCATGGTGAATTCACCCAGACGCAGCGGTGGGCGAATACCAAAGGCGCTCCATTCAGGAGAACGGCGGTAAAGTGCGGGAGTCTGGGCAAACTGCTTCTTGAATGCACGAGTAAATGTCTGTTGAGAGTCGAAGCGGTATTGCAGCGCAATATCCAGAATTGGGCGCGCGGTCAGGCGTAGTGCAACCGCCGATTTCGACAAACGACGAGCACGAATATACGCGCCAATAGCATGGCCAGTGACATCTTTAAACATTCTCTGTAAGTGCCACTTGGAATAACCTGCTTTCGCCGCTACATTGTCGAGCGACAGTGGCTGATCCAGATGACCTTCCAACCAGATTAAAAGGTCGCGAATAATGCCGGCCTGATCCATAAAATATCCTCATCCTTTCACAACGAGCACCTGACATCAGGTAATTGGATAATAGCATTTTTTGCTGTTTTAGCATTCAGTGTTTTTTTCTTAGCAGAGTATGTTTTAGGTCTTGACGGAAATAAAAGTGTTGAGATTTTGTTCTTAATCAATATGTTATTTACCGTGACGAACTAATTGCTCTGTGTAACTTATAAAAATGGTAACAATATGAAATACAAGCATTTGATCCTGTCTTTAAGCCTGATAATGCTGGGGCCATTGGCACATGCGGAAGAAATTGGTTCGGTCGATACCGTATTTAAAATGATCGGCCCGGATCACAAAATTGTCGTAGAAGCCTTTGACGATCCCGATGTGAAAAATGTCACCTGTTATGTGAGTCGGGCAAAAACCGGCGGTATTAAAGGGGGATTGGGCCTGGCGGAAGATACTTCCGATGCGGCTATTTCCTGCCAGCAAGTCGGGCCAATTGAACTGTCAGAGCGCATTAAAAACGGCAAAGCTCAGGGCGAAGTGGTATTCAAAAAACGTACGTCGCTGGTCTTTAAGTCGTTACAGGTCGTACGCTTCTATGACGCCAAACGCAACGCGCTCGCTTACCTGGCCTACTCCGACAAAGTTGTTGATGGGTCACCGAAAAACGCGATTAGCGCGGTGCCTGTCATGCCGTGGCGGCAATAACAGAGGCGATATATGCAACGGGAAACGGTCTGGTTAGTGGAAGACGAGCAAGGGATAGCCGACACGCTGGTCTACATGTTGCAGCAGGAAGGTTTTGCCGTCGAGGTCTTTGAGCGAGGCTTGCCGGTGCTGGATAAAGCACGCCAGCAGATTCCCGACGTCATTATTCTCGATGTAGGTCTGCCGGATATCAGCGGCTTTGAATTGTGCCGTCAGTTGCTGGTGATCCATCCGGCGCTACCTGTACTGTTCCTGACAGCCCGTAGTGAAGAGGTGGATCGCCTGCTTGGACTGGAAATTGGCGCTGACGACTACGTGGCTAAACCGTTTTCACCCCGCGAAGTGTGCGCCAGAGTGCGCACTTTACTGCGTCGGGTGAAGAAGTTCTCAACGCCGTCTCCCGTCATCCGTATTGGTCATTTTGAATTGAATGAACCCGCGGCGCAGATCAGCTGGTTTGACACGCCGTTAACGCTAACACGGTATGAGTTTTTGTTGCTGAAAACGTTACTCAAGTCGCCGGGCCGCGTCTGGTCCCGTCAGCAACTGATGGATAGCGTCTGGGAAGATGCGCAGGACACCTACGATCGCACTGTCGATACTCACATTAAAACGCTGCGTGCCAAACTGCGCGCTATTAATCCCGAGCTTTCGCCGATCAATACCCATCGCGGCATGGGATACAGCCTGAGGAGCCTGTAATGCGTATCGGCATGCGGCTGTTGCTGGGGTATTTTTTACTGGTGGCGGTAGCCGCCTGGTTCGTACTGGCTATTTTTGTCAAAGAAGTTAAACCGGGCGTGCGAAGGGCGACGGAAGGGACGTTGATCGATACGGCAACGTTGCTGGCGGAGCTGGCGCGTGCCGATTTGCTCTCTGGTGACCCAACGCATGGGCAGTTGGCGCAGGCATTTAACCAGCTACAAAATCGCCCGTTTCGCGCCAATATCAGCGGCATCAACAAAGTGCGCAATGAATATCATGTCTATATGACTGATGCGCAGGGCAAAGTATTGTTTGATTCGGCCAATAAAGCCGTCGGGCAGGATTATTCGCGCTGGAATGACGTATGGCTAACGTTGCGTGGTCAGTATGGTGCGCGCAGTACGTTGCAAAATCCTGCCGATCCCGAAAGTTCTGTGATGTATGTTGCCGCACCTATTATGGACGGCACGCGGCTGGTTGGCGTTTTGAGCGTAGGCAAACCGAACGCGGCGATGGCGCCGGTGATTAAACGCAGCGAGCGGCGAATTTTATGGGCGAGCGCCATTTTGCTGGGAATTGCGCTGGTAATCGGCGCAGGAATGGTTTGGTGGATCAACCACTCCATTGCCCGACTCACTCGTTATGCTGATTCCGTTACCGACAATAAGCCCGTTCCGCTTCCTGAACTCGGCAGTAGCGAGCTGCGTAAGTTAGCGCAGGCGCTGGAAAGTATGCGCGTGAAGCTGGAAGGGAAAAACTATATTGAGCAGTATGTCTACGCGTTAACTCATGAGTTGAAAAGTCCGCTGGCGGCAATTCGTGGCGCGGCGGAAATTTTACGCGAAGGTCCGCCGCCGGAAGTGGTGGCTCGTTTTACTGACAACATTCTGACGCAAAATGCGCGAATGCAGGCGCTGGTGGAAACGCTATTACGCCAGGCAAGACTGGAGAATCGCCAGGAGGTCGTTCTTTCTGCGGTTGCTGTGGCGGCTTTATTTCGCCGCGTCAGCGAAGCGCGCACCGTGCAGTTGGCAGAAAAAAATATCACTCTGCATGTTATGTCCACCGAGGTTAACGTTGCTGCTGAACCTGCGTTGCTGGAACAGGCGCTGGGGAATTTACTGGATAATGCTATCGATTTTACTCCCGAGAATGGCTGCATAACGCTTAGTGCTGGGGTGGAGCAGGAACACGTTACGCTTAACGTGCAGGATACCGGTAGCGGTATTCCTGACTACGCGCTATCACGTATTTTTGAACGTTTCTACTCTTTGCCGCGTGCGAATGGGCAAAAAAGCAGTGGTCTGGGGCTGGCGTTTGTCAGTGAAGTTGCCCGTTTGCTTAATGGCGAAGTCACGTTGCGCAACGTGCCGGAAGGCGGCGTATTGGCCTCGCTTCGACTTCACCGTCACTTCACATAACTTCAAATTCTTCCCACATAGCCTTCATATCCTGTCGCCATTGCAAAGGAGAAGACTATGTTGAAATCCCCCCTGTTCTGGAAAATGACCACCCTGTTTGGTGCAGTATTGCTGTTGTTGATTCCGATAATGCTGATTCGGCAGGTGATTGTCGAACGTGCCGATTACCGTAGCGATGTGGAAGATGCGATTCGCCAAAGTACCAGCGGGCCGCAAAAACTCGTTGGGCCGCTCATCGCTATTCCTGTGACCGAGCTTTATACGGTGCAGGAAGAGGATAAAACCGTGGAGCGGAAACGAAGTTTTATCCATTTCTGGTTACCTGAGTCGTTGATGGTTGATGGTAATCAGAATGTGGAAGAACGCAAGATTGGTATTTATACCGGTCAGGTCTGGCACAGTGATTTAACGCTAAAAGCCGATTTCGATGTTTCGCGTCTTAACGAACTCGACGCGCCAAATATCACCTTAGGCAAGCCATTTATTGTGATTAGCGTCGGGGATGCGCGTGGTATTGGCGTGGTGAAAGCGCCTGAAGTTAACGGAACAGCGCTGACCATTGAACCCGGTACCGGGTTGGAGCAAGGCGGGCAGGGCGTGCATATCCCTTTACCTGAAGGGGACTGGCGGAAGCAGAACCTGAAGCTGAATATGGCACTGAATTTAAGCGGTACTGGCGATCTTTCTGTGGTGCCTGCCGGGCGTAATAGCGAAATGACCTTAACCAGCAACTGGCCGCATCCCAGTTTTTTAGGTGATTTTTTGCCAGCGAAACGAGAAATAAGTGCATCCGGTTTTCAGGCGCAATGGCAAAGCAGTTGGTTTGCCAATAATCTCGGTGAGCGTTTTGCTTCAGGCAATGATACCGGCTGGGAAAACTTCCCGGCGTTTAGCGTCGCAGTCACTACGCCTGCCGATCAGTATCAATTAACCGACCGGGCGACTAAGTACGCTATTTTGCTGATTGCCCTGACTTTTATGGCCTTCTTTGTTTTTGAAACGCTCACCGCGCAACGTTTGCACCCGATGCAATATTTGCTGGTGGGGCTGTCATTGGTGATGTTTTATTTGCTCTTGCTGGCGCTTTCTGAACACACCGGTTTTACCGTGGCATGGGTAATTGCCAGCTTGATAGGGGCATTAATGAACGGTATTTACTTGCAGGCGGTATTAAAAGGTTGGCGCAATAGCATGTTGTTTACCCTCGCGCTGTTGTTGCTGGATGGTGTGATGTGGGGACTGCTCAACTCTGCCGATAGCGCACTGTTGTTGGGAACCAGTGTGCTGGTGGTGGCGCTGGCAGGCATGATGTTTGTGACGCGGAATATCGACTGGTATGCATTTTCACTGCCAAAAATGAAAACCAGTAAAGAAGTCACAACGGACGATGAGTTACGTATCTGGAAATAAAAAAACGGCGCTAAAAAGCGCCGTTTTTTTTGACGGAGGTAAAGCCGATTAATCTTCCAGATCACCGCAGAAGCGATAACCTTCACCGTGAATGGTGGCGATGATTTCCGGCGTATCCGGCGTAGATTCGAAGTGTTTACGAATACGACGGATCGTCACGTCTACAGTACGGTCGTGCGGTTTCAGCTCACGGCCGGTCATTTTCTTCAGCAGTTCAGCACGAGACTGAATTTTGCCTGGGTTTTCACAGAAGTGAAGCATGGCGCGGAACTCGCTACGCGGCAGTTTGTACTGCTCGCCATCAGGGCCGATCAATGAACGGCTGTTGATGTCCAGTTCCCAACCATTGAACTTGTAGCTTTCAACGCTACGACGTTCTTCGCTGACAGTACCCAGATTCATGGTACGAGACAGCAGGTTGCGCGCACGGATAGTCAGTTCACGCGGGTTGAACGGTTTGGTGATGTAGTCATCTGCGCCAATTTCGAGGCCGAGAATTTTATCGACTTCGTTGTCACGGCCAGTCAGGAACATCAACGCAACATTTGCCTGCTCACGCAGTTCACGCGCTAACAGAAGACCGTTCTTACCCGGCAGATTGATATCCATGATCACCAGGTTGATGTCATATTCAGAGAGGATCTGATGCATTTCCGCGCCATCTGTCGCTTCGAAAACATCATAGCCTTCCGCTTCGAAAATACTTTTCAACGTGTTGCGTGTTACCAACTCGTCTTCAACGATAAGAATGTGCGGGGTCTGCATGTTTGCTACCTAAATTGCCAACTAAATCGAAACAGGAAGTACAAAAGTCCCTGACCTGCCTGATGCATGCTGCAAATTAACATGATCGGCGTAACATGACTAAAGTACGTAATTGCGTTCTTGATGCACTTTCCATCAACGTCAACAACATCATTAGCTTGGTCGTGGGTACTTTCCCTCAGGACCCGACAGTGTCAAAAACGGCTGCCATCCTAACCATTTTAACAGCAACATAACAGGCTAAGACGTGCCGGACACCCAATAAAACTACGCTTCGTTGACATATATCAAGTTCAATTGTAGCACGTTAACAGTTTGATGAAATCATCGTATCTAAATGCTAGCTTTCGTCACATTATTTTAATAATACAACTAGTTGCCTTATACAACTAATAAACGTGGTGAATCCAATTGTCGAGATTTATTTTTTATAAAATTATCCTAAGTAAACAGAAAGATATGTAGCAATTTTTAACAATTGCACCGTTAGTATAGTCAAGAAATAGTTTAGCTTTTTTTAAGTTAAGTGAAGGGCTTTTTCTGCGACTTACGTTACGAATTTGTAAATTCTCTCCGCGTAATAAGTTGACATTCATCACCCTGTGCGCGGTTATTTGATCAAGAAGAGTGGCAACATGCGTATAACGATCATTCTGGTAGCACCTGCCAGAGCTGAAAATATTGGTGCAGCGGCCCGGGCGATGAAAACAATGGGATTTAGCGAGCTGCGCATTGTCGATAGCCTGGCACACCTGGAACCAGCTACCCGCTGGGTGGCACATGGTTCTGGTGATATTATTGATAATATTAAAGTTTTTCCAACGCTGGCTGAATCGCTACACGACGTTGATTTTACCGTTGCCACCACTGCGCGCAGTCGGGCGAAATACCATTACTACGCCACGCCGATAGAACTGGTGCCGCTACTGGAGGAAAAATCGACATGGATGAACCACGCGGCGCTGGTCTTTGGTCGCGAAGATTCTGGCTTGACTAACGAAGAGTTGGCGCTTGCTGATGTCCTCACCGGCGTGCCAATGGTGGCGGATTATCCATCACTGAATTTGGGACAGGCGGTGATGGTCTATTGCTATCAATTAGCAACATTAATACAACAACCGGTGGAATCTGCCGCAACGGCGGACCCATTTCAACTGCAGGCTTTACGTGAACGTGCCATGTCATTGTTAACGACTCTGGCGGTGGCAGATGACACCAAACTGGTCGACTGGTTACAACAACGCATCGGGCTGTTGGAGCAACGAGATACGGCCATGTTGCATCGTTTATTGCATGATATTGAAAAAAATATCACCAAATAAAAAACGACAAGGAAGGGTGTTTTCAGATTTTTATTCTGACTGCAATGGGCAATATGTCTCTGTGTGGATTAAAAAAAGAGCATCTACCAGCACTCTATGAACTGGTAACCTGCCGTGAGCAAATTAAAATTTTATTGACTTAGGTCACTAAATACTTTAACCAATATAGGCATAGCGCACAGACAGATAAAAATTACAGAGTACACAACATCCATGAAACGCATCAGCACCACCATTACCACCACCATCACCATTACCACAGGTAACGGTGCGGGCTGACGCGTACAGGAAACACAGAAAAAAGCCCGCACCTGACAGTGCGGGCTTTTTTTTCGACCAAAGGTAACGAGGTAACAACCATGCGAGTGTTGAAGTTCGGCGGTACATCAGTGGCAAATGCAGAACGTTTTCTGCGGGTTGCCGATATTCTGGAGAGCAATGCCAGGCAGGGGCAGGTGGCCACCGTCCTCTCTGCCCCCGCCAAAATTACCAACCATCTGGTCGCAATGATAGAAAAAACCATTAGCGGTCAGGATGCTTTACCCAATATCAGCGATGCCGAACGTATTTTTGCCGAACTTCTGACGGGACTCGCCGCCGCCCAACCGGGATTTCCACTGGCGCAATTGAAAGCGTTCGTTGATCAAGAATTTGCCCAAATCAAACATGTCCTGCATGGCATTAGCTTGTTGGGGCAATGCCCGGACAGCATCAACGCCGCGCTGATTTGCCGTGGTGAAAAAATGTCGATCGCCATTATGGCCGGGGTACTGGAAGCGCGTGGTCACAACGTTACCGTTATCGACCCGGTCGAAAAGCTGCTGGCAATCGGTCATTACCTCGAATCTACGGTCGATATTGCTGAGTCCACCCGACGTATTGCGGCAAGCCGCATTCCGGCTGACCATATGGTGCTGATGGCTGGTTTCACTGCGGGTAACGAAAAAGGTGAGCTGGTGGTGCTGGGACGTAACGGTTCTGACTACTCCGCCGCGGTACTGGCCGCCTGTTTACGCGCCGATTGTTGCGAGATCTGGACGGATGTCGACGGTGTCTATACCTGCGACCCGCGTCAGGTGCCCGATGCGAGGCTGTTGAAGTCGATGTCGTACCAGGAAGCGATGGAGCTTTCCTACTTCGGCGCTAAAGTTCTTCACCCTCGCACCATTACCCCTATCGCTCAGTTCCAGATCCCTTGCCTGATTAAAAATACCGGAAATCCTCAAGCACCAGGTACGCTCATTGGCGCCAGCCGTGATGAGGACGAATTACCGGTCAAGGGCATTTCCAATCTGAATAACATGGCAATGTTCAGCGTTTCCGGTCCGGGGATGAAAGGAATGGTCGGCATGGCGGCGCGCGTCTTTGCGGCAATGTCACGCGCCCGCATTTCAGTGGTGCTGATTACGCAATCATCTTCCGAATACAGTATCAGTTTCTGCGTACCACAAAGCGACTGTGCGCGTGCTGAACGCGCGATGCAGGAAGAGTTCTACCTGGAACTGAAAGAAGGTTTGCTGGAGCCGCTGGCGGTCACTGAACGGCTGGCCATTATCTCGGTGGTGGGCGATGGTATGCGCACCTTACGTGGGATCTCGGCGAAATTCTTTGCTGCGCTGGCCCGCGCCAATATCAACATTGTCGCCATTGCTCAAGGGTCTTCTGAACGCTCAATCTCTGTCGTGGTAAATAACGATGATGCGACCACTGGCGTACGCGTTACCCACCAGATGCTGTTCAATACCGATCAGGTTATCGAAGTGTTTGTGATTGGCGTCGGTGGCGTTGGCGGTGCGCTGCTGGAGCAACTGAAGCGTCAGCAAAGCTGGCTGAAGAACAAACACATCGATTTACGCGTTTGCGGCGTTGCTAACTCGAAGGCGCTGCTGACTAATGTGCATGGCCTTAACCTGGATAACTGGCAGGAAGAACTGGCGCAGGCCAAAGAGCCGTTCAACCTTGGGCGCTTAATTCGCCTGGTGAAAGAATATCATTTGCTGAATCCGGTGATTGTCGATTGCACTTCCAGCCAGGCGGTGGCGGATCAATATGCCGACTTCCTGCGCGAAGGTTTCCATGTGGTGACCCCGAACAAAAAGGCCAACACCTCGTCGATGGATTACTACCATCAGCTGCGTTACGCGGCGGAAAAATCACGGCGTAAATTCCTTTATGACACCAACGTCGGTGCGGGGTTGCCGGTCATTGAGAACTTGCAAAACCTGCTCAACGCGGGTGATGAATTGATGAAGTTCTCTGGCATTCTTTCTGGTTCGCTTTCTTTCATCTTCGGTAAGTTAGACGAAGGGATGAGCTTCTCCGAGGCCACCACGCTGGCAAGAGAAATGGGCTATACCGAACCGGACCCGCGTGATGATCTTTCTGGTATGGATGTGGCGCGCAAGCTGTTGATTCTCGCTCGTGAAACAGGACGATCACTGGAACTGGCGGATATCGAAATCGAATCTGTGCTGCCTGCAGAGTTTAACGCGGAAGGCGATGTTGCGACTTTTATGGCGAATCTGTCACAGCTCGACGATCTCTTTGCCGCGCGCGTAGCGAAGGCCCGTGATGAAGGAAAAGTTTTGCGCTATGTTGGCAATATTGATGAAGATGGCGTCTGCCGCGTGAAGATTGCTGAAGTGGATGGCAACGATCCGCTGTTCAAAGTGAAAAACGGCGAAAACGCATTGGCCTTCTATAGCCACTATTATCAGCCACTGCCGCTGGTCCTGCGCGGATACGGTGCGGGTAATGACGTTACAGCTGCCGGTGTCTTTGCCGATCTGCTGCGCACCCTCTCATGGAAGTTAGGAGTCTAAAATGGTTAAGGTTTATGCTCCGGCTTCCAGTGCCAATATGAGCGTCGGGTTTGATGTGCTCGGGGCGGCGGTGGTGCCTGTTGATGGTTCCTTGCTGGGAGATGTAGTGACGGTTGAGTCAGCAGAGCGCTTCAGTCTCAACAATCTTGGACGGTTTGCAGGCAAGCTGCCGTCAGAACCGCAGGAAAATATCGTTTATCAGTGCTGGGAGCGTTTTTGCCAGGAAGTGGGTAAGCAAATTCCGGTGGCGATGACCCTGGAAAAGAATATGCCGATCGGTTCTGGCTTAGGTTCCAGCGCCTGTTCGGTGGTCGCGGCGCTGGTGGCGATGAATGAACACTGTGGTAAGCCGCTCAATGATACCCGCCTGCTGGCCTTGATGGGCGAACTGGAAGGGCGTATCTCCGGCAGCATTCATTACGACAACGTAGCACCGTGTTTTCTTGGCGGCATGCAGTTGATGATCGAAGAAAACGGCATCATCAGCCAGCAGGTACCAGGATTTGATGAGTGGTTATGGGTGTTAGCGTATCCGGGGATTAAAGTCTCGACGGCAGAAGCACGGGCTATTTTACCGGCGCAGTATCGCCGCCAGGATTGCATTGCTCACGGGCGACACCTGGCGGGCTTCATTCATGCCTGCTATTCCCGCCAGCCTGATCTGGCCGCAAAGCTGATGAAAGATGTTATCGCCGAGCCGTATCGTGAGCGTTTACTGCCAGGTTTCAGACAGGCACGACAGGCGGTCGCGGAAATCGGTGCGCTAGCGAGCGGTATCTCCGGCTCCGGGCCGACCTTGTTCGCCTTGTGCGATAAACTGGATACCGCACAGCGAGTTGCCGACTGGTTAGGTAAGAATTACCTGCAAAATCAGGAAGGTTTTGTTCATATTTGCCGGCTGGATACGGCGGGCGCACGAGTACTGGAAAACTAAATGAAACTCTACAATCTGAAAGATCACAACGAGCAGGTCAGTTTTGCGCAAGCCGTAACGCAGGGATTGGGCAAAAATCAGGGGTTGTTTTTCCCTCATGAGCTACCGGAATTCAGCCTGACCGAAATTGATGAGATGCTGAAACTGGATTTCGTCACTCGCAGCGCGAAGATCCTCTCGGCGTTTATTGGTGATGAGATCCCACAGGAAGTTCTGGAAGAGCGCGTGCGCGCGGCATTCGCTTTCCCGGCTCCGGTTGCCAAAGTTGAAAATGACGTCGGTTGTCTGGAGTTGTTCCACGGGCCAACGCTGGCATTTAAAGATTTCGGCGGTCGCTTTATGGCGCAAATGCTGACCCATATTGCGGGTGATAAGCCAGTGACTATTCTGACGGCGACTTCCGGCGACACCGGAGCGGCAGTGGCTCACGCTTTCTACGGTTTACCGAACGTTAAAGTGGTCATCCTTTACCCGCACGGCAAAATCAGTCCACTGCAAGAAAAACTGTTCTGTACGCTGGGTGGCAATATTGAAACCGTCGCCATCGACGGCGATTTTGATGCCTGCCAGGCTCTTGTTAAACAGGCATTCGATGATGAAGAACTAAAAGTGGCGTTGGGACTGAACTCTGCTAACTCTATTAACATCAGTCGTTTGCTGGCGCAGATTTGCTATTACTTTGAAGCCGTGGCGCAGTTGCCGCAGGAAGCGCGTAACCAGCTAGTTGTTTCAGTGCCGAGCGGAAACTTCGGCGATTTGACGGCAGGATTGCTGGCGAAATCACTCGGTCTGCCGGTGAAACGTTTTATTGCTGCCACTAACGTTAACGATACGGTGCCGCGTTTCCTGCACGACGGGCACTGGGTGCCTAAAGCTACCCAGGCGACATTATCCAATGCGATGGATGTCAGCCAGCCAAACAACTGGCCGCGAGTGGAAGAGTTGTTCCGCCGTAAAATCTGGCAACTGAAGGAGCTGGGTTATGCGGCGGTGGATGATGAAACCACCCGACAGACAATGCGTGAGTTAAAAGCACTGGGCTATACCTCGGAACCGCATGCTGCCGTGGCTTACCGTGCGCTGCGTGACCAGCTTCATCCGGGAGAATATGGTCTGTTCCTCGGCACCGCGCACCCGGCGAAGTTTAAAGAGAGCGTGGAAGTGATTCTTGGTGAAACGCTGGAACTGCCAAAAGAGCTGGCAGAACGTGCTGATTTACCCTTACTTTCACATAGTTTGCCTGCCGATTTTGCTGCGCTGCGCAAACTCATGATGAATCATAATTAATATCTATTAAATTCCGAAAAAATAGCCGGGCTTGTGTTTACACAGCTCGGCTTTTTTGTGGAGAAAATATGAGAAAAATCGACAGAAAAAAAGGAGAAATTTTCAATAAATGCGGTGACTTAGATTGGATAATGACAACGAGGATTCTTTTACCGTAAGCTCCTTATATCGGCCCATAACTGGCAATGATAATAAGGAGTCACCTGTGAAAAAGATGCAATCTCTCTTACTCGCATTTTCCCTGATTCTGGTTGCTCCTTTGGCAGCGCAGGCTGAGGAAATAATGCTGGTGCCATCAGTAAAGTTACAGATTGGCGATCGTGATTATCGCGGTTTCTACTGGGATGGCGGTTACTGGCGTGACCACGACTGGTGGCACAGAAATTATGAATGGCGAGGCAATCGCTGGCACCCATACGGACTGCAGCCGCACTATAATAATCATCGCGATCATCGTGACGATCATCGTCATGATCACCGGGATGATCATTATCCGGGGCCTGGCAGACATCACCGCTAAATATAAATGCCGGATGACCTCCGGCATTTACCACAAACTTAACGCAGTTCGTAGCGTTTAAACACCAGTTCGCCATTGCTGGAAGAGGCTTCATCGAAGAAGTAACCTTCACTGTTAAAACCTGTCAGTTGCTCTGGCTTGGTCAGGCGATTTTTAATGATAAACCGACTCATCAGGCCACGCGCTTTTTTAGCATGGAAGCTGATGACCTTAAACTTGCCGTTCTTCTCATCGAGGAATACCGGCTTGATTATCTCGGCATTTAATTTCTTCGGTTTCACTGATTTAAAATACTCATCTGACGCCAGGTTAATCACCACCTGATCTCCTTGTGCTTCGAGCGCTTCGTTTAGCTTGTTGGTGATCACATCCCCCCAGAACTGGTACAGGTCTTTACCCCGCGCATTCTCAAGACGGATCCCCATCTCCAGACGGTATGGCTGCATTAAATCGAGCGGGCGCAGTACGCCGTACAAACCGGAAAGCATACGTAAATGCTGCTGGGCAAAAGCAAAATCTTCTTCACTAAAGGTTTCGGCTTGCAAGCCGGTATAGACATCGCCTTTAAATGCCAGAATTGCCTGCCGGGCATTCTCTGGCGTGAAATCTGGCTGCCAGTCATGAAAGCGGGTAGCGTTGAGATCGGCCAGCTTGTCACTGATTTTCATCAGTTTGCCAATCTGCGGTGCCGTTAGTTTTCGCGCTTCATGGATAAGCTGTTGGGAGTTGTCTAACAGCTCCGGCAGCGTGTAGCGTGTGGTGGCCAAAGGGCTTTGATAATCAAGTGTTTTAGCAGGTGAAATCAGAATCAACATATCCAGTCCTTGCAGGAAATTTACTGCGACTGTAGCAAAAAAAGTGGATGAGTTGATCGATAGTTGTGATTACTCCTGCGACAAATCATCCCACGCGTCAGGGGACAGTTGCTGACTGATATCCGGGTAGCGCAGCGGATCAAACACCGGACGTACGCCGAGTTTACGCTGGCGCAGATAATCGCTGGCAATGATATGCACCACAGGGGAAAGCAGCAAAATCGCGGTCAAATTGGTGATTGCCATGCAGGCCATAATAATATCGGCCAGTTGCCACATCATCGGAAGGCTCAGTAGGGTGCCGCTAATGACTGTAACAAAGATACAGATACGCAGACTCCAGATAGCTTTCCGGTTGTTCAGCCGTAAAAAGAAGAGATTATTTTCGGCATAAATGTAGTTGGCGACGATCGAGCTGAAGGCAAATAGAATCACTACTATCGTGACAAATTCTGCCCCCCAGGAACCCATTAATACACGCATCGCTTTCTGAATGAGTTGGATACCTTCCAGTGGCAAATAGGTGGTGCCGTTACCAGCCAGCAATATCAGCATGGCGCTTGCCGTACAAATCACCATCGTGTCGATAAAGATGCCGATCATCTGGACAATACCTTGCGCTGCCGGATGCGGTGGCCATGATGCCGCCGCCGCCGCTGCGTTCGGTGTTGATCCCATCCCTGCCTCATTGGAAAACATACTGCGCTGAAAGCCGTTAGTAATCGCCTGACTCAGGGTATAACCCGCCGCGCCGCCTGCCGCTTCCTGCCAGCCAAAGGCGCTTTCAAAAATAGACCAAATAACGTGTGGAAGTTGCCCGATATTCATTGCGCAAATGACCAGGCTGGCGAGTACCCAGATTAACGCCATAATAGGGGCAAACCATTGCATTAACCGGGCGACGCCATGAATGCCGTGAGTTATCGCCAACAAGGTAAAAATGGCGAGAATGACACCCGTTACTAACGGAGGGAAATCAAATGCAAAACTCATCGCGCGAGCGACAGCATTTGCCTGAACACCGCTGAAAATCAGTCCGTAGGCGATGAGCAAAAAGACGGCGAACAGAACGCCCATCCAGCGCATCCCTAACCCACGCGCCATATACCATGCCGGTCCGCCGCGAAACTGCCCATTGACGTCACGTTCTTTATAAAGCTGGGCAAGGGAACATTCAGCAAAAGAGGTCGCCATGCCAATAAACGCGGCAACCCACATCCAGAAAACGGCACCCGGTCCACCGGCGGTGATAGCCAGCGCAACGCCTGCCAGGTTGCCGCTGCCGACGCGCGCGGCGAGACTGGTACACAATGATTGAAAAGAAGTTAAACCGCCTCGTTGCGGATGAATGCTATTTTTAAGACTTTTGCCAAACTGACGAATATAGCGAAATTGAACGAACCCAGAACGAAAAGTGAACCAACAGCCTGCGCCGAAGAGCAGGTAGATCATCACTGATCCCCATAGTACGTTGTTAATAAAAGAGAAAAAATCAGGCATTCGTATCCCTCTTGTCGCCGGCGCGCGGTTACATTCCTGTGTAAACGTTACCAATTGATTAAGAATTATATACGATGTGCATTGGTTGATAACGTCTGCGTAGCATACATGAGGTTTTGTTTAAAAATGGCGGGTGATATCAACGCCATGTCAGAAATCCGAAACAGTCTTGCCTGGTGATAACCCTTTTGTCTGCGGTTGCGCTGTCGTTACGTCGTGATATCATCAGGGCAGACCGGTTACATCCCCCTAACAAGCTGTTTAAAGAGAAATACTATCATGACGGACAAATTGACCTCCCTTCGTCAGTACACCACCGTAGTGGCCGACACTGGGGACATCGCGGCAATGAAGCTGTATCAACCGCAGGATGCCACAACCAACCCTTCTCTCATTCTTAACGCAGCGCAAATTCCGGAATACCGTAAGTTGATTGATGATGCTGTCGCCTGGGCGAAACAGCAGAGCAACGATCGCGCGCAGCAGATCGTGGACGCGACCGACAAACTGGCAGTAAATATTGGTCTGGAAATCCTGAAACTGGTTCCGGGCCGTATCTCAACTGAAGTTGATGCGCGTCTTTCCTATGACACCGAAGCGTCAATTGCGAAAGCAAAACGCCTGATTAAGCTCTACAACGATGCAGGTATTAGCAACGATCGTATTCTGATCAAACTGGCTTCTACCTGGCAGGGTATCCGTGCTGCAGAACAGCTGGAAAAAGAAGGTATCAACTGTAACCTGACTCTGCTGTTCTCCTTCGCTCAGGCACGTGCTTGTGCGGAAGCGGGCGTGTTCCTGATTTCTCCGTTTGTTGGCCGTATTCTTGACTGGTACAAAGCCAATACCGATAAGAAAGAGTACGCTCCGGCAGAAGATCCGGGTGTCGTTTCTGTATCTGAAATCTACCAGTACTACAAAGAACACGGTTATGAAACCGTGGTTATGGGCGCAAGCTTCCGTAACATCGGCGAAATTCTGGAACTGGCAGGCTGCGACCGTCTGACCATCGCACCGGCACTGTTGAAAGAGCTGGCTGAGAGCGAAGGGGCTATCGAACGTAAACTGTCTTACACTGGTGAAGTGAAAGCGCGTCCGGCGCGTATCACCGAGTCTGAGTTCCTGTGGCAGCACAACCAGGACCCAATGGCAGTTGATAAACTGGCGGAAGGTATCCGTAAGTTTGCTGTTGACCAGGAAAAACTGGAAAAAATGATCGGCGATCTGCTGTAATCATTCTTAGCGTGACCGGGAAGTCGGTCACGCTACCTCTTCTGAAGCCTGTCTGTCACTCCCTTCGCAGTGTATCATTCTGTTTAACGAGACTGTTTAAACGGAAAAATCTTGATGAATACTTTACGTATCGGCTTAGTTTCCATCTCTGATCGCGCGTCCAGCGGCGTTTATCAGGATAAAGGCATCCCTGCGCTGGAAGAATGGCTGACATCGGCGCTAACCACGCCGTTTGAACTGGAAACTCGCTTAATCCCCGATGAGCAGGCGATCATTGAGCAAACGTTGTGTGAGCTGGTGGATGAAATGAGTTGCCATCTGGTGCTGACAACCGGCGGTACTGGCCCGGCGCGCCGTGACGTAACGCCCGATGCGACGCTGGCAGTAGCGGACCGCGAGATGCCAGGCTTTGGTGAACAGATGCGCCAGATAAGCCTGCATTTTGTGCCAACTGCGATCCTTTCGCGCCAGGTGGGGGTGATTCGTAAGCAGGCACTGATCCTTAACTTACCCGGTCAGCCGAAGTCCATCAAAGAGACACTGGAAGGCGTGAAGGATGCCGAGGGTAAGGTCGTGGTACATGGCATTTTCGCCAGCGTACCGTACTGCATTCAGTTGCTGGAAGGACCATACGTTGAAACGGCACCGGAAGTGGTGGCAGCATTCAGACCGAAGAGTGCAAGACGCGAAGTTAGCGAATAAAAAAATCCCCCCAGGCGGGGGATGAGACTGATGACAAACGCAAAACTGCCTGATGCGCTACGCTTATCAGGCCTACGAGTTTCCTGCAATATATTGAATTTGCACGATTTTGTAGACCAGGTAAGGCGTTCACGCCGCATCCGGCATGAATAAAGCGCACGTTGTCAACAAACTGATATCCCCCGAGCGGGGGATATCAAGCAATTAGTGAGACTCACCAATCGGCAGAACGGTACGGCCAAACTGTTCGTTCAGCACTTCACCCATTGCCAGATAAATTGCGCTGGCACCGCAGATCAGACCAATCCAGCCGGCGAAGTGGATGATCGCGGCGTTACCGGCAATGTTACCCACAGCCAGCAGCGCAAACAGCACGGTCAGGCTGAAGAATACGAATTGCAGAACGCGTGCGCCTTTCAGCGTGCCGAAGAACATAAACAGCGTAAACACGCCCCACAGACCCAGGTAGACACCAAGGAACTGCGCATTTGGCGCATCGGTCAGGCCCAGTTTCGGCATCAGCAGAATCGCAACCAGCGTCAGCCAGAAAGAACCGTAAGAGGTGAAGGCAGTTAAACCGAAAGTGTTGCCTTTTTTATACTCCAGCAGACCGGCAAAAATTTGCGCGATACCGCCGTAGAAGATGCCCATAGCGAGAATAATACCGTCCAGAGCGAAATAACCCACGTTGTGCAGGTTAAGTAGAATGGTGGTCATGCCGAAGCCCATCAGGCCCAGCGGTGCCGGATTAGCCAACTTAGTGTTGCCCATAATTCCTCAAAAATCATCATTGAATGAATGGTGAAATAATTTCCCTGAATAACTGTAGTGTTTTCAGGGCGCGGCATAATAATCAGCCAATGGAGTAGTGTCCATGATCTTTTGAGGGGAAAATGAAAATTTTCCCCGATGTGAGGGATTAGGCCTGAGTGGCGCTGACAATTCGACGCAGGCAGGCAATTTGCAGGACCGCCGGAATAGTAACGCGATAGGCGCTACCGCTGACGGCTTTAACTCCGTTTAATGCCGCGCCCACCGGGCCACCAAGCCCCGCACCACGTAGTAGGTCATGCCCGAGAACGCTCATTGCTGCGTGAG
Source organism: Escherichia sp. E10V5 (assembly GCF_004212315.1). Classification (NCBI taxonomy): domain Bacteria; kingdom Pseudomonadati; phylum Pseudomonadota; class Gammaproteobacteria; order Enterobacterales; family Enterobacteriaceae; genus Escherichia; species Escherichia sp. E10V5. The sequence continues at coordinate 410,007 of NZ_RHJM01000003.1, forward strand.
TACGTAAAATGCGGGTAAGCTGGCTGGAAAGCAGATGCGACACGCCTTTTGCCAATAATTTGTCTTTCATCAGCAGCGGTAATAGCTCTTCCAGCTCGTTGACTCTGGCATCGACCGCCTTGAGAAATTCCTGCTTATGTTCCTCGTCCATTTTCTTCCAGGTATTACGCAGAAATTGTTCCAGTAATTGTTGCTCAATTTCAAACGTAGACATCTCTTTATCGGCTTTTAGCTTCAGCCGTTTTGAGACGTCGAGCAAAATGGCCCGGTACAGTTTACCGTGTCCGCGAAGTTTGTTAGCGATACTATCGCCGCCAAAATGCTGTAATTCTCCGGCAATTAGCTGCCAGTTGCGGCGATGTTGCTCGGGATGCCCTTCCATCGATTTGAACAGTTCATTACGCATCAGAACGCTGGAGAGGCGAGTTTTGCCTTTTTCGTTATGAGTGAGCAAACGGGCGAAATTGGTCAGTTGCTCCTCACTACAATGCTGGAGAAAATCCAGATCTGAATCATTCAGGTAATTAACATTCATTTATTGTAGCTTCTCTGTTCAAGCGTTAATCGTCGCCGATAATTTTCAGCGTGGCCATATCGGACGAGTTCACTGTATGACCGGAAAAGGTGATTTTTGACACGCAGCGTTTGTTGTCGTTATCGCTGTTAATGTTGATCCAGCTGGTGGTTTGCCCTTCTTTAATTTCGGCGGGAACATTCAGGCTTTGACTGGCGCTACGGGCGGCTTTGAAATAAACCGACGCGCCGCTCAACTGTAAATCGCCGTGGTCGGCGGTGAGTTGGATACGTTTTACGATGCGGCAAACGGGGAGTTTCAGTGCCAGATCGTTGGTTTCGTTACGCGGCATCGCAATGACGCCGAGGATTTTATGGTCGTTAGCTTGCGCCGTGCAGCACAGCATAAGGCTAAGTACCAGGCTGGCGGAAATCGTAAAAACGGATTTCATAAAGATTCTCTTAGCGGGGGAGCAGTAGGGGATGAATAGCCACTAGTTTACTGCTGGCGAAAAGAAGATTCAGGTATGTAATCTTTTCTTTTTATTACAATTTTTTGGTGAATCTCTTGTGTTGGATTCATTCTTTATATGAATGAAATTGCCGTCTGTTTCATGTCTTCTTACGGCATATCACGAAATTTCTGCGCAAAAGCACAAAAAATTTTTGCATCTCCCCCTTGATGACGTGGGTTACGACCCCATTTAGTAGTCAACCGCAGTGAGTGAGTCTGCAAAAAAATGAAATTGGGCAGTTGAAACCAGACGTTTCGCCCCTATTACAGACTCATACCACATGATGACCGAATATATAGTGGAGACGTTTAGATGGGTAAAATTATTGGTATCGACCTGGGTACTACCAACTCTTGTGTAGCGATTATGGATGGCACCACTCCTCGTGTGCTGGAGAACGCCGAAGGCGATCGCACCACGCCTTCTATCATTGCCTATACCCAGGATGGTGAAACTCTGGTTGGTCAGCCGGCTAAACGTCAGGCAGTGACGAACCCGCAAAACACCCTGTTTGCGATTAAACGCCTGATTGGCCGCCGCTTCCAGGACGAAGAAGTTCAGCGTGATGTTTCCATCATGCCGTTCAAAATTATTGCTGCTGATAACGGCGACGCATGGGTCGAAGTTAAAGGCCAGAAAATGGCACCGCCGCAGATTTCTGCTGAAGTGCTGAAAAAAATGAAGAAAACCGCGGAAGATTACCTGGGCGAACCGGTAACTGAAGCTGTTATCACCGTACCGGCATACTTTAACGATGCTCAGCGTCAGGCAACCAAAGATGCAGGCCGTATCGCTGGTCTGGAAGTAAAACGTATCATCAACGAACCGACCGCAGCTGCGCTGGCTTACGGTCTGGACAAAGGTACTGGTAACCGTACTATCGCGGTTTATGACTTGGGTGGTGGTACTTTTGATATTTCCATTATCGAAATCGACGAAGTTGACGGCGAAAAAACCTTCGAAGTTCTGGCTACCAACGGTGATACCCACCTGGGTGGTGAAGACTTTGATAGCCGCCTGATCAACTACCTGGTTGAAGAATTCAAGAAAGATCAGGGCATTGACCTGCGCAACGACCCGCTGGCAATGCAGCGTCTGAAAGAAGCGGCAGAAAAAGCGAAAATCGAGCTGTCTTCCGCTCAGCAGACCGACGTTAACCTGCCGTACATCACTGCAGACGCGACCGGTCCGAAACACATGAACATCAAAGTGACTCGTGCGAAACTGGAAAGCCTGGTTGAAGACCTGGTAAACCGTTCCATCGAGCCGCTGAAAGTTGCACTGCAGGACGCTGGCCTGTCCGTATCTGATATCGACGACGTGATCCTCGTTGGTGGTCAGACTCGTATGCCAATGGTTCAGAAGAAAGTGGCTGAATTCTTTGGTAAAGAGCCGCGTAAAGACGTTAACCCGGACGAAGCTGTAGCTATCGGTGCTGCTGTTCAGGGTGGTGTTCTGACTGGTGACGTAAAAGACGTACTGCTGCTGGACGTTACCCCGCTGTCTCTGGGTATCGAAACCATGGGCGGTGTGATGACGACGCTGATCGCGAAAAACACCACTATCCCGACCAAGCACAGCCAGGTGTTCTCTACCGCTGAAGACAACCAGTCTGCGGTAACCATTCACGTGCTGCAGGGTGAACGTAAACGTGCGGCTGATAACAAATCTCTGGGTCAGTTCAACCTGGATGGTATCAACCCGGCACCGCGCGGTATGCCGCAGATCGAAGTTACCTTCGATATCGATGCTGACGGTATCCTGCACGTTTCCGCGAAAGATAAAAACAGCGGTAAAGAGCAGAAGATCACCATCAAGGCTTCTTCTGGTCTGAACGAAGATGAAATCCAGAAAATGGTACGCGACGCAGAAGCGAACGCCGAAGCTGACCGTAAGTTTGAAGAGCTGGTACAGACCCGCAACCAGGGCGACCATCTGCTGCACAGCACCCGTAAGCAGGTTGAAGAAGCAGGCGACAAACTGCCGGCTGACGACAAAACTGCTATCGAGTCTGCGCTGACTGCACTGGAAACTGCTCTGAAAGGTGAAGACAAAGCCGCTATCGAAGCGAAAATGCAGGAGCTGGCACAGGTTTCCCAGAAACTGATGGAAATCGCCCAGCAACAACATGCCCAGCAGCAGACTGCCGGTGCTGATACTTCTGCAAACAACGCGAAAGATGACGATGTTGTCGACGCTGAATTTGAAGAAGTCAAAGACAAAAAATAATCGCCCTATAAACGGGTAATTATACTGACACGGGCGAAGGGGAATTTCCTCTCCGCCCGTGCATTCATCTAGGGGCAAATCAAAAAAGATGGCTAAGCAAGATTATTACGAGATTTTAGGCGTTTCCAAAACAGCGGAAGAGCGTGAAATCAAAAAGGCCTACAAACGCCTGGCCATGAAATACCACCCGGACCGTAACCAGGGTGACAAAGAGGCCGAAGCGAAATTTAAAGAGATCAAGGAAGCTTATGAAGTTCTGACCGACTCGCAAAAACGTGCGGCATACGATCAGTATGGCCATGCGGCGTTTGAGCAAGGCGGCATGGGCGGCGGCGGTTTTGGCGGCGGCGCAGACTTCAGCGATATTTTTGGTGACGTTTTCGGCGATATTTTTGGCGGCGGACGTGGTCGTCAACGTGCGGCGCGTGGTGCTGATTTACGCTATAACATGGAGCTCACCCTCGAAGAAGCTGTACGTGGCGTGACCAAAGAGATCCGCATTCCGACTCTGGAAGAGTGTGACGTTTGCCACGGTAGCGGTGCAAAACCAGGTACACAGCCGCAAACCTGTCCGACCTGTCATGGTTCTGGTCAGGTGCAGATGCGCCAGGGCTTCTTCGCCGTACAACAGACCTGTCCACACTGTCAGGGCCGCGGTACGCTGATCAAAGATCCGTGCAACAAATGTCATGGTCATGGTCGTGTTGAGCGCAGCAAAACGCTGTCCGTTAAAATCCCGGCAGGGGTGGATACCGGGGACCGCATCCGTCTTGCGGGCGAAGGTGAAGCGGGCGAACACGGCGCACCGGCAGGCGATCTGTACGTTCAGGTTCAGGTTAAACAGCACCCGATTTTCGAGCGTGAAGGCAACAACCTGTATTGCGAAGTCCCGATCAACTTCGCTATGGCGGCGCTGGGCGGTGAAATCGAAGTGCCGACCCTCGATGGTCGCGTCAAACTGAAAGTGCCTGGCGAAACCCAGACCGGTAAGCTGTTCCGTATGCGCGGTAAAGGCGTCAAGTCTGTCCGCGGCGGTGCGCAAGGTGACTTGCTGTGCCGCGTAGTGGTCGAAACACCGGTAGGTCTGAACGAGAAGCAGAAACAACTACTGCAAGAGCTGCAGGAAAGCTTCGGTGGCCCAACCGGCGAGCACAACAGTCCGCGTTCGAAGAGTTTCTTTGATGGCGTGAAGAAGTTTTTCGACGACCTGACTCGCTAACCTCCCCAAAAGCCTGCCCGTGGGCAGGCCTGGGTAAAAACCAGGGTGCGTTGAAGATATGCGAGCACCTGTAAAGTGGCGGGGATAACTCCCCGCCGTTGCTCTTACTCGGATTCGTAAGCCGTGAAAACAGCAACCTCCGTCTGGCCAGTTCGGATGTGAACCTCACAGAGGTCTTTTCTCGTTACCAGCGCCGCCACTACGGCGGTGATACAGATGACGATCAGGGCGACAATCATCGCCTTATGCTGCTTCATTGCTCTCTTCTCCTTGACCTTACGGTCAGTAAGAGGCACTCTACATGTGTTCAGCATATAGGGGGCCTCGGGTTGATGGTAAAATATCACTCGGGGCTTTTCTCTATCTGCCATCCAGCTAATGCCTGAGACAGATAGCCTCAAGCACCCGCCGCTATTATACCGCTCTCTTTAACCCACTCTGTTTTATCGATTCTAATCCTGAAGACGCCTCGCATTTTTATGGCGTAATTTTTTAAGGATTTAATTATTTAACTTTAATTTATCTCTTTATCGCAATTATTGACGACAAGCTGGATTATTTTTGAAATATTGTCCTAACAAACGACGCCGACTTACAACAAATTAATTATTACTTTTCCGAATTAATCCCTCAGAAATCCAGACCTTAAGCTATGATTATCAGGGCTTGAGGTCATCAGCCACCGCTTTCGAGCGCCAAAAACACTTCCTCTGCTGGTGACTTAATCTTCTTTATAGATCGTAAAAAACGAATTATTCCTACACTATAATCTGATTTTAACGATGATTCGTGCAGAGTAAAATAGTAAAAACGATCTATTCACCTGAAAGAGAAATAAAAAGTGAAACATCTGCATCGATTCTTTAGCAGTGATGCCTCGGGAGGCATTATTCTCATCATTGCCGCTGTTCTGGCGATGATTATGGCCAACAGCGGCGCAACCAGTGGATGGTATCACGACTTTCTTGAGACGCCGGTTCAGCTCCGGGTTGGTTCTCTTGAAATCAATAAAAACATGCTGTTATGGATAAATGACGCGTTAATGGCGGTATTTTTCCTGTTGGTTGGTCTGGAAGTTAAACGCGAGCTGATGCAAGGATCGCTGGCCAGCTTGCGCCAGGCTGCGTTTCCGGTTATTGCCGCAATCGGCGGGATGATTGTCCCGGCATTGCTTTATCTGGCCTTTAACTATGCCGATCCTGTTACTCGTGAAGGGTGGGCGATCCCGGCGGCAACTGACATCGCTTTTGCGCTCGGGGTTCTGGCGTTATTGGGAAGTCGTGTACCGTTGGCGCTGAAGATCTTTTTGATGGCGCTGGCTATTATCGATGATCTTGGGGCCATCATAATCATTGCCTTGTTTTACACTAATGATTTGTCGATGACCTCTCTTGGCGTTGCAGCTGTAGCAATTGCGGTGCTCGTGGTGCTGAACATTTGTGGTGTGCGCCGCACGGGAGTTTATATTCTGGTCGGCGTGGTGCTGTGGACCGCAGTGTTGAAATCAGGTGTCCACGCAACGCTGGCAGGTGTCATTGTCGGTTTCTTTATTCCATTGAAAGAGAAGCATGGCCGTTCTCCGGCGAAGCGCCTGGAGCATGTTCTGCATCCGTGGGTGGCTTATCTGATTTTGCCGCTGTTTGCTTTTGCCAATGCCGGCGTTTCTCTGCAAGGCGTGACGTTGGATGGCCTGACCTCCATCTTGCCATTAGGGATCATCGCCGGTTTGCTGATTGGCAAGCCGTTGGGTATTAGTTTGTTCTGCTGGTTGGCGCTGCGTTTGAAACTGGCTCATTTGCCAGAGGGAACCACTTATCAGCAAATTATGGCGGTTGGGATCTTGTGCGGTATCGGTTTTACTATGTCTATCTTTATCGCCAGCCTGGCTTTTGGTAGCGTAGATCCAGAACTGATTAACTGGGCGAAATTGGGCATTCTGGTTGGCTCAATCTCTTCGGCGGTAATTGGATATAGCTGGTTACGCATTCGTTTACGTCCATCAGTTTGACAGGACGATGTACCGGGGAGCCATAAATGGCTCCCTTTTCATTCTTATCAGGGAGAGAAATGAGCATGTCTCATATCAATTACAACCACTTGTATTACTTCTGGCATGTCTACAAAGAAGGTTCTGTGGTTGGCGCAGCGGAGGCGCTTTATTTAACACCACAAACCATTACCGGGCAGATCCGGGCGCTGGAAGAGCGCCTGCAAGGGAAATTATTTAAGCGTAAAGGACGTGGTCTGGAACCCAGCGAACTGGGGGAACTGGTCTATCGCTACGCCGATAAAATGTTCACCTTGAGCCAGGAAATGCTGGACATTGTGAACTATCGCAAAGAGTCCAATTTGTTGTTTGATGTTGGCGTGGCAGATGCTCTTTCCAAACGCCTGGTCAGTAGTGTATTGAATGCCGCAGTGGTGGAAGACGAGCAGATCCATTTACGCTGTTTTGAATCGACGCACGAGATGCTGTTGGAGCAACTGAGTCAGCATAAGCTGGATATGATCATCTCTGACTGCCCGATAGACTCCACCCAGCAGGAAGGGCTGTTTTCCATAAAAATTGGCGAGTGTGGTGTCAGTTTCTGGTGCACTAACCCGCTGCCAGAAAAGCCGTTTCCTGCCTGTCTGGAAGAGCGTCGCTTACTTATTCCGGGGCGTCGCTCAATGTTGGGACGCAAGCTATTAAACTGGTTTAACTCTCAGGGCTTAAACGTTGAAATTCTGGGGGAGTTTGATGATGCGGCGTTGATGAAAGCTTTTGGAGCGACGCATAACGCTATTTTCGTTGCACCTTCGCTTTACGCTAATGATTTCTATAACGATGACTCGGTTATGGAGATAGGCCGCGTTGAGAACGTGATGGAAGAGTACCACGCGATTTTCGCCGAAAGGATGATTCAACATCCTGCGGTACAGCGTATTTGCAACACAGATTACTCTGCGTTGTTTACTTCAGCTTCAAAATAACCATTTGTACTCTGCAGGCTGCAGTTTTGGCCTGCAGATGGGCATAAAAAAACCCGCTTGCGCGGGCTTTTTTACAAAGCTGACAACAAAAGGCGATTAAGCCAGTTTGTTGATCTGTGCAGTCAGGTTAGCCTTATGACGTGCAGCTTTGTTTTTGTGGATCAGACCTTTAGCAGCCTGACGGTCCACGATCGGTTGCATTTCGTTAAATGCTTTCAGTGCAGCAGCTTTGTCGCCAGCTTCGATAGCTGCGTATACTTTCTTGATGAAAGTACGCATCATAGAGCGACGGCTTGCGTTGTGCTTACGAGCCTTTTCAGACTGAATGGCGCGCTTCTTAGCTGATTTGATATTAGCCAAGGTCCAACTCCCAAATGTGTTCTATATGGACAATTCAAAGGCCGAGGAATATGCCCTTTTAGCCTTCTTTTGTCAATGGATTTGTGCAAATAAGCGCCGTTAATGTGCCGGCGCTCGTTACGTAGTGATGGCGCAGGATTCTACCAGCTTGCGGGGTGTGAATACAGCTTTTCCGCGATAAAAATTGCATCAGGCCGTGAGTTTCTGCCCGTGATTTGCGCCATGGCAATGAAAAGCCACTTCTTTCTGATTTCGGTACTCAATCGCCGGTTAACCTTGACCGCTGTACAAGGTATACTCGGACGATTTTCACTGTTTTGAGCCAGACATGAAGCTGATACGCGGCATACATAATCTCAGCCAGGCCCCGCAAGAAGGGTGTGTGCTGACTATTGGTAATTTCGACGGCGTGCATCGCGGTCATCGCGCGCTGTTGCAGGGCTTGCAGGAAGAAGGGCGCAGGCGAAACTTACCGGTGATGGTGATGCTTTTTGAACCTCAACCACTGGAACTGTTTGCTACCGATAAAGCCCCGGCAAGACTGACCCGACTGCGGGAAAAACTGCGTTACCTTGCAGAGTGTGGCGTAGATTACGTGCTGTGCGTGCGTTTCGACAGGCGCTTTGCGGCGCTGACTGCGCAAAACTTCATCAGCGATCTACTGGTGAAGCATTTGCGGGTAAAATTCCTCGCCGTGGGTGATGATTTCCGCTTTGGCGCTGGTCGTGAAGGCGATTTCTTGTTATTACAGAAAGCTGGCGTGGAATACGGCTTTGACATTACCAGTACGCAAACTTTTTGCGAAGGTGGCGTGCGTATCAGCAGCACCGCTGTGCGTCAGGCACTTGCAGACGATAATCTGGCTCTGGCAGAAAGTTTACTGGGGCACCCGTTTGCCATCTCCGGGCGTGTGGTCCACGGTGATGAATTAGGGCGCACGATAGGTTTCCCGACGGCGAATGTACCGCTACGCCGTCAGGTTTCCCCGGTGAAAGGGGTTTATGCGGTGGAAGTGCTGGGCCTCGGCGAAAAGCCGTTACCCGGCGTGGCAAACATCGGAACACGTCCAACGGTTGCCGGTATTCGCCAGCAGCTGGAAGTGCATTTGTTAGATGTTGCAATGGACCTTTACGGTCGCCATATACAAGTAGTGCTGCGTAAAAAAATACGCAATGAGCAGCGATTTGCGTCGCTGGACGAACTGAAAGCGCAGATTGCGCGTGATGAATTAACCGCCCGCGAATTTTTTGGGCTAACAAAACCGGCTTAAGCCTGTTATGTAATCAAACCGAAATACGGAACCGAGAATCTGATGAGTGACTATAAATCAACCCTGAATTTGCCGGAAACAGGGTTCCCGATGCGTGGCGATCTCGCCAAACGCGAACCGGGAATGCTGGCGCGTTGGACTGATGATGACCTGTACGGCATCATTCGTGCGGCTAAAAAAGGCAAAAAAACCTTCATTCTGCATGATGGCCCTCCTTATGCGAATGGCAGCATTCATATTGGTCACTCGGTTAACAAGATTCTGAAAGACATTATCGTGAAGTCCAAAGGGCTTTCCGGTTATGACTCGCCGTATGTGCCTGGCTGGGACTGCCACGGTCTGCCGATCGAGCTGAAAGTAGAGCAAGAATACGGTAAGCCGGGTGAGAAATTCACTGCTGCCGAGTTCCGCGCCAAGTGCCGCGAATACGCTGCGACCCAGGTTGACGGTCAGCGCAAAGACTTTATCCGTCTGGGCGTGCTGGGCGACTGGTCGCACCCGTACCTGACCATGGACTTCAAAACTGAAGCCAATATCATCCGCGCGCTGGGCAAAATCATCGGCAACGGTCACCTGCACAAAGGCGCGAAGCCGGTGCACTGGTGCGTTGACTGCCGTTCTGCACTGGCAGAAGCGGAAGTTGAGTATTACGACAAAACTTCTCCGTCCATCGACGTTGCTTTCCAGGCGGTCGATCAGGATGCGCTGAAAGCAAAATTTGGCGTCAGCAACGTTAACGGCCCAATCTCGCTGGTAATCTGGACCACTACGCCGTGGACTCTGCCTGCAAACCGCGCAATCTCTATTGCACCGGATTTCGACTATGCGCTGGTGCAGATCGACGGTCAGGCCGTTATTCTGGCGAAAGATCTGGTTGAAAGCGTAATGCAGCGTATCGGCGTGACCGATTACACCATTCTCGGCACGGTAAAAGGTGCGGAGCTTGAACTGCTGCGCTTTACCCATCCGTTTATGGGCTTCGACGTTCCGGCAATCCTCGGCGATCACGTTACCCTGGATGCTGGTACCGGTGCCGTTCACACCGCGCCTGGCCACGGTCCGGACGACTATGTGATTGGCCAGAAATACGGTCTGGAAACCGCTAACCCGGTTGGCCCGGACGGCACTTATCTGCCGGGTACTTACCCGACGCTGGATGGCGTGAATGTCTTCAAAGCGAACGACATCGTCGTTGCGCTGCTGCAGGAAAAAGGCGCGCTGCTGCACGTTGAGAAAATGCAGCACAGCTATCCGTGCTGCTGGCGTCACAAAACGCCGATCATCTTCCGCGCGACACCGCAGTGGTTCGTCAGCATGGACAAAGAAGGTTTGCGCGCGCAGTCGCTGAAAGAGATCAAAGGCGTGCAGTGGATCCCGGATTGGGGCCAGGCGCGTATCGAGTCGATGGTCGCTAACCGTCCTGACTGGTGTATCTCCCGTCAGCGCACCTGGGGCGTACCGATGTCACTGTTCGTGCATAAAGACACGGAAGAGCTGCATCCGCGTACCCTTGAACTGATAGAAGAAGTGGCAAAACGCGTTGAAGTTGACGGCATCCAGGCGTGGTGGGATCTCGATGCGAAAGAGATCCTCGGCGACGAAGCTGACCAGTATGTGAAAGTGCCGGATACGCTGGACGTATGGTTTGATTCAGGATCTACCCACTCTTCTGTTGTTGACGTGCGTCCTGAATTTGCTGGTCACGCAGCGGATATGTATCTGGAAGGTTCTGACCAACACCGCGGCTGGTTCATGTCCTCTCTGATGATCTCTACCGCGATGAAGGGCAAAGCGCCGTATCGTCAGGTGCTGACCCACGGCTTTACCGTGGATGGTCAGGGTCGCAAGATGTCCAAATCCATCGGCAACACCGTTTCGCCGCAGGATGTGATGAACAAACTGGGCGCGGATATTCTGCGTCTGTGGGTGGCATCAACTGACTACACCGGTGAAATGGCCGTTTCTGACGAGATCCTGAAACGTGCTGCCGACAGCTATCGTCGTATCCGTAACACCGCGCGCTTCCTGCTGGCAAACCTGAACGGTTTCGATCCGGCAAAAGATATGGTGAAACCGGAAGAGATGGTGGTACTGGACAGATGGGCCGTCGGTTGTGCGAAAGCGGCACAGGAAGACATCCTCAAGGCGTACGAAGCATACGATTTCCACGAAGTAGTACAGCGTCTGATGCGCTTCTGTTCCGTTGAGATGGGATCCTTCTACCTCGACATCATCAAAGATCGTCAGTACACCGCGAAAGCGGACAGTGTGGCGCGTCGTAGCTGCCAGACTGCGCTGTATCACATCGCAGAAGCGCTGGTTCGCTGGATGGCACCTATCCTCTCCTTCACCGCTGATGAAGTGTGGGGCTACCTGCCGGGCGAGCGTGAAAAATACGTCTTCACCGGCGAGTGGTACGAAGGCCTGTTTGGTCTGGCAGACAGCGAAGCGATGAACGATGCGTTCTGGGACGAGCTGCTGAAAGTGCGTGGCGAAGTGAACAAAGTCATTGAGCAAGCGCGTGCCGACAAGAAAGTGGGCGGCTCGCTGGAAGCGGCAGTGACGCTGTATGCTGAACCGGAACTGGCGGCGAAACTGACTGCGCTGGGCGATGAATTACGATTTGTCCTGTTGACCTCCGGCGCTACCGTTGCAGACTATAACGACGCACCTGCTGATGCTCAGCAGAGCGAAGTACTCAAAGGGCTGAAAGTCGCGTTGAGTAAAGCCGAAGGTGAGAAGTGTCCACGCTGCTGGCACTACACCCAGGATGTCGGCAAGGTGGCGGAACACGCAGAAATCTGCGGCCGCTGTGTCAGCAACGTCGCCGGTGACGGTGAAAAACGTAAGTTTGCCTGATGAGTCAATCGATCTGTTCAACAGGGCTACGCTGGCTGTGGCTGGTGGTAGTCGTGCTGATTATCGATCTGGGCAGCAAATACCTGATCCTCCAGAACTTTGCTCTGGGGGATACGGTCCCGCTGTTCCCGTCGCTTAATCTGCATTATGCGCGTAACTATGGCGCGGCGTTTAGTTTCCTTGCCGATAGCGGCGGCTGGCAGCGTTGGTTCTTTGCCGGTATTGCGATTGGTATTAGCGTTACCCTGGTTGTGATGATGTATCGCTCGAAGGCCACGCAAAAGCTAAACAATATCGCTTACGCGCTGATTATTGGCGGCGCGCTGGGCAATCTGTTCGACCGCCTGTGGCATGGCTTCGTTGTCGATATGATCGACTTCTACGTCGGCGACTGGCACTTCGCCACCTTCAACCTTGCCGATACTGCAATCTGTGTCGGTGCGGCACTGATTGTGCTGGAAGGTTTTTTGCCTTCTAAAGCGAAAAAACAATAATAAACCCTGCCGGATGCGATGCTGACGCATCTTATCCGGCCTACAGATTGCTGCGTAATCGTAGGCCGCATCCGGCAAAAATCCTCAAAATATAAGAGCAAACCTGCATGTCTGAATCTGTACAGAGCAATAGCGCCGTCCTGGTGCATTTCACGCTAAAACTCGACGATGGCACTACCGCCGAGTCTACCCGCAACAACGGTAAACCGGCGCTGTTCCGCCTGGGTGATGCTTCTCTTTCCGAAGGTCTGGAGCAACACCTTCAGGGGCTGAAAGTGGGCGATAAAACCACCTTCTCGCTGGAGCCAGATGCGGCGTTTGGCGTGCCGTCACCGGACCTGATTCAGTACTTCTCCCGCCGTGAGTTTATGGATGCAGGCGAGCCAGAAATTGGCGCAATCATGCTTTTTACCGCAATGGATGGCAGTGAGATGCCTGGCGTGATCCGCGAAATTAACGGCGACTCCATTACCGTTGATTTCAACCATCCGCTGGCCGGGCAGACCGTTCATTTTGATATTGAAGTGCTGGAAATCGATCCGGCACTGGAGGCGTAACATGCAGATCCTGTTGGCCAACCCGCGTGGTTTTTGTGCCGGGGTAGACCGCGCTATCAGCATTGTTGAAAACGCGCTGGCCATTTACGGCGCACCGATTTATGTCCGTCACGAAGTGGTACATAACCGCTACGTGGTCGATAGCCTGCGCGAGCGTGGGGCTATCTTTATTGAGCAGATCAGCGAAGTGCCGGACGGCGCGATCCTGATTTTTTCCGCACACGGTGTTTCTCAGGCAGTCCGCAACGAAGCGAAAAGTCGCGATTTGACGGTATTTGACGCGACCTGTCCGCTGGTGACCAAAGTGCATATGGAAGTCGCGCGCGCCAGCCGTCGTGGCGAAGAGTCGATTCTCATCGGCCACGCCGGGCATCCGGAAGTGGAAGGTACGATGGGCCAGTACAGTAACCCGGAAGGGGGAATGTATCTGGTCGAGTCGCCGGACGACGTGTGGAAACTGACGGTCAAAAACGAAGAGAAACTCTCCTTTATGACCCAGACCACGCTATCGGTGGATGACACGTCTGATGTCATCGACGCACTGCGTAAACGCTTCCCGAAAATTGTCGGGCCGCGCAAAGATGATATCTGCTACGCCACCACCAACCGTCAGGAAGCGGTACGCGCCCTGGCAGAGCAGGCAGAAGTGGTGCTGGTGGTCGGATCGAAAAACTCCTCCAACTCCAACCGTCTGGCGGAACTGGCCCAGCGCATGGGCAAACGGGCGTTTTTGATTGACGATGCGACAGATATCCAGGAAGAGTGGGTAAAAGAGGTGAAATGCGTCGGTGTGACTGCTGGCGCATCGGCTCCGGATATTCTGGTACAGAACGTAGTCGCACGTTTACAGCAGCTTGGCGGTGGCGAAGCCATTCCGCTGGAAGGCCGCGAAGAAAATATCGTTTTCGAAGTGCCGAAAGAGTTGCGTGTCGATATTCGTGAAGTTGATTAAGTCATTAGCAGCCTAAGTTATGCGAAAATGCCGGTCTTGTTACCGGCATTTTTTATGGAGAAAACATGCGTTTACCTATTTTCCTCGATACAGACCCCGGCATTGACGATGCCGTCGCCATTGCCGCCGCGATTTTTGCCCCCGAGCTCGACCTGCAACTGATGACCACCGTCGCAGGTAATGTCTCGGTTGAGAAAACTACCCGCAACGCCCTGCAACTGCTGCATTTCTGGAATGCGGAGATTCCGCTTGCCCAGGGAGCTGCCGTGCCGCTGGTACGCGCACCGCGTAATGCAGCATCTGTGCACGGTGAATCGGGAATGGCTGGCTACGACTTTGTCGAGCACAACAGAAGCCCACTGGACAAACCCGCATTTCTGGCTATTCGGGATGCCCTGCTGCGTGCGCCTGAGCCTGTTACTCTGGTAGCCATCGGCCCGTTAACCAATATTGCGCTGTTACTTTCACAATGCCCGGAATGCAAACCGCATATTCGCCGTCTGGTGATCATGGGGGGTTCTGCCGGACGCGGCAACTGCACACCAAACGCCGAGTTTAATATCGCTGCCGATCCAGAAGCGGCTGCGTGCGTCTTCCGTAGCGGCATCGAAATCGTCATGTGCGGTCTGGATGTCACCAATCAGGCGGTGTTATCTCCTGATTATCTTGCTACATTGCCGGAGTTGAATCGTACCGGAAAAATGCTGCACGCCTTGTTTAGTCACTACCGTAGCGGCAGTATGCAAAGCGGCCTGCGTATGCACGATCTCTGCGCCATCGCCTGGCTGGTGCGCCCGGACTTATTCACTCTCAAGCCGTGTTTTGTGGCAGTGGAAACGCAGGGCGAATTTACCTCAGGTACTACGGTTGTTGATATCGACGGTTGCCTGAGTAAACCTGCAAACGTGCAGGTGGCGCTGGATCTGGATGTGAAAGGCTTTCAGCAGTGGGTGGCGGAAGTGCTGGCCCTGGCGAACTAATCAGAAAACAAGGAAGTGTTCTATGACGTATGGAGAAGCGTATTTGGAAGGGTGGAAAAACATCTTTAATTATGAAGGTGTCGCCACCCGTTTTGAGTTCTGGTCGTTTATGATCGGTAGTGTCGTTATCTGTCTGCTACCGCTTTTATGCTGGTGGTTTGCGGAAACAATGAACAATGACTATGGTGTTTTCATTTTTTTTGCGCTGCCCGCGTCATTTATTTTAACGTTGATTTTTGCCGTACCGGCGATGGCGCTAGCCGTCAGAAGGATGCACGATATCGGATATCCAGGGTGGTGGGTCATTATTGTCGTGTTGATCCCTATTACGGGCGTAATTCTGCTTATACTTTGCTGCCTGCCGTCAAAGTCACAAGACCAGGCATAATGACAGATGGTATGACGCATCACTTTCTGCGTCATGCCTTTCACTGATATCCCTCCCTGTTTATCATTAATTTCTAATTATCAGCGTTTTTGGCTGGCGGCGTAGCGATGCGCTGGTTACTCTGAAAACGGTCTATGCAAATTAACAAAAGAGAATAGCTATGCATAATGCAAACATCCGCGTTGCCATCGCGGGAGCCGGGGGGCGTATGGGCCGCCAGTTGATTCAGGCGGCGCTGGCATTAGAAGGCGTGCAGCTGGGCGCGGCGCTGGAGCGCGAAGGATCTTCTTTACTGGGCAGCGACGCTGGTGAACTGGCCGGAGTCGGAAAAACAGGCGTTACCGTGCAAAGCAGCCTCGACGCGGTAAAAGATGATTTTGATGTGTTTATCGATTTTACCCGTCCGGAAGGTACGCTGAACCATCTCGCTTTTTGTCGCCAGCATGGCAAAGGGATGGTGATTGGTACAACGGGTTTTGATGACGCTGGCAAACAAGCGATTCGTGACGCTGCCACAGATATTGCGATTGTCTTTGCCGCTAATTTTAGCGTTGGCGTTAACGTCATGCTTAAGCTGCTGGAGAAAGCCACTCAGGTAATGGGTGACTACACCGATATTGAAATTATCGAAGCACATCATAGACATAAAGTCGATGCGCCGTCAGGCACTGCGCTGGCGATGGGGGAGGCGATTGCCCACGCTCTTGATAAAGACCTGAAAGATTGCGCGGTCTACAGTCGTGAAGGCCATACCGGTGAACGTGTTCCTGGCACCATTGGTTTTGCCACTGTACGAGCGGGTGACATCGTGGGTGAACATACCGCCATGTTCGCCGATATCGGCGAACGTCTGGAGATTACCCATAAGGCGTCCAGCCGCATGACATTTGCTAACGGTGCGGTAAGATCGGCATTGTGGCTAAATGGCAAGGAAAATGGTCTTTTTGATATGCGAGATGTGCTGGATCTCAATAGATTATAACCACAAAACATTTGTATTGATGCAAAAGTAACATATCTAATTTATTGATTGTAAAGGGCTTTAATTTTTAGCCCTTTTATTTTGTGGTTTTTTCTTAATTGTTGATACAAATTGCTAAAAATATAAAGTTTTGTCTGTGATTTTTGTTGTTTTAATGTAAATTTTGACCATCTGGTCCACTTTTTTCCGAGTGAATTTTGTTTTTACATTCTTCTCGCTGTGCAAGCGTTTTCCTGACTACGTTAGGTGATCTTTTTGTCGCTTAATGCCATAAAAATATGCATGACGCATAAAATCATATAATAAATACCGCGATTGAGTTGACTTTTAGCGCCCATATCTCCAGAATGCCGCCGTTTGCCAGAAATTCGTCGGTAAGCAGATTTGCATTGATTTGCGTCATCATTGTGAATTAATATGCAAATAAAGTGAGTGAATATTCTCTGGAGGGTGTTTTGATTAAGTCAGCGCTATTGGTTCTGGAAGACGGAACCCAGTTTCACGGTCGGGCCATAGGGGCAACAGGTTCGGCGGTTGGGGAAGTCGTTTTCAATACTTCAATGACCGGTTATCAAGAAATCCTCACTGATCCTTCCTATTCTCGTCAAATCGTTACTCTTACTTATCCCCATATTGGCAATGTCGGCACTAATGACGCCGATGAAGAATCTTCTCAGGTACATGCGCAAGGTCTGGTGATTCGCGACCTGCCGCTGATTGCCAGCAACTTCCGCAACACCGAAGACCTCTCTTCTTACCTGAAACGCCATAACATCGTGGCGATTGCCGATATCGATACCCGTAAGCTGACGCGTTTACTGCGCGAGAAAGGCGCGCAGAATGGCTGCATTATCGCGGGCGATAACCCGGATGCGGCGCTGGCATTAGAAAAAGCCCGCGCGTTCCCAGGTCTGAACGGCATGGATCTGGCAAAAGAAGTGACCACCGCAGAAGCCTATAGCTGGACACAAGGGAGCTGGACGCTGACCGGCGGCCTGCCAGAAGCGAAAAAAGAAGACGAGCTGCCGTTCCATGTTGTGGCTTATGATTTTGGTGCCAAGCGCAACATCCTGCGGATGCTGGTGGACAGAGGTTGTCGCCTGACCATCGTTCCGGCGCAAACTTCTGCGGAAGATGTGCTGAAAATGAATCCAGACGGCATCTTCCTCTCCAACGGTCCTGGCGACCCGGCCCCGTGCGATTACGCTATTACTGCCATCCAGAAATTCCTCGAAACCGACGTCCCGGTATTCGGCATCTGCCTCGGCCATCAGCTGCTGGCGCTGGCGAGCGGTGCGAAGACTGTCAAAATGAAATTTGGTCACCACGGCGGCAACCATCCGGTGAAAGATGTTGAGAAAAACGTGGTGATGATCACCGCCCAGAACCACGGTTTTGCGGTGGATGAAGCAACATTACCTGCAAACCTGCGTGTTACACATAAATCCCTGTTCGACGGTACGTTACAGGGGATTCATCGCACCGATAAACCGGCGTTCAGCTTCCAGGGTCACCCTGAAGCCAGCCCTGGTCCGCACGACGCAGCGCCGTTGTTCGACCACTTTATCGAGTTAATTGAGCAGTACCGTAAAACCGCTAAGTAATCAGGAGTAAAAGAGTCATGCCAAAACGTACAGATATAAAAAGTATCCTGATTCTGGGTGCGGGCCCGATTGTTATCGGTCAGGCGTGTGAGTTTGACTACTCTGGCGCGCAAGCATGTAAAGCCCTGCGCGAAGAGGGTTACCGCGTTATTCTGGTGAACTCCAACCCGGCGACCATCATGACCGACCCGGAAATGGCTGATGCGACCTACATCGAGCCGATTCACTGGGAAGTGGTACGCAAGATTATTGAAAAAGAGCGCCCGGACGCAGTGCTGCCAACGATGGGCGGTCAGACGGCGTTGAACTGCGCGCTGGAGCTGGAGCGTCAGGGTGTGCTGGAAGAGTTCGGTGTCACCATGATTGGTGCTACCGCCGATGCGATTGATAAAGCAGAAGACCGCCGCCGTTTCGACGTAGCGATGAAGAAAATCGGTCTGGAAACTGCGCGTTCCGGTATTGCACACACGATGGAAGAAGCGCTGGCGGTTGCCGCTGACGTGGGCTTCCCGTGCATTATTCGCCCATCCTTCACAATGGGCGGTAGTGGTGGCGGTATCGCTTATAACCGCGAAGAGTTTGAAGAAATCTGCGCCCGCGGTCTGGATCTCTCCCCAACCAAAGAGTTGCTGATTGATGAGTCGCTGATCGGCTGGAAAGAGTACGAGATGGAAGTGGTGCGTGATAAAAACGACAACTGCATCATCGTCTGCTCTATCGAAAACTTCGATGCAATGGGCATCCACACCGGTGACTCCATCACTGTCGCGCCAGCCCAAACGCTGACTGACAAAGAATATCAAATCATGCGTAACGCCTCGATGGCGGTGCTGCGTGAAATCGGCGTTGAAACCGGTGGTTCCAACGTCCAGTTTGCGGTGAACCCGAAAAACGGTCGCCTGATTGTTATCGAAATGAACCCGCGCGTGTCGCGTTCTTCGGCGCTGGCGTCGAAAGCGACCGGCTTCCCGATTGCTAAAGTGGCGGCGAAACTGGCGGTGGGTTACACCCTCGACGAGCTAATGAACGACATCACCGGCGGACGTACTCCGGCCTCCTTTGAGCCGTCCATCGACTATGTGGTTACTAAAATTCCTCGCTTCAACTTCGAGAAATTCGCTGGTGCGAACGACCGTCTGACCACTCAGATGAAATCGGTTGGCGAAGTGATGGCGATTGGTCGCACGCAGCAGGAGTCCCTGCAAAAAGCGCTGCGCGGCCTGGAAGTGGGCGCAACTGGCTTCGACCCGAAAGTGAGCCTGGATGACCCGGAAGCGTTAACCAAAATCCGTCGCGAACTGAAAGACGCAGGCGCAGAGCGTATCTGGTACATCGCCGATGCTTTCCGTGCGGGCCTGTCTGTGGACGGCGTCTTCAACCTGACCAACATTGACCGCTGGTTCCTGGTACAGATTGAAGAGCTGGTGCGTCTGGAAGAGAAAGTGGCAGAAGTGGGCATCACTGGCCTGAACGCTGACTTCCTGCGCCAGTTGAAACGCAAAGGCTTTGCCGATGCGCGTCTGGCAAAACTCGCGGGCGTGCGTGAAGCAGAAATCCGTAAGCTGCGTGACCAGTATGACCTGCATCCGGTTTACAAGCGCGTGGATACCTGTGCGGCAGAATTTGCCACCGACACCGCTTATATGTACTCCACTTATGAAGAAGAGTGCGAAGCGAATCCGTCTACCGACCGTGAAAAAATCATGGTGCTCGGCGGTGGCCCGAACCGTATCGGTCAGGGTATCGAATTCGACTACTGCTGCGTACACGCCTCGCTGGCGCTGCGTGAAGACGGTTACGAAACCATTATGGTGAACTGTAACCCGGAAACCGTCTCCACCGACTACGATACTTCCGACCGCCTCTACTTCGAGCCGGTAACTCTGGAAGATGTGCTGGAAATTGTGCGTATTGAGAAGCCGAAAGGCGTTATCGTCCAGTACGGCGGTCAGACCCCGCTGAAACTGGCACGTGCGCTGGAAGCCGCTGGCGTCCCGGTTATCGGTACCAGCCCGGATGCTATCGACCGTGCGGAAGACCGTGAACGCTTCCAGCATGCGGTTGACCGTCTGAAACTGAAACAACCGGCGAACGCCACCGTTACCGCTATTGAAATGGCGGTTGAGAAGGCAAAAGAGATTGGCTACCCGCTGGTGGTGCGCCCGTCTTACGTTCTCGGCGGTCGGGCGATGGAAATCGTCTACGACGAAGCTGACCTGCGTCGCTACTTCCAGACGGCGGTCAGCGTGTCTAACGATGCGCCAGTGTTGCTGGATCACTTCCTTGATGACGCGGTAGAAGTTGACGTGGACGCCATCTGCGATGGCGAAATGGTGCTGATTGGCGGCATCATGGAGCATATTGAGCAGGCGGGCGTGCACTCCGGTGACTCCGCATGTTCTCTGCCAGCCTACACCTTAAGTCAGGAAATTCAGGATGTGATGCGCCAACAGGTGCAGAAACTGGCCTTCGAATTGCAGGTGCGCGGCCTGATGAACGTGCAGTTTGCGGTGAAAAACAACGAAGTCTACCTGATTGAAGTTAACCCGCGTGCGGCGCGTACCGTTCCGTTCGTCTCCAAAGCCACCGGCGTGCCGCTGGCAAAAGTGGCGGCGCGTGTGATGGCAGGCAAATCGCTGGCTGAGCAGGGCGTGACTAAAGAAGTCATCCCGCCGTACTACTCGGTGAAAGAAGTGGTGCTGCCGTTCAACAAATTCCCGGGCGTTGACCCGCTGTTAGGGCCAGAAATGCGCTCCACCGGGGAAGTGATGGGCGTGGGTCGCACCTTCGCTGAAGCATTTGCCAAAGCGCAGCTGGGCAGTAACTCCACCATGAAGAAACAGGGCCGTGCGCTGCTCTCCGTGCGTGAAGGCGACAAAGAACGCGTGGTGGACCTGGCGGCAAAACTGCTGAAACAGGGCTTCGAGCTGGATGCAACCCACGGCACGGCGATTGTGCTGGGCGAAGCGGGCATTAATCCGCGTCTGGTAAACAAGGTGCATGAAGGTCGTCCGCACATTCAGGACCGTATCAAGAATGGCGAATACACCTACATCATCAACACCACCTCAGGTCGTCGCGCGATTGAAGACTCCCGCGTGATCCGTCGCAGTGCGCTGCAATATAAAGTGCATTACGACACCACCCTGAACGGCGGTTTCGCCACCGCGATGGCGCTGAATGCCGATGCGACCGAAAAAGTTATTTCGGTGCAGGAAATGCACGCACAGATCAAATAATAGCGTGTGATGGCGGATATGTTTTATTCGCCAATTTGATCGAATAACTAATACGGTTCTCGAAAGAGGACCGTTTTTTTATCTGTAAGACAAAACTTTGTTGGAATTCATATTTTTGATGGCGTAAGCAGGATTTTGCTCACACTAATCCTTCGTTAGGTTGCATACTATCGATATATCCACAATTTTAATATGGCCTTGTTTAATTGCTGCAAAACGAGTCATAGCCAGTCTTTTAATTTGTGAAACTGGAGTTCGTATGTGTGAAGGATGTGTTGAAAAACCACTCTATTTGTTAATCGCCGAATGGATGATGGCTGAAAACCGGTGGGTGATAGCAAGAGAGATCTCTATTCATTTCGATATTGAACACAGCAAGGCGGTTAATACCCTGACTTATATTCTGTCGGAAGTCGCAGAAATAAGCTGCGAAGTTAAGATGATCCCTAATAAGCTGGAAGGGCGGGGATGCCAGTGCCAGCGACTGGTAAAAGTGGTCGATATCGATGAGCAAATTTACGCGCGCCTGCGCAATAACAGCCGGGATAAATTAGTCGGCGTAAGAAAGACTCCGCGTATTCCTGCCGTTCCGCTCACGGAACTTAACCGCGAGCAGAAGTGGCAGATGATGTTGTCAAAGAGTATGCGTCGTTAATGTCATTTCGTTGATACCGTGCGACCTGGTCGCCGGATGCGATGCTGGCGCATCTTATCCGGCCTACGGTTGCTCTCCAGCAGGGTTGGATAAGGCGTTTATGCCGCATCCGACAGCTATCGCCGGATGCGATGCTGGCGCATCTTATCCTGCCTACGGGGGCTTTCCTGCCGGGTTGGATAAGGCGTTTATGCCGCATCTGACGATGTTACCGTTTCGGCGTCACATCCGTCGTCCCCTGCAAACGGGGGCGATTTTCCTCCAT
The DNA here is from genome assembly GCF_004212315.1 of Escherichia sp. E10V5. Taxonomy (NCBI): domain Bacteria; kingdom Pseudomonadati; phylum Pseudomonadota; class Gammaproteobacteria; order Enterobacterales; family Enterobacteriaceae; genus Escherichia; species Escherichia sp. E10V5. Next base: position 432,061 of record NZ_RHJM01000003.1, read on the forward strand.
TTGCCTCAACGGCTGCGTTTCATGTAACGATGCATGACAACGCCCGACAAGATTCTGATATTCTTTGGTATTCAACCGCTTCCAGTGTAACTCGTCGTCACTCACACTGCGTACAGCGCGGGCTGGCGTCCCCATCAACAACTGGCGTTTCTCGCCGCTAAAGCCTGCTTTGACAAAACTCATGGCGGCAACAATGCTCTCTTCGCCAATGACCGCGCCATCCATAATCACGCTGTTCATCCCGACCAATGCATCGCGACCAATCACACAACCATGCAGGATCGCGCCGTGCCCGATATGGCCATTTTCTCCAACGATGGTGTCAGTGTCGCAGTAGCCATGCATAATGCAGCCATCCTGAATATTGGCTCCCGCTTGCACGATCAACCGCCCGTAATCACCACGCAGTGAAGCGAGGGGGCCGATGTAGACTCCAGCCCCCACAATCACATCGCCAATCAATACTGCACTGGGATGGACAAACGCCGTCGGGTGAACCAGCGGAATTAACCCTTCAAAGGCGTAATAGCTCACGGTTGTTAACGTCCTTTCCACACCGGATCGCGCTTCTCGGCAAACGCCAGCGGCCCTTCAAGGGCATCTTCCGAATGCAGAACCGATGGATAGTGTTTCAACACGCCGCTGCGAATATAGCGATACGCTTCTTCTACTGGCATTTCGCTGGTGGTGCGGTAGATCTCTTTCAGCGCCGCAATCGCCAGCGGGGCGCTGTCAACCAGTTGCTGCGCCAGTTCGCGGGCGTTATCCATCAGTTCCGTCTGGCTAACTACGCGGTTGACTATCCCCCAACGCAGCGCCTCTTCTGCGCCCATTCTTCTGCCGGTCATCACCATTTCATTGACGATGGCAGGCGGCAGGATCTTCGGCAGACGCAGCACACCGCCGCTGTCAGGAACGATGCCCAGTTTGGCTTCCGGCAGGGCGAAGCTGGCGTTATCGGCACAAACAATAAAATCTGCCGCCAGCGCCAGTTCAAAGCCGCCGCCAAAGGCGTAGCCGTTCACGGCTGCGATGACCGGTTTATCCAGATTGAAAATTTCGGTTAAGCCCGCAAAACCACCCGGACCAAAGTCAGCATCCGGTGCTTCGCCTTCTGCTGCTGCTTTTAAATCCCAGCCTGCGGAAAAGAATTTCTCTCCGGCACCGGTAATAATGGCGACACGTAATTGCGGATCGTCACGGAAATTTAGAAATACTTCGCCCATTTCAAAGCTGGTTTTCGCATCAATAGCATTCGCTTTTGGGCGATCTAGGGTAATTTCCAGAATTGATCCGTTGCGGGTCAGATGTAATGATTCACTCATTCCTTTTCTCCATTTTTGCTTTTTCAGGGACGACAACGGCCCTGCAAAAAAATGCATATTATTGTTGAACGTGATTATTACCAGACAGAGTAGTACCCTGCTGTAGTGTTTATTTCAGTGCCTTTCTGATTATTTTCCCCGAGCAATTACGTGGCAGATCTTTTCTGATCTCCAGATAAGAGGGCACTTTAAATTTCGCCATATTCTGTTCGCAGAAGTTGAAGAATTCCTCTTCGCTCAATATTTCACCTTCATTCAGCACCACAAACGCTTTGATGGCTTCATCGCGAATCGAATCTTTAATACCAACAACCACGATGTCCTGAATTTTCGGGTGCGCGGCGATAATATTTTCCAGCTCTACGCAAGAGACATTCTCCCCACCGCGTTTGATCATATTGCAGCGACGATCGACGAAATAAAAAAAGCCCTCTTCGTCGCAGTATCCGGTATCGCCAGTATGCAGCCAGCCATCAGCTTCCAGCACTTTCGCAGTGGCCTCAGGGTTGAGAAAGTACTCTTTGAAGATGGTTTTTCCCGGTACGCCTTTAATGCAGATTTCGCCGATCTCACCAGCCGGGAGCGGACGATTGTGATCGTCGCGGATCTCCGCTTCGTAGCAAAACCCCGCCCGACCAATCGACGGCCAGCGTCGTTTATCGCCAGGGCGATCGCCGATAATGCCAACAATGGTTTCCGTCATCCCATAAGAGGTCAGCAAGCGAACGCCGAAGCGTTCACAAAACGCATCTTTTTCCTGCTCCGACAGGTTGAGATAAAACATTACTTCCCGCAGATGGTGTTGCTGATCGCTCGCTGAAGGCGGTCGCACCATCAACGTACGGATCATCATCGGAATACATTCGGTAACGGTGGCGCGATACTTCTGTACCTGTCCCCAGAAGGCGCGGGCGCTGTATTTCTCGACCAGCACAAAGGTGGCTCCGGCAGAAAACGCCGCCATCGCCGCAGTACACTGGCAATCGATATGAAACGCAGGCATTACCGTCAGGTAGACGTCATCGTCACGCAGTGCGCACTGCCAGGCAGAGTAATATCCAGCGAAGCGCAGGTTGTAATGGGTAATCACCACCCCTTTCGGTCGGGAAGTGGTACCGGAGGTAAAGAGAATTTCCGCCGTATCGTCGGTCGTTAGCGGCGGTGCATAGCACAAGGTGGCAGGTTGTTGATTTTTCAGTTGAGTAAACGAACTCACACCATCATCAGCGGGAAGCGCCACATCTGTCAGGCAAATGTGCCGCAACTGAGTGGCATCTTCCTGCTGAATCTGTTGATACATAGGATAGAATTGCGCACTGGTCACCAGCAGGCACGCCTGGCTATTTTGCAGGATCCACGCGCTTTCCTCGCGCAACAGGCGGGCGTTAATCGGCACCATAATCGCACCAATTTTTGCCAGCCCGAACCAGCAAAAGATAAATTCCGGGCAGTTGTCGAGATGTAGAGCAACCTTGTCGCCTTTGCGAATCCCCAGCGTATAAAACAGGTTTGCCGTGCGGTTAATCTCCTGATTTAACTCAAGATAACTATACCGGTTAACGACTCCGCCGTTGGATTCACAAATCAGCGCCGTTTTATGACCGTAAACGTCCGCCAGATCGTCCCACATTTGACGTAGATGTTGTCCGCCAATGATATCCATTGCACCTCTATCCATTTTGTTCGTTTGTTATTGGGCGGGCGCTAGTCAGGCAAGCCGACTGGCGCCACGCGTTTAGTCCTCAACTTTGGCCAGACCTTTGCTGACCAACTCCTGAATGTCGTTTTCGCTGTAGCCGATAGTTTTCAAAATGGCAGCCGTGTCCATACCGTGTGATGGCATTCCGCGCCAGATTTGGCCTGGGTTATTTTTGAATTTCGGCATCACGTTTGGCCCTTTGCAGGTGCGACCATCCATCGTTTGCCACTGGGTGATTGATTCACGAGCCACATACTGTGGATTGCTTTCCAGTTCCGGTACTGTCAGCACTTTGGCGCAGGCGATATTCAGTTCAGCAAAGCGTTCTTTAACTTCCGCGATGGTGTGCGCCGCCAGCCAGGCATCGAGTTTCTCTTCTACCAGTGGTCCGTAAGGGCATTCGATACGATGGATAAGCTGGGTGCCTTCCGGGATTTCCGGCGTGCCGAGCAGATGTGCGAGGCCGATATCTTTAAAGCATTCTGCAATCTGAGTAATGCCCACCAGTTCCATCACGATGTAGCCGTCGGCGCATTTGTACAGACCGCAACCGGCGTAGTAGGGATCTTTACCTTTGGTCATGCGCGGGCACATTTCGCCGCCGTTGAAGTAATCCATCATGAAGTACTGGCCCATACGCAGCATCACTTCATACATGGCAATGTCGATACTTTCGCCTTTACCGGTTTCACGCACTTTATGCAGTGCTGCCAGCGCTGCCGTGGTGGCGGTCAGGCCAGAGAAGTAATCGGCGGTATACGGGAAGGCAGGCATTGGCTGGTCAACATCACCGTTCTGAATCAGGTAACCACTGAAGGCCTGGGCGATGGTGTTATAGGCCGGAAGATTGGTGTACTCCTCGGTGCCGTACTGACCAAAACCGGACAGGTGAGCGATAACCAGTTTCGGGTTGTGCTGCCACAGGACTTCATCGGTAATGCCACGACGGGCAAAGGCTGGACCTTTACTGGCTTCGATGAAGATATCGGTGGTTTCCATTAATTTCAGAAACGCTTCGCGGCCTTCATCTTTGAAAATATTTAACGACAGCGCGTGCAAATTGCGGCGGGAGAGCTGCGGGTAGTTAGGTTGAACGCGAATGGTGTCGGCCCAGGCGACGTTCTCGATCCAGATAACTTCCGCCCCCCATTCTGCGAACATTTGCCCGGCGAACGGCCCGGCGATTTCGATACCGGAGAAGACAACGCGCAATCCGGCCAGCGGCCCGAATTTCGGCATGGGTAGATGATCCATTATTAGCTCCTGAAAAATTTGTGTAGCGCATGACTGCCGGATGCGGCGTAAACGCCTTATCCGGCCGACATTCGTGCTCCCGTAGGCCTGATAAGACGCGGCCGCGTCGCATCAGGCAGCGCACGGACTTAGCGGTATTGCTTCAGCACCGCACGACCCAGCGTCAGGATCTGCATTTCGTCAGATCCCCCGGAGACGCGGTCTACACGCAGATCACGCCAGAAGCGGCTGATGCGGTGGTTGCCCGCAATCCCGACACCGCCCAGCACCTGCATTGCGCTATCCACCACTTCAAATGCCGCATTAGCGCAGAAGTATTTGCACATCGCTGCATCACCAGAGGTGATGGTGCCGTTGTCTGCTTTCCACGCTGCTTCATACAGCATGTTTTTCATGGAGTTTAATTTGATCGCCATGTGGGCGAATTTTTCCTGAATCAACTGGAAACGACCAATAGCCTCGCCAAACTGCACGCGCTGGTTGGCGTAGCGCGCCGCATCTTCAAAGGCGCACATCGCCGTACCGTAGTTGGTCAGGGCTACCAGGAAACGTTCATGGTCGAACTCTTCTTTGACGCGGTTAAAGCCGTTACCTTCCCGACCGAACATGTCTTTCTCGTCCAGTTCCACATCGTCAAAGGTGATTTCACAGCAGCTATCCATACGCAGACCGAGCTTCTCAAGTTTGGTCACTTTGATGCCCGGTTTGCTCATATCAACAAACCATTCGGTGTAGACAGGTTTGTCCGGAGAAGCCCCGTCGCGCGCCATCACCACGATGTACGGGGTGTAGGCGCTACTGGTAATAAAACACTTACTACCATTAAGATAAATCTTACCATCTCTACGGGTATAAGTCGTTTTCAGGCTACCCACGTCAGAGCCAGCTCCTGGTTCGGTAATCGCTGAGTTCCACATCTGCTTACCGGTACCACGAAACGCCATAATCTTGTCGATCTGCTCTTGTGTGCCTTCACGCAGGATGGTGTTAAACCCGCCTGGCAACTGGTACAGCACGTAGGTTGGCGCCCCCAAACGACCCAGTTCCATCCACACGGCGGCGAGGGTAACAAACCCCGCATCCAGACCACCGTGCTCTTCCGGGATCAGCAGGCTGTCGATATCCATATCCGCCAGTGCTTTGACAAAACGTTCCGGGTAGACGCTGTCACGGTCGCACTCGGCAAAATAGGCCTCCCAGTTTTCGCTGGCCATCAGTTCGCGGATACCGGCGACAAACAGTTCCTGCTCATCATTTAAATTAAAATCCATCTTTCAACCTCTTGATATTTTGGGGGTTAATTAATCTTTCCAGTTCTGTTTCGCGTCTTTAATAAAGGAGAGCGTCACCATAATGTTGACGAAGAACAGCGGGCATCCTCCGGCGATGATGGCGGTTTGAATCGGTTTCAGGCCGCCGAGCGCCAGCAGAACAATGCCGATAACACCAACCAACACTGACCAGCCGATACGCACCAGCAGCGGTGGTTCTTCACCGTCGCGCACTTCGCGGCAGGTGGACATCGCCAGGGTGTAAGAGCAGGCGTTAATCAGGGTAACGGTGGCAATAAAGCAGAGAATGAAGAAGCCCCACATGGTGGCAGTGCTGAGCGGCAGAGCGGCCCAGGTTTCGATGATGGCGCGCGCCACACCATACTGTTCGATCAGGTTTGGAATGTTGATGATATTTTTATCCATCAACAGCAGAGTGTTACTACCGAGTACGGTCCACAGGATCCAGGTGGATGCTGTCAGCCCCATCACCATACCGAAGCACAGTTCACGCACGGTACGACCACGGGAAATACGCGCGAGGAAGATACTCATCTGGATGGCATAAATTACCCACCATGCCCAGTAGAACACGGTCCAGCCCTGCGGGAAGCCGCCTTTGCCAACGGCATCGGTATAGAACAACATGCGCGGCAGATACATCAGCAACATCCCCACCGAGTCGGTGAAGTAGTTCATGATGAAGCTGGCACCGCTGACGATGAATACCCAGCCAAGCATCAGGAAACTCAGATAGCTGCGCACATCGCTGGCGATTTTCACCCCTTTTTGCAGACCACAGGCGACGCAGATAGCGTTGAGGATGATCCAGCAGGTAATGATGATAGCGTCCAGTTGCAGGGTATGCGGAATACCAAACAGGTACTGCATACACTCGGTCACCAGCGGCGTGGCAAGACCCAGACTGGTGCCCATTGCGAAGATCAGCGCCACCAGATAGAAGTTATCGACGATAGTGCCAAACAAGCCTTTGGCATGTTTTTCACCGACCAGCGGCACCAGAGTGGAGCTGGGGCGAATCACATCCATTTTGCGGACAAAGAAGAAGTACGCGAAGGCGACGGAAAGGAAGCTGTAAGTGGCCCACGGTAGCGGTCCCCAGTGGAACAAACTGTAGGCCAGCCCCAGCTCTTTCGCACCAGTGGAGTTTGGCGCTAAAGCAAACGGCGGCGTGGAGATGTAGTAGTAGATCTCAATCGATCCCCAGAACAGTACGGCAGCTGACGTACAGGAGGCGAACATCATAAAGATCCAACTGGCGGTACTAAATTCTGGTGGTTCGTTACCTAAACGCTTTTTGGCATACGGGCCAAACACCAGCCAGAACCAACCGAAAAGCATCACCACCATATACCATTCAAATGCCCATCCCCATACATTGGTGACGTAACTGAATACAGCATTAATAACGACATTCGCCGCATCCAGATCCCTTACGGTAAGCCAACAAAGTATGCCAACGATTATTAATGGCGGAAAGAACACCTTCGGTTCTATTCCCGTTTTACTCTTTTCTTTTGTCATGAGTTAATTCCACTGTGAAAACGAATATTTATTTTGCGTTCCCGTTTGTTTTATTTTTGTTAACATTTAATATAATTATTATTAACCTCGTGGACGCGTTAATGGCTAACTCATAATGGGTATTCAATTGGCTGCATTCTGTGATGTAAATCACAGTTTTTTATCGGGTAAAAACAGAGTGTCTTTGTGTAAATATCCATTATTAATCAATATGATGGATTTGATTGTGAGTAAAAAAATAGCATCTGACTTTCAATATTGGTGATCCATAAAACAATATTGAAAATTTCTCTTTGCTACGCCATGTTTTCAATATTGGTGAGGAGCTTAACAATATTGAAAGTTGGATTTATCTGCGTGTGACATTTTCAATATTGGTGATTAAAGTTTTATTCCCGAATTAAAGGACGTGATATCTGTAATTAACACCACCGATATGAACGACGTTTCCTTCATGATTTCTGGAGATGCAATGAAGATTATTACTTGCTATAAGTGCGTGCCTGATGAACAGGATATTGCGGTCAATAATGCTGATGGTTCGTTAGACTTCAGTAAAGCCGATGCGAAAATAAGCCAATACGATTTGAACGCTATTGAAGCGGCTTGCCAGTTAAAACAGCAGGCGGCAGAGGCGCAGGTGACGGCCTTAAGTGTGGGCGGTAAAGCCCTGACCAACGCCAAAGGGCGTAAAGATGTGCTATCGCGCGGCCCGGATGAACTGATTGTGGTGATTGATGACCAGTTCGAGCAGGCACTGCCGCAACAAACGGCGACTGCACTGGCTGCCGCGGCACAGAAAGCTGGCTTTGATCTGATCCTGTGCGGCGACGGTTCTTCCGACCTTTATGCCCAGCAGGTTGGTCTGCTGGTGGGCGAAATCCTCAATATTCCGGCAGTTAACGGTGTCAGCAAAATTATTTCCCTGACGGCAGATACCCTCACCGTTGAGCGCGAACTGGAAGATGAAACAGAAACCTTAAGCATTCCGCTGCCTGCGGTTGTTGCTGTTTCCACTGATATCAACTCCCCACAAATTCCTTCGATGAAATCCATTCTCGGCGCGGCGAAAAAGCCAGTCCAGGTATGGTCGGCGGCGGATATCGGTTTTAACGCGGAGGTTGCGTGGTCTGAACAACAGGTTGCCGCGCCGAAACAGCGCGAGCGTCAGCGCATCGTGATTGAAGGCGACGGCGAAGAACAGATCGCCGCATTTGCTGAAAATCTTCGCAAAGTCATTTAATTACAGGGGATGCTATGAACACGTTTTCTCAAGTCTGGGTATTCAGCGATACCCCTTCTCGTCTGCCGGAACTGATGAACGGTGCGCAGGCTTTAGCTAATCAAATCAACACCTTTGTCCTCAATGATACCGATGGCGTACAGGCAATCCAGCTCGGCGCTAATCATGTCTGGAAATTAAACGGCAAACCGGACGATCGGATGATCGAAGATTACGCCAGTGTCATGGCTGACACTATTCGCCAGCACGGCGCAGACGGCCTGGTTCTGTTGCCAAACACCCGTCGCGGCAAATTACTGGCGGCAAAACTGGGTTATCGCCTTAAAGCGGCGGTGTCTAACGATGCCAGCACCGTCAGCGTACAGGACGGTAAAGCGACGGTGAAACACATGGTTTACGGCGGCCTGGCAATTGGCGAAGAACGCATTGCCACGCCGTATGCGGTACTGACCATCAGCAGCGGCACATTCGATGCGGCTCAGCCAGACGCGTCACGTACTGGCGAAACGCACACCGTGGAGTGGCAGGCTCCGGCTGTGGCGATTACCCGCACGGCAACCCAGTCGCGCCAGAGCAACAGCGTCGATCTCGACAAAGCCCGTCTGGTGGTCAGCGTCGGTCGCGGCATTGGCAGCAAAGAGAACATTGCGCTGGCAGAACAGCTTTGCAAGGCGATAGGTGCGGAGCTGGCCTGTTCTCGTCCGGTGGCGGAAAACGAAAAATGGATGGAGCACGAACGCTATGTCGGTATCTCCAACCTGATGCTGAAACCTGAACTGTATCTGGCGGTGGGGATCTCCGGGCAGATCCAGCACATGGTTGGCGCTAACGCGTCGCAAACCATTTTCGCCATCAATAAAGATAAAAATGCGCCGATCTTCCAGTATGCGGATTACGGCATTGTTGGCGACGCCGTGAAGATCCTTCCAGCGCTGACCGCAGCTTTAGCGCGTTGATCCACTCTGGCAGGGCTGCATTTCGGCCCAGCCGCTGACAGGGAGTTCTTATGTCCGAAGATATCTTTGACGCCATCATCGTCGGTGCTGGGCTTGCCGGTTCGGTTGCCGCACTGGTGCTCGCCCGCGAAGGGGCGCAAGTGTTAGTTATCGAGCGTGGCAATTCCGCGGGTGCCAAGAACGTCACTGGCGGGCGTCTCTATGCCCACAGTCTGGAACACATTATTCCTGGTTTCGCCGAATCCGCCCCCGTAGAACGCCTGATCACCCATGAAAAACTCGCGTTTATGACGGAAAAGTCAGCGATGACCATGGACTACTGCAATGGTGATGAAACCTCGCCATCCCAGCGTTCTTACTCCGTTTTGCGCAGTAAATTTGATGCCTGGTTGATGGAGCAGGCCGAAGACGCGGGCGCGCAGTTAATTACCGGGATTCGCGTCGATAACCTCGTACAGCGCGATGGCAAAGTTGTCGGTGTAGAAGCCGATGGCGATGTGATTGAAGCGAAAACAGTGATCCTTGCTGATGGGGTGAATTCCATCCTTGCCGAAAAGCTGGGGATTGCAAAACGCGTTAAACCGACGGATGTGGCGGTTGGCGTGAAGGAACTGATCGAGTTACCGAAGTCGGTTATCGAAGACCGTTTTCAGTTGCAGGGTAATCAGGGCGCGGCTTGCCTGTTTGCGGGTTCCCCCACCGATGGCCTGATGGGCGGTGGCTTCCTTTATACCAATGAAAATACCCTGTCTTTGGGGCTGGTTTGTGGTCTGCATCATCTGCATGACGCAAAAAAATCGGTGCCGCAAATGCTGGAAGATTTCAAACAACATCCGGCCGTTGCACCGCTGATCGCGGGCGGCAAGCTGGTGGAATATTCCGCTCACGTAGTGCCGGAAGCAGGCATCAACATGCTGCCGGAGCTGGTCGGTGATGGCGTATTGATTGCCGGTGATGCCGCCGGAATGTGTATGAACCTCGGTTTTACCATTCGCGGTATGGATCTGGCGATTGCCGCCGGGGAAGCCGCAGCAAAAACCGTGCTTTCAGCGATGAAAAACGACGATTTTAGTAAGCAGAAACTGGCGGAATATCGTCAGCATCTGGAGAGTGGCCCGCTGCGCGATATGCGCATGTACCAGAAACTACCGGCGTTCCTTGATAATCCACGCATGTTTAGCGGCTACCCGGAACTGGCGGTGGGCGTGGCGCGTGACCTGTTCACCATTGACGGCAGCGCGCCGGAACTGATGCGCAAGAAAATCCTCCGCCACGGCAAGAAGGTGGGCTTCATCAATCTGATCAAGGATGGCATGAAAGGAGTGACTGTTTTATGACTTCTCCCGTCAATGTGGACGTCAAACTGGGCGTCAATAAATTCAATGTCGATGAAGAGCATCCGCACATTGTTGTGAAGGCCGATGCCGATAAACAGGTGCTGGAGCTGCTGGTGAAAGCGTGCCCCGCAGGTCTGTACAAGAAGCAGGATGACGGCAGTGTGCGCTTTGATTACGCCGGATGTCTGGAGTGTGGCACCTGCCGCATTCTGGGGCTGGGGTCGGCGCTGGAACAGTGGGAATACCCGCGCGGCACCTTTGGTGTGGAGTTTCGTTACGGCTGATGTTGGTTTGATACGTAACGCCGTACTGACTCTCATTGCAAAAAAACAGGAATAACCCATGCAACCGTCCAGAAACTTTGACGATCTTAAATTTTCCTCTATTCACCGCCGCATTTTGCTGTGGGGAAGCGGGGGGCCGTTTCTGGATGGTTATGTACTGGTAATGATTGGCGTGGCACTGGAGCAACTGACGCCGGCGCTGAAACTGGACGCTGACTGGATTGGCTTGCTGGGCGCGGGAACGCTCGCCGGGCTGTTCGTTGGCACATCGCTGTTTGGCTATATTTCCGATAAAGTCGGACGGCGCAAAATGTTCCTCATTGATATCATCGCCATCGGCGTGATATCGGTGGCGACGATGTTTGTCTCATCCCCCGTCGAACTGTTGGTGATGCGGGTACTCATCGGCATTGTTATCGGCGCGGATTATCCTATCGCCACCTCAATGATCACCGAGTTCTCCAGTACCCGTCAGCGGGCGTTTTCCATCAGCTTTATCGCCGCCATGTGGTATGTCGGCGCGACCTGCGCCGATCTGGTCGGCTACTGGCTTTATGATGTGGAAGGCGGCTGGCGCTGGATGCTGGGCAGCGCAGCGATCCCCTGTTTGTTGATTTTGATTGGTCGATTCGAACTGCCTGAATCTCCCCGCTGGTTGTTACGCAAAGGGCGAGTGAAAGAGTGCGAAGAGATGATGATCAAACTGTTTGGCGAACCGGTGGCTTTCGAGGAAGAGCAGCCGCAGCAAACCCGTTTTCGCGATCTGTTTAATCGCCGCCATTTTCCTTTTGTTCTGTTTGTTGCCGCCATCTGGACCTGCCAGGTGATCCCAATGTTCGCCATTTACACCTTTGGCCCGCAAATCGTTGGTTTGTTGGGATTGGGTGTTGGCAAAAACGCGGCGCTGGGGAATGTGGTGATTAGCCTGTTCTTTATGCTCGGCTGTATTCCGCCGATGCTGTGGTTAAACACTGCCGGACGGCGTCCATTGTTGATTGGCAGCTTTGCCATGATGACGCTGGCGCTGGCGGTTTTGGGGCTGATCCCGGATATGGGGATCTGGCTGGTAGTAATGGCTTTTGCGGTGTATGCCTTTTTCTCTGGCGGGCCAGGTAATTTGCAGTGGCTCTATCCTAATGAACTCTTCCCGACGGATATTCGTGCTTCAGCCGTGGGCGTGATTATGTCTCTGAGCCGTATTGGCACCATTGTTTCGACCTGGGCGCTGCCAATCTTTATCAATAATTACGGCATCAGTAGCACCATGCTGATGGGGGCGGGGATCTCGCTATTTGGCTTGTTGATTTCCGTAGCGTTTGCCCCGGAAACGCGTGGAATGTCACTGGCGCAGACCAGCAATATGACGATTCGCAGGCAGCGAGCGGGGTAATTTATTCAGATTTCTCTCTTTTCTGAATCAATATTATTGACTATAAGCCGCGTGAATATATGACTACACTTTGTGGGAAAACAAAGGCGTAAACACGCGGGCTAATAACTATGATCCTCATAATTTATGCGCATCCGTATCCGCATCATTCCCATGCGAATAAACGGATGCTTGAACAGGCAAGGACGCTGGAAGGCGTTGAAATTCGCTCTCTTTATCAACTCTATCCTGACTTCAATATCGACATTGCCGCCGAGCAGGAGGCGCTGTCTCGCGCCGATCTGATCGTCTGGCAGCACCCGATGCAGTGGTACAGCATTCCACCGCTCCTTAAACTTTGGATCGATAAAGTCTTCTCGCACGGCTGGGCTTACGGTCATGGCGGCACGGCGCTGCATGGCAAACATTTGCTGTGGGCGGTGACGACCGGCGGCGGGGAAAGCCATTTTGAGATTGGTGCGCATCCGGGCTTTGATGTGCTGTCGCAGCCGCTACAGGCGACGGCAATCTACTGCGGGCTGAACTGGCTGCCACCGTTTGCCATGCACTGCACCTTTATTTGTGACGACGAAACCCTCGAAGGGCAGGCGCGTCACTATAAGCAACGTCTGCTGGAATGGCAGGAGGCACATCATGGATAGCCATACGCTGATTCAGGCGCTGATTTATCTCGGTTCGGCGGCGCTGATTGTCCCCATTGCGGTACGTCTTGGTCTGGGATCGGTACTTGGCTACCTGATCGCGGGTTGTATTATTGGCCCGTGGGGGCTGCGACTGGTGACCGATGCCGAATCTATTCTGCACTTTGCTGAAATCGGCGTGGTGCTGATGTTGTTTATTATCGGCCTCGAACTCGATCCACAAAGGCTGTGGAAGCTGCGTGCGGCAGTGTTCGGTGGTGGCGCATTACAGATGGTGATTTGTGGCGGCCTGCTGGGGCTGTTCTGCATGTTACTTGGACTGCGCTGGCAGGTAGCGGAACTGATCGGCATGACGCTGGCGCTCTCATCAACGGCGATTGCCATGCAGGCGATGAATGAACGCAATCTGATGATGACGCAGATGGGCCGCAGTGCCTTTGCGGTGCTGCTGTTCCAGGATATCGCGGCGATCCCGTTGGTGGCGATGATCCCGCTACTGGCGGCGAGCAGTGCCTCAACGACGATGGGCGCATTTGCCCTGTCGGCGTTAAAAGTGGCGGGCGCGCTGGTGCTGGTGGTACTGCTGGGGCGCTATGTCACGCGTCCGGCGCTGCGTTTTGTTGCCCGCTCTGGCTTGCGGGAAGTGTTCAGCGCCGTAGCTTTATTCCTCGTGTTTGGCTTTGGTTTGCTGCTGGAAGAGGTCGGCTTGTCGATGGCGATGGGCGCGTTTCTGGCGGGCGTACTGCTGGCAAGCTCGGAATATCGTCATGCGCTGGAAAGCGATATCGAACCGTTTAAAGGTTTGCTGCTGGGGCTGTTTTTTATCGGTGTTGGCATGTCGATAGACTTTGGCACGCTGCTTGAAAATCCGTTGCGCATTGTTATTTTGCTGCTTGGTTTCCTCATCATCAAAATTGCCATGCTGTGGCTGATTGCCCGACCGTTGCAGGTGCCAAATAAACAGCGTCGCTGGTTTGCGGTGCTGTTAGGGCAGGGCAGTGAGTTTGCCTTTGTGGTATTTGGTGCAGCGCAAATGGCGAATGTGCTGGAGGCGGAGTGGGCGAAATCGCTGACCCTTGCGGTGGCGCTGTCGATGGCGGCAACGCCGATTCTGCTGGTGATCCTCAATCGCCTTGAGCAATCTTCTACTGAAGAGGCGCGTGAAGCCGATGAGATCGACGAAGAACAGCCGCGGGTAATCATTGCCGGATTCGGTCGTTTTGGGCAGATCACCGGACGTTTACTGCTCTCCAGCGGGGTGAAAATGGTGGTGCTCGATCACGACCCGGACCATATCGAAACGCTGCGTAAATTCGGCATGAAAGTGTTTTACGGCGACGCCACGCGGATGGATTTACTGGAATCTGCCGGAGCGGCGAAAGCGGAAGTGCTGATTAACGCTATTGATGATCCGCAAACCAACCTGCAACTGACGGAGATGGTGAAAGAACATTTCCCGCATTTGCAGATTATTGCCCGCGCCCGTGATGTCGACCACTACATTCGTTTGCGTCAGGCAGGCGTTGAAAAGCCGGAGCGTGAAACCTTTGAAGGTGCGCTGAAAACCGGGCGTCTGGCACTGGAAAGTTTAGGTCTGGGGCCGTATGAAGCGCGAGAACGCGCCGATGTGTTCCGCCGCTTTAATATTGAAATGGTGGAAGAGATGGCAATGGGCGAAAACGATACCAAAGCCCGCGCGGCGGTCTATAAACGCACCAGCGCGATGTTAAGCGAGATCATCACCGAGGACCGGGAACATCTGTCACTCACCCAACGGCATGGCTGGCAGGGAACCGAAGAGGGGAAACATACCGGTAATATGGCGGATGAACCGGAAACGAAACCCTTATCCTAATAAAGAGTGACGTAAATCACGCTTTACAGCTAACTATTTGTTTTTATTTCATTGTATTGCGGCGAGTCCACGAACAGATTATGGACTCGCCAGCAAAATAAAAATTTTCCTCAACATCATCCTCTCGCCAGTCGACGAAGGTTTACGCTTTACGTATAGTGACGACAATTTTTTTTATCGGGAAATTTCAATGATCAGTTTGATTGCGGCGCTAGCGGTAGATCGCGTTATTGGCATGGAAAACGCCATGCCGTGGAATCTGCCTGCCGATCTCGCCTGGTTTAAACGCAACACCTTAAATAAACCTGTGATTATGGGCCGCCATACCTGGGAATCCATCGGTCGCCCGCTACCTGGACGCAAAAATATTGTCATCAGCAGCCAGCCGGGTACGGACGATCGCGTAACGTGGGTGAAATCGGTTGATGAAGCCATCGCGGCATGTGGTGATGTTCCAGAAATTATGGTGATTGGCGGCGGTCGCGTTTATGAGCAGTTCCTGCCGAAAGCGCAAAAACTGTATTTGACGCATATCGACGCGGAAGTGGAAGGCGACACCCATTTCCCGGATTATGAGCCGGATGACTGGGAATCGGTGTTCAGCGAATTCCACGACGCTGATGCGCAGAACTCTCACAGCTATTGCTTTGAGATTCTGGAGCGGCGGTAATTTTGTATAGAATTTACGGCTAGTGCCGGATTCGACGTCGGTCGCGTCTTATCCGGCCTTCCTGTATCAGGCTGTGTTTAAGACGCCGCCGCTTCGCCCAAATCCTTATGCCGGTTCGACGGCTGGACAAAATACTGTTTATCTTCCCAGCGCAGGCAGGTTAATGTACCCCCCCAGCAGCAGCCGGTATCCAGCGCGTAAATACCTTCCGGCGTACCTTTGCCTTCCAGCGATGCCCAGTGACCAAAGGCGATGCTGTACTCTTCAGCGACAGGGCCAGGAATCGCAAACCACGGTTTCAGCGGGGCAGGGGCTTCTTCCGGCGATTCTTTGCTGTACATATCCAGTTGACCGTTTGGAAAGCAAAAGCGCATACGGGTAAAGGCGTTGGTGATAAAACGTAATCGCGCCAGACCACGCAAATCTGGTGACCAGTTGTTCGGCATATCGCCGTACATGGCATCGAGGAAGAAGGGGTAAGAGTCGCTTGACAGTACCGCTTCTACGTCACGTGCGCACTCTTTCGCGGTCGGTAAGTCCCACTGCGGCGTGATCCCCGCGTGGGCCATCACCAGCTTTTTCTCTTCATCGATTTGCAACAAAGGCTGACGACGTAGCCAGTTAAGCAGTTCATCGGCATCAGGCGCTTCCAGTAGCGGCGTGAGACGATCTTTTGGTTTGTTGCGGCTTATGCCTGAAAACACGGCCAGCAGATGCAGATCGTGATTGCCCAGCACCAGACGTACGCTGTCGCCTAAGGATTTCACATAGCGCAGAACATCAAGCGAACCAGGACCGCGCGCAACCAGATCGCCCGTCAGCCAGAGAGTATCTTTCCCAGGGGTAAATTCCACTTTATGCAGCAATGCGATCAGTTCATCGTAACAGCCATGAACATCGCCAATAAGGTATGTCGCCATAATTTTTTAATGAATGAATATTGGAACGGCGAGTCGGAATACGGGAATGTCGATGATAAAGGGAACGCCGTTCTCATCAATCATTTCGTAGTGACCCTGCATGGTGCCCAGCGGCGTTTCGATAATCGCGCCGCTGGTATACTGGTACTCTTCGCCAGGCGCGATATGCGGTTGGACGCCCACCACACCTTCGCCCTGGACTTCTGTTTCACGGCCATTACCGTTAGTGATCAGCCAGTAACGCCCCAACAACTGCACTGGCGCTCGCCCCAGGTTGCGTATGGTTACGGTATAAGAAAAAACGTAACGTTCATTATCAGGTGAAGATTGTGCCTCAATATAGACGCTTTGAACCTGAATACACACTCGGGGCGAATTGATCATCGTTAACTCTCCTGCAAAGGCGCATTCTCCGCCAGATAGTTCGCCATCTGGCAATATTGCGCGACAGAGATATTTTCCGCTCGCATCGCTGGGTCGATCCCCATTCCCGTTAACACATCGGCGCTAAACAAGTTGCCGAGGCTATTACGAATGGTTTTACGACGCTGGTTAAAGGCTTCAGTGGTGATACGACTCAGCACGCGAATATCTTTAACCGGATAAGGCATCGTCGTGTGCGGAACCAGACGTACGACGGCGGAATCCACTTTGGGTGGTGGTGTAAAGGCTGATGGCGGCACTTCCAGCACCGGGATCACGTTGCAATAGTATTGCGCCATGACGCTTAATCGACCATACGCCTTGCTGTTCGGTCCTGCAACCAGACGATTCACCACCTCTTTTTGCAACATAAAGTGCATGTCGGCAATGGCATCAGTATAGCTAAACAGATGGAACATTAACGGCGTGGAAATGTTATACGGCAGGTTGCCGAAAACACGCAGCGGCTGGCCCATTTTCTCTGCCAGTTCACCGAAGTTGAAGGTCATCGCATCCTGCTGATAAATCGTCAGTTTCGGGCCTAAGAACGGATGCGTTTGCAGGCGCGCTGCCAGATCACGGTCAAGTTCGATGACTGTCAGCTGGTCCAGTCGTTCGCCAACCGGTTCGGTTAAAGCTGCCAGACCGGGGCCGATTTCGACCATTGCCTGGCCCTTTTGCGGGTTAATGGCAGAAACAATACTGTCGATCACGAACTGATCGTTGAGAAAGTTTTGCCCGAAGCGTTTACGGGCTAAATGGCCCTGGTGGACTCGATTATTCATTGGGTATTAACAATCATTTTGATGGCGAGATTAAGCGCCGTAATAAAACTGCCGACATCGGCTTTGCCACGTCCCGCCAGTTCAAGCGCGGTGCCGTGGTCCACTGATGTGCGAATAAAGGGCAGGCCCAGCGTAATGTTCACACCGCGCCCGAAGCCCTGGTATTTTAGCACGGGAAGACCCTGATCGTGGTACATCGCCAGCACGGCGTCGGCGTTGTCGAGATATTTCGGCTGAAACAGGGTATCGGCAGGCAACGGCCCGTTGAGTTTCATCCCCTGTGCCCGCAGTTCGTCGAGAACGGGAATGATGGTGTCTATCTCTTCCGTGCCCATATGACCGCCTTCGCCCGCGTGCGGATTCAGGCCACAGACCAGAATGTGCGGTTCGGCAATACCAAATTTGGTTCGTAAATCGTGATGCAAAATAGCAATCACTTCGTGCAGAAGCGCAGGGGTGATGGCGTCAGCAATATCGCGCAGCGGTAAATGCGTTGTTGCCAGCGCCACGCGAAGTTCTTCGGTTGCCAGCATCATCACCACTTTTTTCGCCTGCGAACGCTCTTCGAAAAACTCGGTATGACCGCTAAACGGAATGCCTGCGTCGTTGATAACGCCTTTATGCACCGGACCTGTGATCAGCGCGGCAAATTCGCCGTTAAGGCAACCGTCGCACGCGCGTGCCAGCGTCTCCACCACATAATGCCCATTCTCAACTGCTAATTGTCCCGCTGTGGCAGGTACACGTAGTGCAATGGGAAGTAGCGTCAGCGTTCCCGCAGTTTGCGGTTGCGCAGGGGAGTTGGGGGAATAAGGGCGGAGGTTAAGCGGCAAACCGAGCATCGCTGCCCGGTCGGTAAGGAGAGTGGCATCGGCACAAACAACCAGTTCTACCGGCCACTCTCGTTGTGCAAGCTGGACAACTAAGTCCGGGCCAATCCCGGCGGGTTCGCCGGGAGTGATCACAACACGTTGGGGTTTAACCATTAGTTGCTCAAAATTTTCACATAAGCGCTGGCGCGTTGTTCCTGCATCCAGCTTGCTGCTTCTTCCGAGAACTTACGGTTCATCAGCATGCGGTATGCACGATCTTTTTGCGCCGCATCGGTTTTATCGACGTTACGGGTGTCCAGCAGTTCGATTAAATGCCAGCCGAATGAAGAGTGAACCGGTGCACTCATTTGACCTTTATTCATGCGGGTCAACGCATCACGGAAGGCTGGATCGAAAATATCTGGCGTAGCCCAACCGAGATCGCCGCCCTGATTTGCAGAGCCAGGATCCTGAGAGAACTCTTTTGCTGCGGCAGCAAATGTGGTTTTACCGCTCTTGATATCCGCAGCAATTTGTTCCAGTTTCACGCGGGCCTGTTCGTCAGTCATGATAGGCGACGGTTTCAGCAGAATATGGCGAGCATGAACTTCGGTCACCGAGATATTTTTGCTTTCGCCGCGCAGGTCGTTAACTTTCAGAATGTGGAAGCCAACGCCGGAACGAATAGGGCCAACAATGTCGCCTTTCTTCGCGGTGCTTAATGCCTGGGCGAAGATCCCCGGCAGCTCCTGAATGCGACCCCAGCCCATTTGGCCGCCGTTCAGCGCTTGCTGATCGGCAGAGTGAGCGATAGCCAGTTTGCCGAAGTCTGCACCGTTACGTGCCTGATCGACAATGGCACGCGCCTGAGTTTCCGCCTCATTCACTTGTTCAGAAGACGGGTTTTCCGGCAGTGGGATCAGGATGTGGCTTAAGTTCAGTTCAGTGCTGGCATCATTTTGATTACCGACTTGCTGCGCCAGAGCTTCAACTTCCTGTGGCAGGATAGTGATGCGACGACGCACTTCGTTGTTGCGCACTTCCGAGATAATCATCTCTTTGCGGATCTGATTACGATAGGTGTTGTAGTTCAAACCATCGTAAGCCAGACGGCTGCGCATCTGATCCAGCGTCATGTTGTTCTGTTTGGCAATGTTGGCAATCGCCTGATCAAGCTGCTCATCGGAGATTTTAACCCCCATTTTCTGCCCCATCTGCAGGAGGATTTGATCCATGATCAAACGTTCCATGATTTGGTGGCGCAGCGTAGCGTCATCAGGAAGTTGCTGCCTTGCCTGGGCAGCGTTCATTTTTACCGACTGCATTAATCCATCAACGTCGCTTTCCAGCACGACGCCGTTATTGACGACGGCTGCGACTTTATCGACTACCTGGGGGGCAGCGAAACTGGTATTCGCAATCATGGCGATACCGAGAAGCAGCGTTTTCCAGTTCTTCATACTTTTTCCATTTCAATTAACCGCACTGCGGATTACGTGGTAAATCAACAAATCACAAAGAGTTTTGATACGGCAGAATGTTCGAACGCAGCATCTCTTGCGTACCCAGACCGTAGTTGGAACTCAGGCCGCGAAGTTCGATGTTAAAGCCGATTGCGTTGTCATATATCGCATGTTGTTTATCGTTATCCCAACCGTTCAGCTTACGCTCATAACCGACGCGGATCGCATAGCAGCAGGAGCTGTATTGCACACCTAACATTGAGTCGGCTTGCTTGTTCGCGTTGGTGTCGTAGTAGTACGCCCCGACAATCGACCAACGATCGGCGATTGGCCAGCTAGCGACTGCACCCACCTGCGAAATGCCATTCTTATACTGCTCGGCAGTGGAATAGTATTTAGGCAGCGTAGCCTGAATATATTCCGGGCTGGCGTAGCGGTAGTTCAGCTGTACCAGACGGTCTTCATCCCGACGGTATTCAATGCTGGTGTTGCTGGTGGCTACGTTATCCAGACGAGTATCGTACTGAATGCCGCCACGCAATCCCCAGCGTTCGGAGATGCGCCAGTAGGTATCGCCTGCCCATACCAGTGAGCCCGTTTTGTCGTCATTCTCCCATGTTATGTTGTCATCGCCGGTGCGAGACTCCGTGAAATAGTAGATTTGACCAACGGAAATATTAAAACGTTCAACGGCTGCATCATCATATACGCGAGTTGTGATACCGGTCGTGACCTGGTTCGCGGAAGCAATACGGTCAAGACCGCCATAAGTCCGGTCCCGGAACAGGCCCGAGTAGTCGGATTGCAGCAATGAGGAGTCATAGTTATAGATGTCGCTCTGATCGCGATACGGCACATACAGGTATTGTGCGCGCGGCTCCAGCGTCTGGGTGTAACCCGGCGCCAGCATTTCCATATCACGTTCGAAGACCATTTTGCCGTCAACTTTAAATTGCGGCATTACGCGGTTAACAGAATCTGCCAACTTATTGTTTTGTGGGTTGCTGTTATACCAGTCGAGATTGGTCTGCTGATAATGGGTAGCCAGCAGCTTCGCTTCGGTATTGATACTGCCCCAGGTGTTAGATAACGGCAGGTTGATCGTCGGCTCCAGATGAACGCGAGTAGCCTCCGGCATATTGCTGTTTGTATTAACAAAATGCACTGCCTGACCATAAATACGGGTATCAAACGGGCCGAGATCGTTATGGTAGTAGTTGACGTCTAACTGTGGTTCAGCGGCATAGCTGTTGCCACTGGTATCATCAAAAACCTGGAATTGTTTCGTCGAAAGCGTGGCGTCAAAGTTCTGCACCGCATAGCCCACGCTGAATTTTTGCGTGGCGTAACCATCGGTACTGGAACCATATTTATTATCAAAATCATTGAAATAGGTCGGGTCGCTGACTTTGGTGTAGTCGATGTTAAAGCGCCAAACTTGGTCCATCACTCCGGAGTGTTGCCAGTAGAACAACCAACGGCGTGAATTGCTATCTTCTGGATGTTCATCTTCATAGACTTTATCCGAAGGCAGATAGTCGAGTTCCATCAAGCCTGCGCCAGCCTGGGTGAGATAACGGAATTCGTTTTCCCACATAATGTTGCCACGACGATGCATATAATGCGGCGTGATGGTGGCATCCATATTTGGCGCGATGTTCCAGTAATACGGCAGGTAGAACTCAAAGTAGTTGGTGGTGGTGTACTTGGCGTTCGGGATCAAGAAACCAGAACGGCGTTTGTCACCCACCGGCAACTGTAAATAGGGGCTGTAAAAGATCGGAACCGGACCCACTTTAAAACGGGCGTTCCAGATCTCCGCGACTTGTTCTTCGCGGTCATGAATAATTTCGCTACCCACCACGCTCCAGGTATCAGAACCCGGCAGACAGGAGGTAAAAGTACCGTTATCCAGGATGGTGTAGCGGTTTTCGCCACGCTGTTTCATCAGGTCTGCTTTACCGCGCCCCTGACGCCCCACCATCTGATAATCACCTTCCCAGACGTTGGTGTCTTTGGTGTTCAGATTCGTCCAGCCTTTTGGCCCTTTGAGGATCACCTGGTTATCGTCGTAATGGACATTACCGAGCGCATCGACGGTACGTATCGGCTCCGGTTGTCCTGGCGCCTCTTTTTGATGAAGCTGTACTTCATCGGCCTGCAGACGGCTGTTACCCTGCATGATATCCACGCTGCCGCTAAACACGGCGTCATCGGGGTAGTTCCCCTTTGCATGGTCAGCATTAATCGTCACGGGTAGGTCATTGGTATCGCCCTGTACCAGAGGACGGTCATAGCTTGGCACGCCCAACATGCACTGTGAGGCGAGGTCGGCTGCCAGTCCCTGTTGACTATAAAGGGCGGTGGCAATCATGGTGGCCAGGAGAGTGGGGATACGTTTTTTCATACGTTGATTTTATTGTTCCATCATCGGTAACGTTGCGCGTGACAAACGGTCAGAGACTAACGTACTCGTCATCTCTACGCTAGTGTTAATCCTGTCCGTATAGCGTCTGTGGTGTTAGGCACGGCATTGAATGACAGGTATGATAATGCAAATTATAGGCGATGTCCCACAATTGACCGCAGCCGGAAAACGGTAAAAGCACCTTTATATTGTGGGAGATAGCGCTGGTTTCCGTAAGTCCATTTGGGGAATATATGCAGTATTGGGGAAAAATCATTGGCGTGGCCGTGGCCTTATTGATGGGCGGCGGCTTTTGGGGCGTAGTGTTAGGCCTGTTAATTGGCCATATGTTTGATAAAGCCCGTAGCCGCAAGATGGCGTGGTTCGCCAACCAGCGCGAGCGTCAGGCGCTGTTTTTTGCCACCACTTTTGAAGTGATGGGGCATTTAACCAAATCCAAAGGTCGCGTTACCGAGGCTGATATTCATATCGCCAGCCAGCTGATGGAGCGAATGAATCTGCATGGTGCTTCCCGTACTGCGGCGCAAAATGCGTTCCGGGTGGGAAAATCAGACAATTACCCACTGCGCGAAAAGATGCGTCAGTTCCGCAGTGTCTGCTTTGGTCGTTTTGACTTAATTCGTATGTTTCTGGAGATCCAGATTCAGGCGGCGTTTGCTGATGGTTCGCTGCATCCAAATGAGCGAGCGGTGCTGTATGTCATTGCTGAAGAATTAGGGATCTCCCGCGCCCAGTTTGATCAGTTTCTGCGCATGATGCAGGGCGGTGCACAGTTTGGCGGCGGTTATCAGCAGCAGTCCGGCGGTGGTAACTGGCAGCAAGCGCAGCGTGGCCCGACGCTGGAAGATGCCTGTAATGTGCTGGGCGTGAAGCCAACGGATGAGGCGACCACCATTAAACGCGCCTACCGTAAGCTGATGAGTGAACACCATCCAGATAAGCTGGTGGCGAAAGGTTTGCCGCCTGAGATGATGGAGATGGCGAAGCAGAAAGCACAGGAAATTCAGCAGGCGTATGAGCTGATTAAGCAGCAGAAAGGATTTAAATAAGTTTCAAAGTGTAGGCCTGATAAGACGCGGCCCGCGTCGCATCAGGCAATCGGCGCAAAATTGCCGGATGTGGCGTGAGCGCCTTCTCCGGCCTACCGAACTTCGCCAGCGTGACGATTAAAAATCCGCTGGCGCTTTAAACGTCATACTATTGCCATATGCCGGATGGGTAATCGTCAACATCTCTGCATGTAGCAACAAACGCGGTGCCATTGCTCTCGTTTCTGGTGAAGCATAAAAACGATCGCCGAGAATCGGATGACCCAGCGCCAGCATATGCACACGCAATTGATGTGAACGCCCGGTAATCGGCTTTAACACCACTCTTGCCGTGTTATCCGCCGCATACTCCACCACTTCATACTCCGTCTGCGCAGGTTTACCCGTTTCGTAACAGACTTTCTGTTTCGGGCGGTTTGGCCAGTCGCAAATCAGCGGCAGATCCACCAGACCTTCTGCGGGGGATGGATGCCCCCAGACGCGGGCCACATACTGCTTTTTCGGCTCGCGCTCGCGGAACTGGCGTTTTAATTCCCGCTCCGCGGCTTTGGTCAGCGCCACTACAATCACCCCGCTGGTAGCCATATCCAGACGATGCACCGATTCTGCCTGCGGATAATCACGCTGAATGCGCGTCATCACGCTGTCTTTGTGCTCTTCCAGACGACCCGGTACAGACAACAAACCGCTCGGCTTGTTGACCACCATAATGTGGTCATCCTGATACAGGATAACCAGCCAGGGTTCCTGCGGTGGATTGTAGTTTTCCATCCCCATTTTCGGCTCCGTTACTGATGCGTCACAACGATCAAACGCAGGGCATCCAGACGCCAGCCTGCCTGATCCAGGCTTTCCATTACCTGCTGACGGTTGCTTTCAATGGCGGTCAGTTCGTCGTCACGAATGTTCGGGTTCACCGCACGCAGCGCTTCCAGACGAGACAGCTCGGCAGACAGTTTTTCGTCGGCTTCGTTACGCGCCGCATCAATCAATGCACGGGCAGATTTCTCGATCTGCGCTTCACCCAGCTGAAGGATAGCGTGAACATCCTGCTGCACGGCGTTAACCAGTTTGCTGCCGGTGTGACGGTTAACCGCGTTAAGCTGACGGTTAAAGGTTTCAAACTCAACCTGCGCTGCCAGGTTGTTGCCGTTTTTATCCAGCAGCATACGTACCGGTGTCGGCGGCAGGAAGCGGTTAAGCTGCAACTGCTTCGGCGCCTGGGCTTCAACCACGTAAATCAGCTCTACCAACAGTGTACCTACCGGCAATGCTTTGTTTTTCAACAGTGAAATCGTGCTGCTACCAGTATCGCCAGAGAGGATCAGATCCAGACCGTTGCGGATCAGCGGATGCTCCCAGGTAATAAACTGCGCATCTTCACGCGCCAGCGCCACTTCACGATCAAAGGTGATGGTGATGCCATCTTCCGACAGACCAGGGAAGTCCGGCACCAGCATATGATCGGACGGCGTCAGCACGATCATGTTGTCGCCGCGATCGTCCTGATTGATACCGATGATATCGAACAGGTTCATGGCGAAGGCGATCAGGTTAGTATCGTCATCCTGCTCTTCAATGCTTTCTGCCAGTGCCTGGGCTTTTTCGCCACCGTTGGAATGGATTTCCAGCAGGCGGTCACGACCCTGTTCCAGCTGTGCTTTCAGCGCTTCATGCTGCTCGCGGCAGTTTTTGATCAGATCGTCAAAGCCTTCGGTTTGATCCGGTGAAGCCAGATAGTTAATCAGATCGTTGTATACGCTATCGTAAATAGTGCGTCCGGTCGGGCAGGTGTGCTCGAACGCATCCAGACCTTCGTGATACCAGCGCACCAGCACTGACTGAGCGGTTTTTTCCAGATAAGGCACATGGATCTGAATATCGTGCGCCTGGCCGATACGATCCAGACGACCAATACGCTGCTCCAGCAGATCTGGGTTGAACGGCAGATCGAACATTACCATGTGGCTGGCGAACTGGAAGTTACGCCCTTCAGAACCGATTTCCGAGCACAGCAGTACCTGCGCGCCGGTGTCTTCTTCGGCAAACCAGGCGGCAGCGCGGTCACGTTCGATAATCGACATGCCTTCGTGGAACACCGCGGCGCGAATACCTTCACGTTCGCGCAGTACCTGCTCCAGTTGCAGCGCAGTGGCCGCTTTGGCGCAGATCACCAGCACTTTCTGAGAGCGATGGCTGGTCAGGTAGCCCATCAGCCACTCAACGCGCGGATCGAAGTTCCACCAGGTGGCGTTATCACCTTCAAATTCCTGATAAATACGCTCCGGGTAGAGCATATCGCGAGCGCGATCTTCTGCACTTTTACGTGCGCCCATAATGCCGGAGACTTTAATAGCCGTCTGATACTGCGTCGGCAGCGGCAGCTTAATAGTGTGCAGCTCGCGTTTCGGGAAGCCTTTCACACCGTTACGCGTGTTACGGAACAGCACGCGGCTGGTGCCGTGGCGATCCATCAGCATCGAAACCAGTTCCTGACGGGCGCTCTGTGCATCTTCGCTGTCGCTGTTTGCCGCTTGCAACAGCGGCTCGATATCCTGCTCGCCGATCATCTCGCCAAGCATGTTCAGTTCGTCATTGCTCAGTTTGTTACCTGCCAGCAGCATGGCAACGGCGTCTGCAACCGGACGATAATTTTTCTGCTCTTCAACGAACTGCGCGAAATCGTGGAAACGGTTCGGGTCCAGCAGACGCAGACGGGCGAAGTGGCTTTCCATTCCCAGCTGTTCCGGGGTTGCGGTCAGCAGCAGAACGCCCGGCACGTGCTCTGCCAGTTGTTCAATAGCCTGATATTCGCGGCTCGGCGCGTCTTCGCTCCACACCAGGTGATGCGCTTCATCGACCACCAGCAGGTCCCATTCGGCTTCACAGAGGTGTTCCAGACGCTGTTTGCTACGACGGGCAAAATCCAGCGAGCAAATCACCAGCTGTTCGGTGTCGAACGGGTTGTAAGCATCGTGCTGAGCTTCGGCATAACGCTCATCATCAAATAGCGCAAAGCGCAGGTTGAAACGGCGCAGCATTTCCACCAGCCACTGATGCTGTAAAGTTTCCGGTACGATAATCAGCACACGTTCAGCAGCGCCAGAGAGCAACTGCTGATGCAGGATCATCCCGGCTTCAATGGTTTTCCCTAAACCCACTTCGTCAGCCAGCAGAACGCGCGGCGCGTGGCGGCGACCAACATCATGAGCGATGTTGAGCTGGTGCGGGATCAGACTGGTACGCTGACCGCGCAGGCCGCTGTACGGCATACGGAACTGTTCGCTGGAATACTTACGCGCGCGATAACGCAGCGCAAAGCGGTCCATACGGTCAATCTGCCCGGCAAACAGACGGTCCTGCGGTTTGCTGAACACCAGTTTGCTATCAAGGAAAACTTCACGCAGGGCCACGCCGGACTCTTCAGTATCCAGGCGAGTACCGATATAGGTCAGCAAGCCATTTTCTTCTTTTACTTCTTCGACTTGCATCTGCCAGCCGTCATGGCTGGTAATGGTATCACCAGGGTTGAACATCACGCGGGTCACGGGGGAATCACTGCGTGCGTACAGACGGTTTTCACCAGTAGATGGGAAAAGTAATGTGACAGTTCGCGCATCCACCGCGACAACGGTTCCAAGTCCTAATTCGCTTTCTGTATCGCTGATCCAG
The DNA here is from genome assembly GCF_004212315.1 of Escherichia sp. E10V5. Taxonomy (NCBI): domain Bacteria; kingdom Pseudomonadati; phylum Pseudomonadota; class Gammaproteobacteria; order Enterobacterales; family Enterobacteriaceae; genus Escherichia; species Escherichia sp. E10V5. The sequence continues at coordinate 459,083 of NZ_RHJM01000003.1, forward strand.
CGTTGACCAAGTGTAAAAGGCATATGTGTTTGGCTCTATATCTTTAATTGCAGGCAATAACTACCCGCTACCAGGCTAATGTGGTAGTGGTGTTATTCAGGTCCAGGAATGGAAAGGGCGCTATGGTACTGGATGGCAAGGCATTCGTCACGCATCAAAATGGTATCTGACGAACTCTTTTTTTGCTCAAAATAGCCCAAGTTGCCCGGTCATAAGTGTAGCAAAATTATCCTCAATAAAGGGGAGTATTCCTTCCGCCACAGGTTGAAGCTGGCGGGTCAGATAGTGTTCGTAATCCAGCGGCGAACGTCGATAGTCCAGCGGCTCCGGGCCGTTGGTGGTCCATACGTACTTAATGGTGCCACGGTTCTGGTATTGCAAGGGGCGACCGCGTTTTTGGTTTTCTTCATCGGCAAGGCGTGCAGCGCGTACATGTGGCGGTACATTACGCTGATATTCGCTCAGCGGACGGCGAAGCCGTTTACGGTAAACCAGTTGCGCATCCAGTTCGCCCGCCATCAGTTTGTCGATAGTTTCACGCACGTACTCCTGATATGGCTCGTTGCGAAAGATGCGCAAGTACAGTTCCTGCTGAAACTGCTGGGCCAGCGGCGTCCAGTCAGTACGCACGGTTTCCAGCCCTTTAAATACCATCCGCTGTTTGTCGCCCTCCTGAATCAGCCCGGCGTAGCGTTTTTTACTGCCGGTATCGGCTCCACGAATGGTCGGCATCAGAAAACGGCAGTAATGGGTTTCATACTCCAGTTCCAGCGCGCTGGTCAGCCGTTGTTTTTGCAGCGTTTCCGCCCACCAGGCGTTAACGTGCTGCACCAGTGCGCGACCGATTTTCGCCGCCTCTTCTTCCGAATGTGCGCCTTTCAGCCAAACAAACGTTGAGTCGGTATCGCCGTAGATCACGTCGTAGCCCTGCGCTTCAATCAATGCTTTGGTTTGCCGCATGATCTGATGACCACGCATGGTGATCGACGACGCCAGGCGCGGATCGAAGAAGCGGCAGGCAGTGGTGCCAAGCACGCCATAAAAGGCATTCATAATGATCTTCAGCGCCTGCGACAGCGGCTTGTTGCCCTGACGTTTGGCTTCATCGCGCCCGTGCCAGATGTTAGTCACAATCTCCGGCAGGCAATGTTTTTCCCGCGAGAACCAGGCATCGAGAAAACCTTCGGTGCTGTGCTCTGGATCAGGCTGCGCCATGCCTTCTACCAGCCCGACGGGATCAATCAGAAAGGTGCGGATGATCGACGGGTACAGGCTTTTGTAGTCCAGTACCAGCACCGAATCATAAAGCCCTGGCCGCGAATCCATCACGTAGCCACCAGGGCTGGCGTGCGGCGGCACTTCGCCGAGATTAGGCGCGACATAACCCGCGCGGTGCATACGGGGAAAATAGAGATGACCAAACGCCGCCACCGATCCCCCGTGCCGATCTACCGGCAGGCCGTTCACCGTTGCTCGTTCGAGCAAAAACGGCATGATTTCTGTTTTATGGAAAATCTGCGTCACCAGTTCGCAATCTTTCAGGTTATAAGTCGCCAGCGCGGGTTTATCTTCGGCGAAACGGCGGTCAATTTCGTCCATTCGATCCCACGGGTTATCGATAGATTTTCCTTCGCCTAATAGCTCCTGAGCGACAGTTTCCAGCGAGAATGAAGAGAAATTCCAGAACGCGGATTTCAGCGCCTCGATACCGTCGATAATTAGCCGACCTTTGGCCTGGGCGAAAAAGACGCCGTCTTTAAAGCCGTGCTCGCGCCACTCCAGCTCGCTGTTATCGCGCCCCAGACGCAGCGGAATACGGTAACGCTCGGCATGTTTTTGCAGCATTCGCAGATCGAACTGCACCACGTTCCAGCCGATGAGCACATCGGGAGCGTGATTTGCAAACCAGGCGTTAAGTTTTTCCAGCAGCTGCGGGCGGCTGGCGACGTATTCCAGTTCGAAATCGAGCGCGGAGGCATCGCCATTCTCTGGCCCCAGCATATAAACGATGCGCTGCCCGCAACCTTCCAGGCCGATGCAGTACAGCTCACCGTGGCGAGTGGTTTCAATATCAATAGAAACCCACTTGAGTGGCGGACGATAGTCGGGATTCGGTTTCAGACGGGCATTAACGATAGCGCCATTGCGCATATCTCCCTCAACCCACACCGGAGCGGTGATGAAGCGCTCCATCAGATAGCGTTCTGGCGGGCGCACATCGGCCTCGTAGACGGTAACGCCACCTTCACGCAGGCGCTTTTCGTAACTCATCAACTGGCGATGGGCGCGACAGTAAAGGCCATACACCGGCTGACGGTGAAAATCCTTTAACGCCAGCGGTGTCAGGCGAAAGCCTTGCTCACCCTGCAAAATATGCTGAGCGCGGGGAACCTGATCGGCGGGAATAAACGCCACGGACTCTTGCGGCGCAAGCGTAACGTGCAACGGCCCGTTGTCCGTTGCCAGCCAGAAAGAAACTTCGGTCCCTTGAGGGGTATCCCGCCAGTGTCGGGTTAAGATAAAACCTGCCTGCGCCACGCTGAAAATCCAATAAAAAACCAGGCTTGAGTATAGCCTGGTTTCGTTTGACTGGCTGTGGTTTTATACAGTCGTTACTGCCCGTAATACGCCTTTGCACCATGCTTACGCAGATAGTGTTTATCCAGCAAGGTTTGCTGCATATCAGGGAGCTGCGGGGCCAGCTGGCGGCAGAAAATCCCCATATAAGCGACCTCTTCCAGCACGATAGCGTTATGCACCGCATCTTCGGCGTTTTTACCCCACGCAAACGGACCGTGAGAATGGACCAGAACGCCGGGCATTTGCGCCGCATCGATACCCTGTTTTTCAAAGGTTTCGACGATGACGTTACCGGTTTCCCACTCATATTCGCCGTTGATTTCTGCGTCGGTCATTTTGCGGGTGCAGGGAATGGGACCGTAGAAATAGTCGGCGTGGGTGGTACCGGTTGCCGGAATTGACTGGCCCGCCTGCGCCCAGATGGTGGCGTGGCGCGAGTGCGTGTGCACAATGCCGCCAATGGACGGGAATGCCTGATAGAGCAGTCGGTGAGTTGGCGTGTCGGAGGAGGGCTTTTTCGTACCTTCAACCACTTCACCGGTTTCGATGCTGACCACGACCATATCGTCGGCGGTCATGATGTTGTAATCGACGCCGGAAGGTTTGATCACAAAGACGCCGCGCTCGCGATCAACGGCGCTGACGTTGCCCCAGGTCAGAGTGACCAGGTTGTGTTTTGGGAGCGCCAGGTTGGCTTCTAAAACCTGACGCTTGAGATCTTCTAACATGTTGACTCCTTCGTGCCGGATGCGCTTTGCTTATCCGACCTACAAAATCGCAGCGCGTAGGCCTGATAAGACGCGCCAGCGTCGCATCAGGCGTTACATACCTGATGCGGCTACTTAGCGACGAAATCCGTAATACACTTCGTTCCAGCGCAGCGCGTCTTTAAACGCTGGCAGGCGGGTGTCGTTATCAATCACCGTGATTTCAATGTCGTGCATCTCGGCGAACTGGCGCATATCGTTAAGGTTCAGCGCATGGCTGAAGACGGTGTGGTGCGCACCACCAGCAAGGATCCACGCTTCGGAAGCGGTTGGCAGATCCGGTTGCGCTTTCCACAGCGCATTCGCCACCGGCAGTTTTGGCAGGGAGTGCGGTGTTTTCACCGTGTCGATGCAGTTAACCAGCAGACGATAACGATCGCCGAGATCAATCAGGCTGGCGACAATCGCCGGACCGGTTTGGGTATTGAAGATCAGGCGGGCAGGATCATCTTTACCACCAATACCGAGGTGCTGAACGTCGAGGATCGGTTTCTCTTCTACGGCGATCGACGGGCAGACTTCCAGCATGTGGGAGCCGAGCACCAGGTCATTACCTTTCTCGAAGTGATAGGTGTAGTCCTCCATAAAGGAGGTGCCGCCCTGCAGACCGGTTGACATCACCTTCATGATGCGAAGCAGGGCGGCAGTTTTCCAGTCGCCTTCGCCCGCAAAGCCGTAGCCTTGCTGCATCAGACGCTGTACGGCCAGGCCAGGAAGCTGTTTCAGACCGTGTAAATCTTCAAAAGTGGTGGTGAACGCGTGGAAGCCACCTTGTTCCAGGAAACGCTTCATCCCCAACTCAATACGCGCCGCTTCCAGCACGTTCTGTCGTTTTTCGCCGTGGATTTGTGTGGCAGGCGTCATGGTGTAGCAGCTTTCGTACTCATCGACCAGCGCGTTAACATCGCCATCGCTGATGGAGTTCACCACCTGCACCAGATCGCCAACCGCCCAGGTATTGACGGAGAAACCGAACTTGATCTGTGCGGCAACTTTATCGCCGTCAGTGACCGCCACTTCACGCATGTTATCGCCAAAACGGCAGACTTTCAGATGACGGGTATCCTGTTTAGATACCGCCTGACGCATCCAGGAGCCGATACGCTCATGTGCTTGTTTATCCTGCCAGTGACCGGTAACGACGGCATGTTGCTGACGCATACGCGCGCCGATGAAACCGAACTCGCGACCGCCATGTGCAGTCTGGTTCAGGTTCATAAAGTCCATGTCGATGCTGTCCCACGGTAGCGCCGCGTTAAACTGGGTGTGGAATTGCAGCAACGGTTTGTTGAGCATGGTCAGGCCGTTGATCCACATTTTGGCCGGGGAGAAGGTGTGCAGCCATACCACCAGACCCGCGCAACGATCGTCGTAATTGGCATCGCGGCAAATTGCGGTGATTTCGTCCGGCGTGGTACCCAGCGGTTTCAGCACCAGTTTGCAGGGCAGTTTCGCTTCCGTATTCAGCGCATTAACGACGTGCTCGGCATGTTGGGTGACCTGACGCAGGGTTTCCGGGCCATACAAATGCTGGCTGCCAATTACAAACCACACTTCATAATTATCAAAAATCGTCATTGTCGTGTCCTTATAGAGTCGGAACGGCCTGGGCAGCCTGTGCCGGGGCGGAAGTTGGAAGATAATGTTGTTCGGCGCTTATCGCCCATTGCTGATAGCGGCGATAAAGCTGTTCAAAGCGTTGTGCCTGTTCGGTACGTGGTTGCAGGGTTTTCTCTACCGCACTGGCCATTTTTTGCTGGGCTGATGGGATGTCGGCATGCACTTTTGCGGCGACGGCAGCAAAAATCGCCGCACCGAGCGCGCAACACTGATCAGAGGCAACAATTTGCAGCGGGCGATTCAGCACGTCGCAGCAGGCTTGCATAATCACCTGGTTTTTCCGTGCAATGCCGCCCAGCGCCATCACGTTGTTTACGGCGATTCCCTGGTTAGTGAAGCACTCCTGAATTGCGCGCGCGCCAAAAGCGGTAGCGGCAATTAAACCGCCGAACAGTAGCGGAGCGTCGGTAGCGAGGTTCAGGTCGGTAATCACCCCTTTCAGGCGTTGGTTAGCGTTTGGCGTGCGACGACCATTAAACCAGTCGAGTACCACTGGCAGGTGATCCAGAGACGGGTTTTGAGCCCATGCTTCGGTCAGCGCCGGAAGCAGTTGTTTCTGGCTGGCTTTGATTTGCTCTTTCAGTTCCGGATGCTGGGCGGCAAGCTGTTCCAGCGGCCAGCCGAGTACGCGACCAAACCAGGCGTAGATATCACCAAACGCCGACTGACCTGCTTCCAGACCGATAAATCCAGGAACCACGCTGCCATCAACCTGACCGCAAATGCCTTTAACTGCCCGCTCGCCAACGCTCTGTTTGTCGGCAATCAGAATGTCGCAGGTGGAAGTACCGATAACTTTTACCAGTGCGTTAGGCTGTGCGCCTGCGCCGACTGCGCCCATATGGCAGTCAAACGCGCCGCCGGAAATCACCACGCTTTCAGGCAGGCCGAGACGCTGCGCCCATTCCGGGCATAAGGTGCCCACCGGAATATCGGCAGTCCAGGTGTCAGTGAACAGCGGGGAAGGCAAATGGCGATTGAGGATCGGGTCCAGTTCGTCAAAGAAACTGGCTGGAGGTAAACCGCCCCAGCTTTCATGCCACAGAGATTTATGCCCGGCGCTGCAACGTCCGCGGCGAATATCCTGCGGGCGTGTGGTGCCGGAGAGCAGGGCGGGTACCCAGTCGCACAGTTCAATCCACGATGCGGCAGATTGCGCCACGGCGCTATCCTGGCGAGTCACATGCAGGATTTTTGCCCAGAACCATTCGCTGGAATAAATACCGCCAATATAGCGAGAGTAGTCAGTTTTGCCCGGTGTATGACACAAACGGGTGATCTCTTCCGCTTCTTCAACCGCCGTGTGGTCTTTCCACAAAACGAACATCGCGTTCGGGTTTTTGGCAAACTCCGGGCGTAGCGCCAGCACGTTGCCGTCGGCGTCGATTGGTGCAGGTGTGGAGCCGGTGGTGTCCACGCCAATCCCGACCACCGCTGCGCGCTGTTCGGCGCTAAGTTCTGCCAGCACGGTTTTCAGCGCCGCTTCCATTGACTCAATGTAGTCACGCGGGTGATGACGGAACTGGTTATTCGGGGCGTCACAAAATTGCCCTTCCTGCCAACGGGGATACCACTCTACGCTGGTGGCGATCTCTTCACCGGTGGCGCATTCCACCGCCAAAGCTCGCACAGAATCACTGCCAAAATCGAGGCCAATTGCAATCGCCATCGTTTCACTCCATCCAAAAAAACGGGTATGGAGAAACAGTAGAGAGTTGCGAAAAAAAGCGTCAGGCAGGATCCGCTAATCTTATGGATAAAAATGCTATTGCATAGCAAAGTGTGACGCCGTGCAAATAATCAATGTGGACTTTTCTGCCGTGATTATAGACACTTTTGTTACGCGTTTTTGTTATGGCTATTGCCCCCCTTTGTTACAAAATGCTTTTCACAAGCGGGGTTGCCGGTTGGATTAGCGAGAAGAGCCAGTAAAAGACGCAGTGACGGCAATGTCTGATGCAATATGGACAATTGGTTTCTTCTCTGAATGGCGGGAGTATGAAAAGTATGGCTGAAGCGCAAAATGATCCCTTGCTGCCGGGTTACTCGTTCAACGCCCATCTGGTGGCGGGTTTAACGCCGATTGAGGCCAACGGTTATCTCGATTTTTTTATCGACCGACCGCTGGGAATGAAAGGCTATATTCTCAATCTCACCATTCGCGGACAGGGCATAGTGAAAAACCAGGGGCGAGAATTTGTCTGCCGACCAGGCGATATTTTGCTATTCCCGCCGGGAGAAATTCATCACTACGGTCGTCATCCGGAGGCCCGCGAATGGTATCACCAGTGGGTTTACTTTCGCCCCCGCGCTTACTGGCACGAATGGCTTAACTGGCCGTCGATATTTGCCAATACCGGTTTCTTTCGCCCGAACGAAGCGCATCAGCCGCATTTCAGCGATTTGTTCGGGCAAATTATCAATGCCGGACAAGTAGAAGGGCGCTATTCGGAGTTGTTGGCGATAAATCTTCTTGAGCAATTGTTACTGCGGCGCATGGAAGTCATTAATGAGTCGCTACATCCGCCAATGGATAATCGGGTACGCGAGGCTTGTCAGTACATCAGCGATCACCTTGCGGACAGCAATTTTGATATCGCCAGTGTCGCACAGCATGTCTGCTTGTCTCCGTCGCGTCTGTCGCATCTGTTCCGCCAGCAATTAGGGATTAGTGTCTTAAGCTGGCGCGAAGATCAACGCATCAGTCAGGCGAAGCTGCTATTGAGCACGACTCGTATGCCTATCGCCACCGTCGGGCGCAATGTTGGCTTTGATGATCAACTCTATTTCTCACGGGTATTTAAAAAATGTACAGGCGCCAGCCCGAGCGAGTTTCGTGCCGGTTGTGAAGAAAAAGTGAATGATGTAGCTCTCAGGTTGTCATAATTGGTAACGAATCAGACGATTGACGGCTTGACGGAGTAGCATTGGGTTTGCAGAATCCCTGCTTCGTCCATTTGACAGGCACATTATGCAAGCATTGCTGGAACACTTTATTACCCAATCCACTGTGTATTCATTGATGGCGGTGGTGTTGGTGGCCTTTCTGGAGTCACTGGCGCTGGTCGGTTTGATTCTGCCCGGTACGGTGCTGATGGCGGGGCTGGGGGCGCTGATAGGTAGCGGCGAGTTAAGTTTCTGGCACGCCTGGCTGGCGGGGATTGTTGGCTGCCTGATGGGCGACTGGATCTCCTTCTGGCTGGGCTGGCGGTTTAAAAAGCCGCTGCATCGCTGGTCATTTCTGAAGAAAAACAAAGCGTTACTCGATAAAACCGAGCATGCGCTGCATCAACACAGCATGTTTACCATTCTGGTCGGACGCTTTGTCGGGCCGACGCGCCCGCTAGTGCCAATGGTGGCGGGGATGCTGGATCTGCCTGTGGCGAAATTTATCACGCCAAATATTATCGGCTGCCTGTTATGGCCTCCGTTTTACTTCCTGCCGGGGATTCTGGCGGGCGCGGCGATCGATATTCCTGCCGGAATGCAGAGTGGCGAGTTTAAATGGTTGCTGCTGGCGACGGCGGTGTTTTTGTGGGTTGGCGGTTGGTTGTGCTGGCGATTATGGCGCAGCGGCAAGGTAACCGATCGTTTAAGTCATTATTTGTCGCGTGGTCATCTGCTGTGGCTGGCGCCGCTAATTTCTGGTGTTGGTGTTGTGGCGCTGGTGGTGTTAATTCGCCATCCGTTGATGCCGGTGTATATCGATATATTGCGTAAAGTGGTTGGGGTTTAGAGGATAGTCTTGTGCGGGGCGCCTGATGCGGACAAAACGTCGGATAAGGCGTTCACGCCGCATCCGACAGTGCATATTAACCTGTAATTCCCAACAGCGCCGAAGCACTCGCCTTACCACTCAACAACTCATCGGTCATACCCTGCCAGGCGATGCGCCCGTCGGCGACCACCACCGAGCGCGTGGCTATCCGCGCCGCATCTTCCACACTGTGCGACACCATCAATAACGTCATTTTTTGCTGCTGGCAGCTTGTACTGACCAGCGTCAGCATCTCCTGACGCAGCGCCGGGTCGAGCGCCGAGAACGGTTCATCGAGCAATAAAATCGGCTGTTCGCGCACCAGGCAACGCGCCAGAGCCACGCGCTGCCGCTGACCGCCGGAAAGCTCGCCCGGTAACCGCGTTATTAAATTATCAATCCCCATCTGGCGTGCGATAGCATGCATTTTCTCCTGCTGTGCCGCGTTCAGCTTCAGTCCTGGATTAAGCCCCAGCCCGATGTTCTGCGCGACCGTCAGGTGACTGAACAGGTTGTTCTCCTGAAACAGCATCGATACCGGACGGCGTGACGGCGGCGTCGTGGTGTGATCAACGCCGTCGATAGTCAGCGAACCGCTGGCTGGCGTCAGAAAACCGGCGATCAAATTCAGTAGGGTACTTTTACCCGCGCCGCTTGGCCCGAGGATCGCCACCTGCTCGCCGCGCTCCACCGTTAAGCTAAAACGCATCGGCAAATGGTGGTAAAGCCAGGTGATATCAGTCAGTTTTAACATTTCGCCCCGGTAGTTTTTCAATCACGGTAAACAGCAGAAAACAGAGCAGCAGCAGAATTAACGCGGTGACCGCGCCGTCCTGGCTGCGATAGGAGCCAATTTGCTGGTAGAGATAAAACGGCAGGGTGCGGAAATCATCGTTACCGAACAACGCCACCACGCCAAAATCACCAATCGACAACACGCAGGCAAAGGCCAGCGCCTGCGCCAGCGGACGTTTCAGAGCGCGCAGCTCCACCACTTTTAAGCGTGACCAGCCTTCAATACCCAGCGACTGACACAACATGCTGTAGCGGGCGGTGATATCGCGCATTGGGTTTTCCAGCACCTTCAGCGCGTAAGGGATCGCCATTAACGCATTGGTGAAAATCACAATGCCGTCAGCAGATTGTGGCAGGCCAATAGTGTTGTTGAGCAGCAAAAAGAAGCCCGTTGCCAGCACAATCCCCGGCATGGCGAGGATCAACATGCCGCTCATCTCCAGCGCCTGGCCCGCCAGCATTTTTTGCCGCGCCCGCAGTTCGCGACTGCTCCATAGCAGCATCATGGTCAGCACTACGCACAATACACCTGCCGCCAGCGCAATACGCAACGAGGTCCACAGCGCCTGCCACAGCACCGGTTGTGCCAGCACTTCCGGCAACTGGCGATTTACCCCATCGACAATCACCGCCAGTAACGGTGGCAGCAACAGCAGCAGCGCCAGCACGATCAATACCGTATCGCAAATGCGGCTATGCAGACGATCGTCCGGGTCGCGCCAGCCCTGAACCAACGTGGTACCAGGCGCAATGGCCTTACTCAATCGCTGACTCAATAGCACCAGTCCGAGGCAACACACCATCTGGATCAGCGCCAGCATCGCCGCGCGGGCGGGATCGTAGTCGTAACTCAGTGCCTGATAGATTGCCAGCTCGATAGTGGTCGCCTGCGGACCGCCCCCCAGCGATAGCACGGTGGCGAAGCTGGCGAAACAGAGCATAAAGATAAGTGCAGCAACCGGCGGAATTTGTCGCCGTAACCACGGCCATTCGACGAAACGAAAGAAGTGCCAGCCGCGCATCCCAAGCTGGGCAGCAAGCTGGCGCTGCTCGCCGGGAATGTTTTCCAGCGCCTGGAGTAATAAGCGGCTCGCCATCGGCAGATTAAAAAATACGTGCGCCAGCAAAATGCCTTGCAGGCCGTAGGGCGAAAAGGTCCACTCCAGACCAAGCGATTGCCAGAGCGATGCCAGCCAGCCCTGGCGACCATAGACGCTAAGAATGCCGAAAACGGCGACCAACACCGGGAGGATCAAGGTCATTGCGCACAGACGCAACAGCGCCTGCCGCCCCAGAAAGCGCCTGCGGTAGAGGGCGCGGGCGAGGAAAATCGCAGGAACGACAGAGAGCAGCGCCGAAAGAAACGCCTGCCAGAAGGAGAAACGCACCACATGCCACAGGTAGCTGTCCTGCCAGATTGTTGCCCAGTCACCCTGCGGCGCGTTCCACCACAGGGCGAGAAACGCCGCCAGTGCAACCGCCACCACAAGCGTAGCAGCGCTTACACCTGGAATTAACCAGCCGGGAATTAACGGCTGACGGCGCGTTGCCATTCGCTAATCCAGGTCTGACGTTGTGCCGCCACTTCGGCTGGCGTGAACTCCAGCGTGGTTGCTGGTTTGGTCAATTGTTCAAACCCGGCAGGCAGCGTGACGTTTGCTACCGGATACATCCAGTTGCCAGTTGGAATCGCATTCTGGAAAGCCGGAGAAACCATAAACTGGAGGAATTTTTGCGCCAGCTCCGGCTGCTTGCTGGCAGCGGTGCGAGCGGCAACTTCCACCTGCAGATAGTGACCTTCGCTGAAGTTCGCAGCGGCGTAGTTATCTTTCTTCTCTTCGAGAATGTGATAAGCCGGAGAGGTGGTGTAGCTCAGTACCAGATCGCTTTCGCCTTTTAAAAACAGGCCGTAGGCTTCGCTCCAGCCTTTGGTGACCGTGACAGTTTTCTTCGCCAGCTTCTGCCAGGCTTGTGGGGCGTCATCGCCATAGACTTTTTGCATCCACAACAGCAGACCCAGCCCCGGCGTACTGGTACGCGGATCCTGATAAATCACTCGCCAGTTTTGATCGCTCTCAACCAGCTCCTTCAGGCTTTGCGGCGGATTTTTCAGTTTGTTTTTGTCATAGACGAAGGCGAAGTAGCCGTAATCAAACGGTACGAAAGTGTCATTATTCCAGCCGCCGGGAATGTTTACTGCATCCGCTGCCACACCGCTTTTGGCAAACAGTCCGGTTTTACTGGCGGCGTCTAACAGATTGTTATCCAGCCCCAGCACCACATCGGCTTTGCTGTTTTTGCCTTCCATCCGTAGACGGTTGAGAAGCGAAACGCCATCTTCCAGCGCCACCAGTTTCAGTTCGCAATTACAGTCGGCTTCAAAGGCTTTTTTGACCACCGGACCAGGCCCCCAGTCGGCGGCGAAGGAATCGTAGGTATAAACAGTCAGAACGGGTTTAGCGAAAACAGGCGCTGTGCACAGCAACAGCAGGGGAAGACATTTTTTTAACACTTTGCACCTCAAAAAAGAGTGGCAAAGGACTTGAGAAGGAGCCTCAAATCCCTTCGCCGGCGTTATCCGGATCAGGTTCGACGGGTATTTTCTCAGCGCACGCGTCCGCGTGGCACCCCGTTGAGAACGGCGTTAGTGTAGTGATTTTGTTATCAACCAGCAATCATGGATCCGGTGGCGCAAACCACGCTGATTTAAAATCGAACCAGCCGAGGGTGTTCATGCGCAGGCCGCGCATACTGCGTTGCCCCTGAATAATCAGCCAGTGGTGGATCAGCGGCACCATCGCTTTGCTGGCTACTAACCGCTGGCACCAGTTCGCCAGGTTCATCTCGCCGTTGCGCCAGCGCGTGGCGTCGGCTTGCCAGTCGAGAGGAATACAGTGTTGTAGCAGCGGTACTTCGTACAAATGCGCAAACAGCGAAAAATCCAGCGGCAGCGTAAAGTTGGCGCTGTTAAGCCAGATATCGCTTTCGATCTCACCTTCGTGCCACTGATCGTAGCTGATCTCTTTGATTTCCAGCGTGACCTGGTGACTTGCCAGAATCTGCTGCATGATCCTGGCAATCACCCGATGTTCAATATGATCCTGATAAAAGGTCAGGGTGAGATGTTCCAGCCCGGCAGGTTTTTCGCAATGTGTTGGGCGGGCATGGTGCCAGCGGGGGAGCAGCCCATAGGCCGGAAACCACAGTTGCTGGTACTGTTCCTCGGCGAAATAAACCAGATTGGTCGGCGAAAGCACATAGCTTATCCAGTCTCTGACTTGCTGATTCGCCCCGCGATGGGTGCGACTGTCGAACAGTAGATAGTAGCAACCTTCTTCAAGGCGACTTTCAATCTCTTTTTCCTCGCCCTGCGGCCCTTTCAGCATCAGGCCTCCTGCGGGGTCATCGGCAATTTCCGGCAAGACCCAGACGTTAACTTCGTCGATTAATGCCCGATAACCGAAGAAATCATCGAATGCCTGAATTTTCAGTTGGTTAGTGCTGTTACGCATTACCGCATACGGACCGGTACCGATAGGGTGGCTGGCAAAATTGCTGAGGGTTTCCCATTCACGCGGCAGGATCATCGCCGGAACTTGCGCCAGCAGTAACGGCAACCAGCGATCTGGCTGAGTGAGATGAATATCCAGCGTCCAGGGCGTCGGCGACACAATTTCAGCGATGTGGGAATAGAGCGGCAACGTATTGATCCGCTTCAACGAGGCGATCACATCGTCTATTTCCAGTTCACGACCATGATGAAAATGGATCCCGGGGCGCAAAAAGAAGCGCCAGTGGAGTGGGGAAATTTGCTGCCAGTGGTGGGCTATGTCCGCCTCCAGTTCCCCATTTTCCTCATTTATGCGGGTTAACGCACTGAAGATTTGCCGGGCGATATGCGTTTCGGAACGGCGTAATGCGCTGCCAGGCAACAGATTACGCAACGGACGATAGTAGAGCACGCGCAGGATGTGCCGCCCCTGGCGGAAGCTACGCCCCAGATGGGAAATCAGCATTTGCCGCACAGCCGTTTTGTCGCCAACCAGCTGCACCAGTTGGTCGATATGATCCTGTTCAAGCAAATCTTCTGCCCGCTGTTGCTGAAGCGCCAGCCCGGTATACAGGAAGGTCAAACGTGAACGTTTACCGCGCCCAACTTCAGCTTCCCATGTTAACCAGCCGCGATCCTGCATGGTGTTGAGCAGGGTGCGCATATGACGACGGGAGCAGCTCAATAACTCCGCCAGTTCGTTGAGCGTCGTGTCCTGCGATTTACCCTCGCAGCATTGCCACAGGCGGATGAATTGTTGTTGCAGACGAGCTGATGGCATAAAAGGGGAACTCCTGCCTAAAAGTCAGCAATTTTATTTTCCCTATATTAAGTCAATAATTCTTAACGATGAAGCAAGGAGGTGTCCCATGCGTCAGTTTTATCAGCACTACTTTACCGCGACAGCGACGTTGTGCTGGCTGCGTTGGTTAAGCGTTCCACAACGATTAACCATGCTTGAAGAGCTGATGCAGTGGGAGGGGAGTGATTCTGAATACTGATTTGCGGACATCATGTGTGACTGAGTATTGGTGTTAATCGCCACGCCAGCAGTGATTATCTGCTGGCTTTTTTCTTTTTGGCGATTGAGTGCCGGACGGCGTACAAACTAACGCATAAATGCTGGTTGCTTCTCTTCATAAGTGGCAATAGCGTCGTCGTGCTGCAGCGTCAGACCGATGCTGTCCAGCCCATTCATCATGCAGTGGCGGCGGAAGGCATCGATGCTAAACCGATAGGTTTTCTCACCCGCTTTCACCTCTTGCGCTTCCAGGTCCACGTCGAAATGAATCCCCGGATTGGCTTTCACCAGCGCAAACAGCTCATCCACTTCGTCATCATTTAATTTCACCGGCAGCAGCTGGTTGTTGAAGCTGTTGCCGTAGAAGATGTCAGCGAAACTCGGCGCAATCACCACTTTAAAACCGTAATCGGTCAATGCCCACGGCGCGTGCTCACGCGAGGAGCCGCAGCCGAAGTTTTCCCGCGCCAGCAAAATGGAAGCGCCCTGATACTGCGGGAAGTTCAGCACGAAGTCCGGGTTTGGCTGTTGGCCTTTTTCATCCAGAAAACGCCAGTCGTTAAACAGATGCGCGCCAAAACCTGTACGCGTCACTTTCTGCAAAAACTGTTTCGGGATAATCGCATCGGTATCGACATTGGCGGCATCCAGCGGAACCACCAGGCCTGTATGTTTGATAAATTTCTCTGCCATGGTCTGCTCCTTATTTAATGTTGCGAATGTCGGCGAAATGTCCGGTCACAGCAGCGGCGGCAGCCATTGCCGGGCTGACCAGATGCGTGCGCCCGCCGCGCCCCTGGCGGCCTTCAAAGTTACGGTTGCTGGTGGAGGCACAACGTTCGCCCGGATTCAGACGGTCGTTATTCATCGCCAGACACATTGAGCAACCAGGCAAGCGCCATTCAAAACCGGCTTCAATAAAGATTTTGTCCAGACCTTCCGCTTCCGCCTGAGCTTTTACCGGGCCAGAGCCGGGAACCACCAGTGCCTGTACACCTGGCGCGACTTTTCGCCCTTTGGCGATTTCCGCCGCCGCGCGTAAATCTTCAATACGTGAGTTGGTACAAGAACCGATAAACACTTTATCGATAGCGACTTCGGTCAATGGAATACCCGGTTTCAGCCCCATATAGGCCAACGCTTTTTCTGCCGACGCGCGCTCAACCGGATCGGTAAACGAAGCCGGATCGGGAATATTGTCATTCACGGAGATCACCTGACCGGGGTTAGTTCCCCAGGTGACCTGCGGGGCGATCTCTTCTGCTTGCAGATTCACAACTGTATCGAAAGTTGCACCTTCGTCGGTTTGCAGGGTCTTCCAGTAGGCGACGGCATCGTCAAAATCTTTGCCTTTCGGCGCATGCAGGCGGCCTTTGACATAGTTAAAGGTGGTTTCGTCAGGTGCAACCAGACCGGCTTTCGCGCCCATTTCGATTGCCATATTGCACAGGGTCATACGACCTTCCATGCTTAAATCACGGATTGCTTCGCCGCAAAACTCCACCACATGCCCGGTGCCGCCAGCGCTGCCGGTTTTACCGATAATTGCCAGCACGATATCTTTCGCGGTAATGCCCGGCGCGGCTTTGCCCTGGACTTCAATTTTCATGGTCTTCGCGCGGCCCTGTTTCAGGGTTTGCGTTGCCAGCACGTGTTCAACTTCAGAAGTACCGATACCAAACGCCAGTGCGCCAAAAGCGCCGTGGGTGGCGGTATGCGAGTCGCCGCAGACAATGGTCATCCCTGGTAAGGTGACGCCCTGTTCCGGCCCCATCACGTGGACGATCCCCTGATACGGGTGATTCAGGTCATACAGCTCGACGCCAAATTCTTTGCAGTTTTTGATCAGCTCCTGCATCTGGATCCGCGCCATTTCACCGCAGGCATTAATGTCTTTGGTCTGGGTGGAGACGTTGTGATCCATGGTGGCGAAGGTTTTCCCCGGCTGACGCACCGGGCGACCGTGGGCGCGCAGGCCATCGAACGCCTGCGGTGAGGTCACTTCATGCACCAGGTGGCGGTCGATATATAACAGCGGGGTTTCGTTTTCGGCTTCGTACACTACGTGAGCGTCGAACAATTTTTCGTATAACGTCTTAGCCATGATTACACCCCTTCTGCCACATAGCGGGCAATGATATCGCCCATTTCATCGGTACTAACGGCGGCAGCGCCACGGGCTAAATCCCCGGTGCGAATGCCTTCTTCTAATGCGCGGTTAATGGCGCGTTCAATGGCGCAAGCCGCATCATCGGCATCCAGGCTGTAGCGCAGCAGCAGCGCCAGCGACAGAATTTGCGCAATCGGGTTGGCGATGTTTTTGCCTGCGATATCTGGTGCCGAGCCGCCTGCAGGTTCATACAGACCAAAACCTTGCTCGTTCAGGCTAGCGGAAGGCAACATCCCCATCGAGCCAGTGATCATCGCACACTCATCAGACAGAATGTCGCCAAACAGGTTGGAGCACAGCAGAACGTCAAACTGTGATGGATCTTTAATCAGCTGCATGGTGGCGTTGTCGATGTACATATGCGCCAGTTCGACATCCGGATATTCAATGGCGATCTCATTAACAATTTCCCGCCATAAAATAGAGGATTGCAGCACATTGGCTTTGTCGATTGAGGTGACTTTGCGACGACGCTTGCGGGCAGATTCAAACGCGATACGGGCGATACGTTCGATCTCAAAACGGTGATACACCTCGGTATCAAACGCTTTTTCATATTGTCCGCTGCCTTCACGGCCTTTTGGCTGACCGAAATAGATGCCGCCGGTCAGTTCGCGCACGCACAGGATGTCGAAGCCGTTAGCGGCAATGTCAGCGCGCAGGGGGCAGAACGCTTCCAGCCCCTGATACAGTTTTGCCGGACGCAGGTTGCTGAATAATTTGAAATGTTTACGCAAAGGCAACAGCGCGCCGCGTTCTGGTTGCTGGTTTGGTGGTAAATGTTCCCACTTCGGGCCGCCTACCGAGCCAAACAGCACGGCATCGGCTTGCTCACAACCTTCAACCGTCGCAGGCGGCAGCGGTTGTCCGTGGTTATCAATGGCTGCGCCGCCTACATCGTAATGGCTGGTGGTGATGCGCATCGCAAAGCGGTTGCGCACGGCATCCAGCACTTTCAGCGCCTGGGTCATCACTTCCGGACCAATACCGTCCCCCGGCAATACGGCAATATGGTAATTCTTCGACATCACACGGTTTCCTTGTTGTTTTCGTTGTGTTGAGCTTTGCGTTGCAACTCTTTTTCGACTTCTGCGGCGCGCCAGATATTGTTCAGTACGTGCACCATGGCTTTGGCGGAGGACTCGACAATATCGGTGGCCAGGCCGACGCCGTGGAAGCGGCGACCGTTGTAGTTGGCGACAATATCCACCTGACCCAGAGCATCTTTACCGTGACCTTTAGCGGTCAGGCTGTATTTCACCAGTTCGACGTTATAGTCAGTGATGCGGTTAATCGCCTGATAGACGGCATCGACCGGACCGTTACCGTTGGCGGCTTCCGCTTTGACTTCTTCGCCACAGACCAGTTTGACGGCGGCAGTGGCGATATCGTTAGAACCAGACTGCACGCTGAAGTAATCCAGACGGAAATGCTCCGGCTCTTCTTGCTGCTTGCCGATAAAGGCCAGCGCTTCCAGGTCATAATCAAACACCTGACCTTTTTTATCTGCCAGCTTCAGGAAGGCGTCGTACAGATTGTCTAAATTATATTCACTTTCTTTATATCCCATCTCATCCATGCGGTGTTTCACTGCCGCACGGCCTGAACGAGAGGTCAGATTCAGCTGGATTTGGTTCAGACCAATAGATTCTGGTGTCATGATTTCGTAGTTTTCGCGGTTTTTCAGCACGCCATCCTGGTGGATACCGGAGGAGTGTGCGAATGCGCCGCTACCAACAATGGCTTTGTTTGCCGGGATCGGCATATTACAAATCTGGCTAACTAACTGGCTGGTGCGCCATATCTCCTGGTGATTAATGGCGGTGTGGACGTTGAGGATATCCTTACGAACTTTGATCGCCATGATCACTTCTTCCAGCGAACAGTTTCCGGCGCGTTCGCCGATCCCGTTCATTGCGCCTTCTACCTGCCGCGCTCCGGCATGTACCGCCGCCAGTGAGTTACCTACTGCCAGGCCTAAATCGTCGTGGGTGTGTACGGAAATAATGGCTTTGTCGATGTTAGGCACGCGTTCATACAGGCCGCTGATGATTCCGGCGAACTCAAACGGCATGGTGTAGCCCACGGTGTCCGGAATGTTGATGGTGGTGGCACCGGCGTTAATCGCCGCTTCGACCACTCGCGCCAGATCGGCAATCGGGGTACGCCCGGCATCTTCGCAAGAAAATTCAACGTCATCGGTGTAATTACGGGCGCGCTTCACCATATAGATAGCGCGTTCGATCACTTCATCCAGCGTGCTGCGCAGCTTGGTGGCGATGTGCATTGGGGAGGTAGCAATAAAGGTATGAATACGGAAGGCTTCGGCGACTTTCAGAGATTCAGCCGCCACATCGATATCTTTTTCCACGCAGCGAGCTAACGCACATACGCGGCTATTTTTGACCTGGCGAGCGATGGTTTGCACCGATTCAAAATCGCCCGGCGAAGAGACGGGGAAACCAACTTCCATTACGTCAACACCCATACGCTCAAGGGCCAGCGCAATTTGCAGTTTTTCTTTCGCACTCAGACTTGCCTGTAACGCCTGTTCACCGTCGCGTAATGTGGTATCGAAAATAATAACTTGCTGGCTCATGGTTTAGGTCCTTGTCTCTTTTAGAGCGCCTCGCTTCGGGCATAAAAAAACCCGCGCAATGGCGCGGGTTGTTTTTGACTGCGTGCTGGCTTAATGCTGGATGCCGCTCACTCGTCTACCGCGCAAAGAAGATGCGTTTAGTAGTAGTAGACCGATAAAGCGAACGATGTGAGTCATTAAATCAGCTCCAGATGAATGCGATATGCTTTTAGAGTTACTGGATACAAAAACGGATGTCAACCCTGTAGTAAGAAAAGCGGCTTTTCAGCGGTAATTTTGCATGTATCAAATTAGCTAATTGTGCTGTGTATACATAAACCAACAATATTAATTTCTGTCAGCCAGATCACACTTTTCATTAATTGACATACTTCAGCATAATTTATTGCATTTAATCAATAAGTGATATGCATATAGATAGTATCAATTACCTAACCCATCCTGATGATTTTTCTGCAATTATTTATTTGATGAATGTTTAATTATTGATGAGGCTTATATTATTGATAAGTTAATAAGAAAGATATGGGTGATTAATATATAAATTTTTAATTAAAATGGCGATTTTATACATATCATGGATGATTGAGCATTCATGGTGATTATGATTATATTGTTTGTGTGACAAAAACATTATAGATAATCATGCTGTGGTGGATGACTCTCTGCGCGGCGGTGGGTTTTGTTTTAAACAGAACTCTTATCTTTATGTTTTCCTAATTTTACTCATTTTCCTTTTTCTTATTTTATATGTATGGTAAATCATATTTTTCAGGATTATTTTTTTTCTGCATTCCGGTAAGGAAAAGGGAGTTAAGTGTGACAGTGGAGTTAAGTATGCCAGAGGTAAAAACAGATCATCCAGAACCAGCAGATTTTAGTAAGCCACAGCTGCGCATGGTCGATCTAAATTTATTAACTGTTTTCGATGCCGTGATGCAGGAGCAGAATATTACTCGTGCCGCTCATGTTCTGGGAATGTCGCAACCTGCGGTCAGTAACGCTGTTGCACGCCTGAAAGTGATGTTTAATGACGAGTTGTTTGTTCGTTATGGTCGTGGTATCCAACCGACTGCCCGCGCATTTCAGCTTTTTGGCTCTGTGCGCCAGGCGCTGCAATTAGTGCAAAACGAATTACCGGGTTCAGGTTTTGAGCCTGCCAGTAGCGAGCGGGTATTCCATCTCTGTGTTTGCAGCCCGTTAGACAGCATTCTGACCTCGCAGATTTATAATCACATTGAGCAGATTGCGCCAAATATACATGTTATGTTCAAGTCTTCATTAAATCAGAACACTGAACATCAGTTGCGCTATCAGGAAACGGAGTTCGTTATAAGTTATGAAGATTTCCACCGCCCTGAATTTACTAGTGTGCCGTTATTTAAAGATGAAATGGTGCTGGTAGCCAGTAAGAACCATCCGCATATTAAAGGTCCATTACTGAAACATGATGTTTATAACGAACAACATGCGGCGGTTTCGCTCGATCGTTTCGCCTCATTTAGTCAACCGTGGTACGACACAGTAGATAAGCAAGCCAGTATTGCTTATCAGGGCATGGCAATGATGAGCGTCCTTAGCGTGGTGTCGCAAACTCACCTGGTCGCTATTGCGCCTCGTTGGCTGGCTGAAGAGTTCGCCGAATCTTTAGAATTACAGATATTACCGCTGCCGTTAAAACAGAATAGCAGAACCTGTTATCTCTCCTGGCATGAGGCTGCCGGGCGCGATAAAGGCCATCAGTGGATGGAAGAGCAATTAGTCTCTATATGTAAACGCTAAACAAAAGCAGAATAAATCAGGCATTCCTTTCTGGTTTATTCTGCTTTTTTTATTAAATGTAGAATTTTGTTCTAAATGCATGTGCGCCAGATTTCATGAAAAATTAAAAAAATAGAGAAATTGCTGTAAGTAGCCGAATCTAGCCAATTTATTATCAATTTACGCCTTCATTCTGGAGTATTTTATCGTTTCTTTTCTCCTTTCCTCCTGTTTATTCTTATTTCTTCACGTTTGTGACTCTGTCTGCCAATTGCTTAAGCAAGATCGGACGGTTAATGTGTTTTACACATTTTTTCCGCCAAACAGTGAGGCAGGCCATGGAGATGTTGTCTGGAGCCGAAATGGTCGTCCGATCGCTTATCGATCAGGGCGTTAAACAAGTATTCGGTTATCCCGGAGGCGCGGTCCTTGATATTTACGATGCATTGCATACCGTGGGGGGTATCGATCACGTATTAGTTCGTCATGAGCAAGCGGCTGTGCATATGGCCGATGGCCTGGCACGTGCAACCGGGGAAGTGGGGGTCGTGCTGGTGACGTCGGGTCCTGGGGCGACTAACGCGATTACCGGTATCGCTACTGCTTATATGGACTCCATTCCCTTGGTTGTCCTTTCTGGTCAGGTAGCGACCTCGCTGATAGGCTACGATGCCTTTCAGGAGTGCGACATGGTGGGAATTTCCCGCCCGGTGGTAAAACACAGTTTCCTGGTTAAGCAAACGGAAGATATTCCTCAGGTGCTGAAAAAAGCATTCTGGCTGGCGGCAAGTGGTCGTCCTGGGCCAGTGGTGGTTGATTTACCGAAAGATATTCTTAATCCGGCGAACAAATTACCCTACGTCTGGCCGGAGTCGGTCAGTATGCGCTCTTATAACCCGACCACACTGGGTCATAAGGGGCAGATTAAACGCGCATTGCAGACACTGGCGGCAGCGAAAAAACCGGTAGTTTACGTTGGCGGCGGCGCCGTGACTGCGAGTTGCCATCAACAACTCAAACAGATTATTGAGCAGCTTAATCTTCCCGTCGTCTCTTCATTAATGGGGCTGGGGGCGTTTCCGGCAACGCATCGTCAGGCGCTGGGGATGCTGGGAATGCACGGCACCTACGAAGCCAATATGACCATGCATAATGCCGATGTTATTTTTGCGGTCGGCGTGCGCTTTGACGATCGCACCACTAACAATCTGGCCAAGTACTGCCCGAATGCAACGGTTTTACATATTGATATCGATCCTACGTCGATCTCAAAAACCGTTACCGCCGACATTCCGATCGTTGGTGACGCGCGGTTGGTGCTGGATCAAATGCTGGTGTTGCTGGCACAAGAAACGGCTCACCAACCGTTGGATGAAATTCGTGACTGGTGGCAACAGATTGAACAGTGGCGCGCTCGCCAGTGCCTTAAATACGACACTCAGAGCGAAAAGATTAAACCGCAAGCGGTGATCGAGACACTCTGGCGGCTAACGAAAGGTGATGCATATGTCACGTCCGACGTCGGGCAGCACCAGATGTTCGCCGCGCTTTATTATCCTTTCGATAAACCGCGCCGCTGGATCAATTCCGGTGGCCTCGGCACTATGGGCTTTGGTTTGCCTGCGGCGCTGGGTGTCAAAATGGCATTGCCAGAAGAAACCGTGGTCTGTGTCACTGGCGACGGCAGCATTCAGATGAACATTCAGGAACTGTCTACCGCTTTGCAATATGAACTGCCGGTGCTGGTGGTGAATCTCAATAACCGCTATCTGGGGATGGTGAAGCAGTGGCAGGACATGATCTATTCCGGCCGCCATTCACAATCTTATATGCAGTCGCTACCGGATTTCGTTCGTCTGGCGGAAGCCTATGGCCATGTTGGGATCCAGATCTCTCATCCGCAAGAGCTGGAAAACAAACTTAGCGAGGCACTGGAACAGGTCCGCAATAATCGCCTGGTGTTTGTTGATGTCACTGTTGATGGCAGCGAGCACGTCTACCCGATGCAGATTCGTGGCGGCGGAATGGATGAAATGTGGTTAAGCAAAACGGAGAGAACCTGATTATGCGCCGGATATTATCCGTATTACTCGAAAATGAATCAGGCGCGTTATCCCGCGTGATCGGCCTCTTTTCCCAACGGGGCTATAACATTGAAAGCCTGACCGTTGCGCCAACCGACGATCCGACATTATCGCGTATGACTATCCAGACCGTGGGCGATGAAAAAGTGTTGGAGCAGATTGAAAAGCAATTACACAAGCTGGTCGATGTGCTGCGTGTTAGCGAACTGGGGCAGGGGGCGCATGTTGAGCGGGAAATCATGCTGGTGAAAATTCAGGCCAGTGGCTACGGACGTGACGAAGTGAAGCGAAATACGGAAATATTCCGTGGGCAAATCATTGATGTCACGCCATCGCTTTATACCGTTCAATTGGCGGGAACCAGCGATAAGCTTGATGCATTTTTAGCATCGATTCGCGATGTGGCGAAAATTGTGGAGGTCGCTCGTTCCGGCGTAGTAGGACTTTCGCGCGGCGATAAAATAATGCGTTGAGAATGATCTCAATGCGCAATTTACAGCCCAACATGTCACGTTGGGCTTTTTTTGCGAATTCAGTGGGAACCTGGAATAAAAGCAGTTGCCGCAGTTAATTTTCTGCGCTTAGATGTTAATGAATTTAACCCATGCCAGTACAATGGGTATGGTTTTTACATTTTACTCAAGGGGCAATTGTGAAACTGGATGAAATCGCTCGGCTGGCGGGAGTGTCGCGGACCACTGCAAGCTATGTTATTAACGGCAAAGCGAAGCAATACCGTGTGAGCGACAAAACCGTTGAAAAAGTCATGGCAGTGGTGCGTGAGCACAATTACCACCCAAATGCCGTGGCTGCTGGGCTTCGTGCTGGACGCACACGTTCGATTGGTCTTGTGATCCCCGATCTGGAGAACACAAGTTACACCCGTATCGCTAATTATCTTGAACGTCAGGCGCGGCAACGGGGTTATCAACTACTGATTGCTTGTTCCGAAGATCAGCCAGACAACGAAATGCGCTGTATTGAGCATCTTTTGCAGCGCCAGGTCGATGCCATCATTGTTTCGACGTCGCTGCCGCCGGAGCATCCTTTTTATCAACGCTGGGCTAACGACCCGTTCCCGATTGTCGCGCTGGACCGCGCCCTCGATCGTGAACACTTCACCAGCGTTGTGGGTGCCGACCAGGATGATGCAGAAATGCTGGCCGAAGAGTTACGTAAGTTTCCTGCTGAGACGGTGCTTTATCTTGGCGCGTTGCCGGAGCTTTCTGTCAGCTTCCTGCGCGAGCAGGGTTTCCGTACCGCCTGGAAAGATGATCCACGCGAAGTGCATTTCCTTTATGCCAACAGTTATGAGCGGGAAACCGCTGCCCAGTTGTTCGAAAAATGGCTGGAAACGCATCCGATGCCGCAGGCGCTGTTCACCACCTCATTTGCGTTGTTGCAAGGCGTTATGGATGTCACGCTGCGCCGCGATGGCAAACTGCCTTCTGATTTGGCAATTGCGACCTTTGGTGACAACGAATTGCTCGACTTCTTACAGTGTCCGGTACTGGCGGTAGCCCAGCGTCATCGCGATGTTGCGGAACGCGTACTGGAGATTGTGCTCGCCAGTCTGGACGAACCGCGCAAACCAAAACCAGGCTTAACACGCATTAAACGTAATCTCTATCGTCGTGGTGTACTAAGCCGTAGATAAACATTACGAAAAGATGCGCCAGTGGATTTTACCTCTGGCGCATTGAGTACGTAATTGGACATCGATATCCATAATGTAAATAAGACTATTCTGGACAATTATCCATAAGCCCTCCTGAATATCCTGCCAATTAACTCCATTCGCTGCGTTGAATGATAATTAACTCGTAACGGTAGATTGCAATTGCATTATTTTGTTACAAGCAAATCGGCAATTGCCGATTAAACAAACACTTTTCTAAACTTTTGTTCAAAGTCGCTGGCATCAGGCATGGCGCACGTGCAACAGGGACTGTTATCCGGGGGAGATATGTCCTAAAATGCCGCTCGCGTCGCAAACTGACACTTTATATTTCCATTAAGGAAAATTGAGTCGTTTTTAAAACGGTAATGATGAATGGGATTTTTTCTTACAACTATTCATGACGTTAATTTGCTTCGTTTGTTGGGCGATTTTTAAACAATGCAGATATTAGCCGTAAACATTGGGTTTTTTGCTTCGGTAAGGAATGTTCCTGGCTTGACAAGCTTTTCCTCCGCTCCGTAAACTCCTTTTAGTGGGAATTTGTGGGATAAAGTGGTAATCGGGGGGAGACTGGCATGTTCCGGGGAGCAACGTTAGTCAATCTCGACAGTAAAGGGCGCTTATCGGTGCCTACCCGTTATCGGGAAGAACTGCTCGGGAGCGCTGCCGGTCAAATGGTGTGTACCATTGACATTCATCACCCGTGCCTGCTGCTTTACCCCCTTCCTGAATGGGAAATTATCGAGCACAAATTATCGCGTCTTTCGAGCATGAACCCTGTTGAACGTCGTGTTCAACGCCTTCTGTTAGGGCATGCCAGTGAGTGTCAGCTGGATAGCGCAGGTCGATTATTAATCGCGCCTGTGTTGCGGCAGCATGCCGGGCTGACGAAAGAAGTGATGCTGGTCGGGCAGTTCAATAAGTTCGAACTGTGGGATGAAACGACCTGGCATCAACAGGTCAGGGAAGATATCGACGCTGAACAGTCTGTTACCGAAAACTTGTCGGAGCGACTGCAGGACTTGTCTCTATAAAATGATGGAAAACTATAAACATACCACGGTACTGCTGGACGAAGCCGTAAATGGCCTCAATATCCGTCCTGACGGTATCTACATTGATGGAACTTTTGGTCGCGGTGGTCACTCACGTCTGATTCTTTCGCAACTTGGCGAAACGGGACGCTTGTTGGCAATCGATCGCGACCCGCAGGCTATTGCCGTCGCGAAGACTATTAATGATCCGCGCTTCTCCATCATTCATGGACCTTTCTCTGCGCTGGGCGAATATGTCGCCGAGCGCGATCTTATCGGCAAGATCGACGGCATTCTGCTCGATCTTGGCGTCTCTTCACCGCAACTCGATGATGCTGAACGCGGTTTTTCCTTTATGCGCGATGGCCCGTTGGACATGCGTATGGACCCGACACGCGGTCAGTCTGCCGCCGAATGGCTACAAACCGCAGAAGAATCCGATATTGCCTGGGTATTAAAAACCTATGGCGAAGAGCGTTTTGCTAAACGTATTGCACGCGCCATTGTCGAGCGTAACCGCGAACAGCCGATGACCCGCACTAAAGAACTGGCAGAAGTCGTTGCTGCCGCAACGCCGGTGAAAGACAAATTCAAACATCCCGCGACCCGTACCTTCCAGGCGGTGCGCATTTGGGTGAACAGTGAACTGGAGGAGATAGAGCAGGCGCTAAAAAGCTCGCTTAACGTGCTGGCCCCAGGCGGGCGGCTTTCGATCATCAGTTTTCATTCGCTGGAAGATCGTATTGTGAAACGCTTTATGCGTGAAAACAGTCGCGGTCCACAAGTTCCGGCAGGGTTACCGATGACTGAAGAGCAGCTCAAAAAACTGGGTGGCCGTCAGTTGCGGGCACTAGGTAAGTTGATGCCGGGCGAAGAAGAGGTGGCTGAGAACCCTCGTGCCCGTAGTTCAGTTCTGCGTATTGCAGAGAGGACGAACGCATGATCAGCAGAGTGACAGAAGCCCTCAGCAAAGTTAAAGGATCGATGGGAAGCCACGAGCGCCATGCCTTGCCTGGCGTTATCGGTGACGATCTTTTGCGGTTTGGGAAGCTGCCGCTCTGCCTGTTCATTTGCATTATTTTGACGGCGGTGACTGTGGTGACCACGGCGCACCATACCCGTTTGCTCACCGCTCAGCGCGAACAACTGGTGCTGGAGCGAGACGCTTTAGACATTGAATGGCGCAACCTCATTCTTGAAGAGAATGCGCTCGGCGACCATAGCCGGGTGGAACGGATCGCCACGGAGAAGCTGCAAATGCAGCATGTTGATCCATCACAAGAAAATATCGTAGTGCAAAAATAAGGATAAACGCGACGCATGAAAGCAGCGGCGAAAACGCAGAAACCAAAACGTCAGGAAGAACATGCCAACTTTATCAGTTGGCGTTTTGCGTTGTTATGCGGCTGTATTTTATTGGCACTGGCTTTCCTGCTGGGGCGCGTTGCCTGGTTGCAGGTAATCTCCCCGGATATGCTGGTGAAAGAGGGCGACATGCGCTCTCTTCGCGTTCAGCAAGTCTCCACCTCCCGCGGCATGATTACCGACCGTTCTGGTCGCCCGTTAGCAGTGAGTGTGCCAGTAAAAGCGATCTGGGCCGACCCGAAAGAAGTGCATGAAGCTGGTGGCATCAGCGTCGGTGACCGCTGGAAGGCGCTGGCTAACGCGCTCAATATTCCGCTGGATCAACTTTCCGCCCGCATTAATGCCAACCCGAAAGGGCGCTTTATCTATCTGGCGCGTCAGGTTAACCCTGACATGGCTGAATACATCAAAAAACTGAAGCTGCCGGGGATTCATCTGCGCGAAGAATCTCGCCGTTACTACCCGTCTGGCGAAGTGACCGCTCACCTCATCGGCTTTACTAACGTCGATAGTCAGGGGATTGAGGGCGTCGAGAAGAGTTTCGATAAATGGCTTACCGGGCAGCCGGGTGAGCGCATTGTGCGTAAAGACCGCTATGGTCGCGTAATTGAAGATATCTCTTCCACCGACAGTCAGGCGGCGCACAACCTGGCGCTGAGTATTGATGAACGCCTGCAGGCGCTGGTTTATCGCGAACTGAACAACGCCGTGGCCTTTAACAAGGCTGAATCCGGCAGCGCCGTGCTGGTGGATGTCAACACCGGCGAAGTGCTGGCGATGGCCAACAGTCCGTCTTACAACCCCAACAATCTGAGTGGCACGCCAAAAGAGGCGATGCGTAACCGTACCATTACCGACGTGTTTGAACCGGGCTCTACGGTCAAACCGATGGTGGTGATGACCGCGTTGCAACGTGGCGTGGTGCGGGAAAACTCGGTGCTTAATACCGTGCCTTATCGAATTAACGGCCACGAAATTAAAGACGTGGCGCGCTATAGCGAATTAACCCTGACCGGGGTATTACAGAAGTCGAGTAACGTCGGTGTTTCCAAGCTGGCGTTAGCGATGCCGTCCTCAGCGTTAGTAGATACTTACTCACGTTTTGGGTTGGGAAAAGCGACCAATTTGGGGTTGGTCGGAGAACGCAGTGGCTTATATCCTCAAAAACAACGGTGGTCTGACATAGAGAGGGCCACCTTCTCTTTCGGCTACGGGCTAATGGTAACACCGTTACAGTTAGCGCGAGTCTACGCAACCATTGGCAGCTATGGCATCTATCGCCCGCTGTCGATTACCAAGGTTGATCCCCCGGTTCCTGGTGAACGTGTCTTCCCGGAATCCATTGTCCGCACTGTGGTGCATATGATGGAAAGCGTGGCGCTACCGGGCGGCGGTGGCGTGAAGGCGGCGATTAAAGGCTATCGTATCGCCATTAAAACCGGTACCGCGAAAAAGGTCGGGCCGGATGGTCGCTACATCAATAAATATATTGCTTATACCGCAGGCGTTGCGCCTGCGAGTCAGCCGCGCTTCGCGCTGGTTGTTGTTATCAACGATCCGCAGGCGGGTAAATACTACGGCGGCGCCGTTTCCGCGCCGGTCTTTGGTGCCATCATGGGCGGCGTATTGCGCACCATGAACATCGAACCGGATGCGCTGACAACGGGTGATAAAAACGAATTTGTGATTAATCAAGGCGAGGGGACAGGTGGCAGATCGTAATTTGCGCGACCTTCTTGCTCCGTGGGTGCCAAACGCACCTTCGCGAGCACTGCGAGAGATGACACTCGACAGCCGTGTGGCTGCGTCGGGCGATCTTTTTGTAGCTGTAGTAGGTCATCAGGCGGACGGGCGTCGATATATCCCGCAGGCGATAGCGCAAGGTGTGGCTGCCATTATTGCAGAGGCAAAAGATGAGGCGACCGATGGTGAAATCCGTGAAATGCACGGCGTACCGGTCATCTATCTCTGCCAGCTCAATGAGCGTTTATCAGCGCTGGCGGGCCGCTTTTACCATGAACCCTCTGACAATTTACGTCTCGTGGGCGTAACGGGTACCAACGGCAAAACCACCACTACCCAGCTTCTGGCGCAGTGGAGTCAGTTGCTTGGTGAAACCAGCGCGGTGATGGGGACCGTAGGTAAAGGCCTGCTGGGTAAAGTTATTCCGACGGAAAACACGACCGGTTCGGCAGTCGACGTTCAGCATGAGCTGGCGGGGCTGGTGGATCAGGGCGCGACTTTTTGCGCAATGGAAGTTTCCTCCCACGGGCTAGTACAGCACCGTGTGGCGGCATTGAAATTTGCGGCGTCGGTCTTTACCAACTTAAGCCGCGATCACCTTGATTATCACGGTGATATGGAACATTACGAAGCCGCAAAATGGCTGCTTTATTCTGAACATCATTGCGGTCAGGCGATAGTCAACGCCGATGACGAAGTAGGCCGTCGCTGGCTGGCAAAACTGCCGGATGCAGTTGCGGTGTCGATGGAAGACCATATCAATCTGAACTGTCATGGCCGCTGGTTGAAAGCGATCGACGTGAACTATCACGACAGCGGCGCAACCATTCGCTTTAGCTCAAGCTGGGGCGATGGGGAAATTGAAAGTCGCCTGATGGGCGCTTTTAACGTCAGCAACTTGCTGCTCGCGCTGGCGACGCTGCTGGCACTGGGGTATCCGCTGGCTGACCTGCTTAAAACCGCCGCGCGTCTGCAGCCGGTTTGCGGACGTATGGAAGTGTTTACTGCACCGGGCAAACCGACGGTGGTTGTGGATTATGCTCACACCCCGGATGCACTGGAAAAAGCCTTGCAGGCTGCACGACTTCACTGTGCAGGCAAGCTGTGGTGCGTCTTCGGCTGTGGCGGCGATCGTGATAAAGGCAAGCGTCCACTGATGGGGGCGATTGCTGAAGAGTTTGCCGACGTGGCGGTAGTAACTGACGATAACCCGCGTACCGAAGAACCGCGCGCCATCATCAATGATATTCTGGCGGGAATGTTAGATGCCGGACATGCCAAAGTGATGGAAGGCCGTGCCGAAGCGGTGACTTGCGCCGTTATGCAGGCTAAAGAGAACGATGTGGTGCTGGTCGCGGGCAAAGGCCATGAAGATTACCAGATTGTTGGCAATCAGCGCCTGGACTACTCCGATCGCGTCACGGTGGAGCGTTTGCTGGGGGTGATCGCATGATTAGCGTAACCCTTAGCCAACTTACCGATATTCTCAACGGTGAACTAAAAGGGGCGGATATCACCCTGGATGCCGTAACGACTGACACGCGGAAACTGACGCCAGGCTGTCTGTTTGTTG
The DNA here is from genome assembly GCF_004212315.1 of Escherichia sp. E10V5. NCBI lineage: Bacteria > Pseudomonadati > Pseudomonadota > Gammaproteobacteria > Enterobacterales > Enterobacteriaceae > Escherichia > Escherichia sp. E10V5. The sequence goes on from NZ_RHJM01000003.1 coordinate 489,183, forward strand.
CCCTGAAAGGCGAACGTTTCGATGCCCACGATTTTGCCAACCAGGCGAAAGCTGGGGGCGCAGGCGCGCTCCTGGTCAGCCGTCCACTGGATATCGACCTGCCGCAGTTAATCGTTAAAGACACGCGTCTGGCATTTGGTGAACTGGCTGCATGGGTTCGCCAGCAAGTTCCGGCGCGCGTGGTTGCTCTGACCGGTTCCTCCGGTAAAACCTCCGTTAAAGAGATGACTGCGGCGATTTTAAGCCAGTGCGGCAATACGCTTTATACCGCGGGCAATCTCAACAACGACATCGGCGTGCCAATGACGCTGCTGCGCTTAACGCCGGAATACGATTACGCAGTTATTGAACTTGGCGCGAACCATCAGGGCGAAATTGCCTGGACTGTGAGTCTGACTCGCCCAGAAGCGGCGCTGGTCAACAACCTGGCAGCGGCGCATCTGGAAGGTTTCGGCTCGCTTGCTGGTGTCGCGAAAGCGAAAGGCGAAATCTTTACCGGCCTGCCGGAAAACGGTATCGCCATTATGAATGCCGACAACAACGACTGGCTGAACTGGCAGAGCGTAATTGGCTCACGCAAAGTGTGGCGTTTCTCACCGAATGCCGCCAACAGCGATTTCACCGCCACCAATATCCATGTGACTTCGCACGGTACGGAATTTACGCTACAAACCCCAACGGGTAGCGTCGATGTTCTGCTGCCGTTGCCGGGGCGTCACAATATTGCGAATGCGCTGGCAGCCGCCGCGCTCTCCATGTCCGTGGGCGCAACGCGTGATGCTATCAAAGCGGGGCTGGCGAATCTGAAAGCCGTTCCCGGGCGTCTGTTCCCGATTCAACTGGCGGAAAACCAGTTGTTGCTCGACGACTCCTACAACGCCAATGTCGGTTCAATGACCGCAGCAGTCCAGGTACTGGCTGAAATGCCTGGCTACCGCGTGCTGGTGGTGGGCGATATGGCGGAACTGGGCGCTGAAAGCGAAGCCTGCCATGTACAGGTGGGCGAAGCGGCGAAGGCGGCTGGTATTGACCGCGTGTTAAGCGTGGGTAAACAAAGCCATGTTATCAGCACCGCCAGCGGCGTTGGCGAACATTTTGCTGATAAATCCGCGTTAATTGCGCGTCTTAAATCACTGATTGCAGAGCAACAGGTGATTACGATTTTAGTTAAGGGTTCACGTAGTGCCGCCATGGAAGAGGTGGTACGCGCTTTACAGGAGAATGGGACATGCTAGTTTGGCTGGCCGAACATTTGGTCAAATATTATTCCGGCTTTAACGTCTTTTCCTATCTGACGTTTCGCGCCATCGTCAGCCTGCTGACCGCGCTGTTTATCTCATTGTGGATGGGCCCGCGTATGATTGCCCATTTGCAAAAACTCTCCTTTGGTCAGGTCGTTCGTAACGATGGCCCGGAATCGCACTTTAGTAAGCGCGGTACGCCGACCATGGGCGGGATTATGATCCTGACAGCGATTGTGATCTCCGTACTGCTGTGGGCTTATCCCGCTAACCCATATGTCTGGTGCGTACTTGTGGTGCTGGTGGGTTACGGCATCATTGGTTTTGTCGACGACTATCGCAAAGTGGTGCGTAAAGACACCAAGGGCCTGATTGCGCGCTGGAAGTATTTCTGGATGTCGGTGATCGCGCTGGGCGTCGCCTTTGCGCTGTATCTTGCCGGGAAAGACACGCCAGCAACGCAGCTGGTGGTGCCGTTCTTTAAAGATGTGATGCCGCAGCTGGGGCTGTTCTACATCCTGCTGGCTTACTTCGTCATTGTTGGTACCGGTAATGCGGTAAACCTGACCGATGGCCTCGACGGGCTGGCGATTATGCCGACCGTATTTGTCGCCGGTGGTTTTGCGCTGGTGGCGTGGGCAACCGGCAATATGAACTTTGCCAGCTACTTGCATATACCGTATCTGCGGCACGCCGGGGAACTGGTTATTGTCTGCACCGCGATAGTCGGGGCAGGGCTGGGCTTCTTGTGGTTTAACACCTATCCGGCGCAGGTCTTTATGGGCGATGTCGGTTCGCTGGCATTAGGCGGCGCGCTGGGCATTATCGCTGTGCTGCTGCGTCAGGAATTCCTGCTGGTGATTATGGGCGGTGTGTTTGTGGTTGAAACCCTGTCGGTTATTTTGCAGGTCGGCTCCTTTAAACTGCGCGGGCAACGTATTTTCCGCATGGCGCCGATTCATCACCACTATGAACTGAAAGGTTGGCCGGAACCGCGCGTCATTGTGCGCTTCTGGATTATTTCGCTGATGCTGGTCCTGATTGGTCTGGCAACGCTGAAGGTACGTTAATCATGGCTGATTACCAGGGTAAAAATGTCGTTATTATCGGCCTGGGCCTCACCGGGCTTTCCTGCGTGGACTTTTTCCTTGCTCGTGGCGTGACGCCGCGCGTTATGGATACACGTATGACACCGCCTGGCCTGGATAAATTACCCGAAGCGGTGGAACGTCACACTGGCGGTCTTAATGACGAGTGGCTGATGACAGCCGATCTGATCGTCGCCAGCCCCGGTATTGCGCTGGCGCATCCATCTTTAAGCGCCGCTGCCGATGCCGGAATTGAAATTGTTGGCGATATCGAACTGTTCTGCCGCGAAGCGCAGGCACCGATTGTGGCGATCACCGGTTCTAACGGCAAAAGCACTGTCACCACTTTAGTGGGCGAAATGGCGAAAGCGGCAGGTGTTAACGTCGGCGTGGGGGGGAACATTGGCCTGCCTGCGTTGATGTTGCTGGATGCCGAGTGCGAACTGTACGTGCTGGAACTATCGAGCTTCCAGCTGGAAACCACCTCCAGCTTACAGGCGGTGGCGGCGACCATTCTGAACGTGACTGAAGATCATATGGATCGCTATCCGTTTGGATTGCAGCAATATCGTGCGGCAAAACTGCGCATTTACGAAAATGCGAAAGTTTGTGTCGTCAATGCCGATGATGCCTTAACGATGCCGGTTCGCGGTGCGGATGAACGCTGCGTCAGCTTTGGCGTCAACATGGGTGACTATCACCTGAATCATCAGCAGGGCGAAACCTGGCTGCGGGTGAAAGGCGAGAAAGTGTTGAACGTGAAAGAGATGAAACTTTCCGGGCAACACAACTATACCAATGCGCTGGCAGCGCTGGCGCTGGCTGATGCCGCAGGGTTACCGCGCGCCAGCAGCCTGAAAGCGTTAACCACGTTCACTGGTCTGCCGCATCGTTTTGAAGTGGTGCTGGAGCATAACGGCGTACGCTGGATTAACGATTCGAAAGCCACCAACGTCGGGAGTACAGAGGCGGCGCTGAACGGCTTGCAGGTAGACGGTACGCTGCATTTATTGCTGGGCGGTGATGGCAAATCGGCGGATTTCAGTCCACTGGCGCGCTATCTGAATGGCGACAACGTGCGTTTGTACTGTTTTGGTCGTGATGGCGCCCAGTTAGCGGCGCTGCGCCCGGAAGTGGCAGAGCAAACCGAAACCATGGAGCAGGCGATGCTCTTGCTGGCGCCACGCGTGCAGCCAGGGGATATGGTGCTGTTGTCACCAGCCTGTGCCAGCCTCGATCAGTTCAAGAACTTTGAACAACGGGGCAATGAGTTCGCCCGTCTGGCGAAGGAGTTAGGTTAATGCGTTTATCTCTCCCTCGCCTGAAAATGCCGCGCCTGCCAGGACTCAGTATCCTGGTCTGGATCTCCACGGCGCTTAAAGGCTGGGTGATGGGCTCGCGGGAAAAAGATACCGACAGCCTGATCATGTACGATCGCACCTTGCTGTGGCTGACCTTCGGCCTCGCGGCGATCGGCTTTATCATGGTGACTTCGGCGTCAATGCCCATTGGGCAGCGCTTAACCAACGATCCGTTTTTCTTCGCGAAGCGTGATGGCGTCTATCTGATCCTGGCATTCATTCTGGCGATCATTACGCTGCGTCTGCCGATGGAGTTCTGGCAACGTTACAGCGCCACGATGCTGCTTGGATCAATCATCCTGCTGATGATCGTGCTGGTGGTAGGTAGCTCAGTTAAAGGGGCATCACGTTGGATCGATCTCGGCCTGCTGCGTATTCAGCCTGCGGAGTTGACCAAGCTGTCGCTGTTTTGTTACATCGCCAACTATCTGGTGCGCAAAGGCGACGAAGTACGTAACAACCTGCGCGGCTTCCTGAAACCGATGGGCGTAATTCTGGTGCTGGCAGTGTTACTGCTGGCACAGCCAGACCTTGGTACAGTAGTCGTATTGTTCGTCACCACACTGGCGATGCTGTTCCTGGCGGGGGCAAAATTGTGGCAGTTCATTGCCATTATCGGCATGGGGATTTCAGCGGTCGTGCTGCTGATCCTCGCCGAACCGTACCGTATCCGCCGTGTTACTGCGTTCTGGAACCCGTGGGAAGATCCCTTCGGTAGCGGCTATCAGTTAACGCAATCCCTGATGGCCTTTGGTCGTGGCGAATTGTGGGGGCAAGGTTTAGGCAATTCGGTACAAAAACTGGAGTATCTGCCAGAAGCTCACACTGACTTCATTTTCGCCATTATCGGCGAAGAACTGGGGTATATCGGTGTGGTGCTGGCGCTTTTAATGGTATTCTTCGTCGCTTTTCGCGCGATGTCGATTGGCCGTAAAGCGTTAGAAATTGACCACCGTTTTTCCGGTTTTCTCGCCTGTTCAATTGGTATCTGGTTTAGCTTCCAGGCGCTGGTTAACGTAGGCGCGGCAGCGGGGATGTTGCCAACTAAAGGTCTGACATTGCCGCTTATCAGTTACGGTGGTTCGAGCTTACTGATTATGTCGACAGCCATCATGATGCTGTTACGTATTGATTATGAAACACGTCTGGAGAAAGCGCAGGCGTTTGTACGAGGTTCTCGATGAGTGGTAAAGGGAAGCGATTAATGGTGATGGCAGGCGGTACTGGCGGGCACGTGTTCCCGGGACTGGCTGTTGCGCACCATTTAATGGCCCAGGGGTGGCAAGTTCGCTGGCTGGGTACTGCCGATCGTATGGAAGCGGACTTAGTGCCGAAGCACGGTATCGAGATCGACTTTATTCGTATTTCTGGTCTGCGCGGCAAGGGTATTAAAGCGTTGCTCGCGGCTCCGCTGCGGATCTTTAACGCCTGGCGTCAGGCGCGGGCGATTATGAAAGCTTACAAGCCCGATGTGGTGCTCGGTATGGGCGGCTATGTTTCCGGGCCTGGTGGTCTGGCAGCATGGTCGTTAGGCATTCCGGTCGTACTTCACGAACAAAACGGCATTGCTGGCTTGACCAATAAATGGCTGGCGAAAATTGCTACCAAAGTGATGCAGGCGTTTCCGGGGGCTTTCCCTGATGCCGAAGTTGTTGGTAACCCGGTGCGTACTGATGTGCTGGCGCTGCCGTTGCCACAGCAGCGTATGGCTGGTCGTGAAGGTCCGGTTCGTGTTCTGGTTGTGGGTGGTTCCCAGGGAGCGCGCATCCTTAACCAGACAATGCCGCAGGTTGCAGCAAAGCTGGGTGATTCAGTCACTATCTGGCATCAGAGCGGCAAAGGTTCGCAACAAACCGTTGAACAGGCTTATGCCGAAGCGGGGCAACCGCAGCATAAAGTGACGGAATTTATTGATGATATGGCGGCGGCCTATGCGTGGGCGGATGTCGTCGTTTGCCGTTCTGGCGCGTTGACGGTGAGTGAAATCGCTGCGGCAGGGCTACCTGCGTTGTTTGTGCCGTTTCAACATAAAGACCGCCAACAGTACTGGAATGCGCTGCCGCTGGAAAAAGCGGGCGCAGCCAAAATTATCGAGCAGCCGCAGCTTACTGTGGATGCCATCGCCAACACCCTGGCCGGGTGGCCGCGAGAAACCTTATTAACCATGGCAGAACGCGCCCGAGCTGCATCCATTCCGGATGCCACCGAGCGAGTGGCAAATGAAGTGAGCCGGGCTGCCCGGGCGTAATCGTAGCGATGCCTTTTGCATCGTGTGAATTTGAGAAGTTAATGGCGTAAAGAATGAATACACAACAATTGGCAAAACTGCGTTCCATCGTGCCTGAAATGCGTCGCGTTCGGCACATACACTTTGTCGGCATCGGTGGTGCCGGTATGGGCGGTATTGCCGAAGTTCTGGCCAATGAAGGGTATCAGATCAGTGGTTCCGATTTAGCGCCAAACCCAGTCACGCAACAGCTAACGAACCTGGGAGCGACGATTTACTTCAACCATCGCCCGGAAAACGTGCGTGATGCCAGTGTGGTCGTAGTTTCCAGCGCGATTTCCGCCGATAACCCGGAAATTGTTGCCGCTCATGAGGCACGTATTCCGGTTATTCGTCGTGCTGAAATGCTGGCTGAGTTAATGCGTTTTCGTCATGGCATCGCCATTGCCGGGACGCATGGCAAAACCACAACCACCGCGATGGTTTCCAGCATCTACGCAGAAGCGGGCCTCGACCCGACCTTCGTGAACGGTGGGCTGGTAAAAGCGGCGGGTGTTCATGCACGTTTAGGCCACGGTCGTTACCTGATTGCTGAAGCTGATGAAAGCGATGCGTCGTTCCTGCATCTGCAACCGATGGTAGCGATTGTCACTAATATCGAAGCCGACCATATGGATACCTACCAGGGCGACTTTGAGAATTTAAAACAGACTTTTATTAATTTTCTGCACAACCTGCCGTTTTACGGTCGTGCGGTGATGTGTGTTGACGATCCGGTAATTCGCGAATTGTTACCGCGTGTAGGCCGTCAAACCACCACTTATGGCTTCAGCGAAGATGCTGACGTGCGTGTGGAAGATTATCAGCAGATTGGCCCTCAGGGGCACTTTACGCTGCTGCGTCAGGACAAAGAGCCAATGCGCGTTACACTGAATGCGCCAGGTCGTCACAATGCCCTGAATGCTGCCGCTGCCGTTGCGGTCGCCACGGAAGAGGGGATTGAAGACGAGGCTATTTTGCGTGCGCTGGAGAGTTTCCAGGGAACCGGACGCCGCTTTGATTTCCTTGGTGAATTTCCATTGGAACCTGTGAATGGTAAAAGCGGTACGGCAATGCTGGTTGATGACTATGGTCACCACCCGACCGAGGTGGACGCCACTATTAAAGCGGCGCGAGCAGGTTGGCCGGATAAAAACCTGGTGATGCTGTTTCAGCCGCACCGTTTCACCCGCACGCGCGACCTGTATGATGATTTTGCCAATGTGCTGACTCAGGTGGATACCCTGCTGATGCTGGAAGTGTATCCGGCAGGCGAAGCGCCTATTCCGGGAGCGGACAGTCGTTCGTTGTGTCGTACAATCCGTGGCCGTGGGAAAATTGATCCGATTCTGGTGCCGGACCCGGCGCAGGTGGCCGAGATGTTAGCACCAGTATTAACTGGTAACGACCTGATCCTCGTTCAGGGGGCAGGAAATATCGGAAAAATTGCCCGATCTTTAGCTGAAATCAAACTGAAGCCGCAAACTACAGAGGAAGAGCGACATGACTGATAAAATCGCGGTCCTGTTGGGCGGGACCTCCGCAGAGCGGGAAGTTTCTCTGAATTCTGGCGCGGCAGTGTTAGCTGGGCTGCGTGAAGGCGGTATTGACGCGTATCCTGTCGACCCGAAAGAAATCGACGTAACGCAACTGAAGTCGATGGGCTTTCAGAAAGTGTTTATCGCTCTGCACGGTCGCGGTGGTGAAGATGGCACGCTGCAGGGTATGCTTGAGCTGATGGGCTTGCCTTATACCGGCAGTGGAGTGATGGCATCTGCGCTTTCAATGGATAAACTACGCAGCAAACTGCTTTGGCAGGGGGCTGGTTTACCGGTAGCGCCGTGGGTAGCATTAACCCGCGCAGAGTTTGAAAAAGGCATTAGTGATAAGCAGTTAGCAGAAATTTCTGCCTTAGGTTTGCCGCTTATCGTCAAGCCGAGCCGCGAAGGTTCCAGTGTGGGAATGTCAAAAGTAGTAGCAGAAAATGCTCTGCAAGATGCATTAAGATTGGCATTTCAGCACGATGAAGAAGTATTGATTGAAAAATGGCTAAGTGGGCCGGAGTTCACGGTTGCGATACTCGGTGAAGAAATTTTACCGTCAATACGTATTCAACCCGCTGGAACCTTCTATGATTATGAGGCGAAGTATCTCTCTGATGAGACACAGTATTTCTGCCCGGCAGGTTTAGAAGTGGCTCAAGAGGCAAATTTGCAGGCATTAGTGCTGAAAGCATGGACGACTTTAGGATGTAAAGGATGGGGACGTATAGACGTCATGCTGGACAGCGATGGACAGTTTTATCTGCTGGAAGCTAATACCTCACCGGGTATGACCAGTCACAGTCTGGTGCCGATGGCGGCACGTCAGGCGGGTATGAGCTTCTCGCAGTTGGTAGTACGAATTCTGGAACTGGCGGACTAATATGTCGCAGGCTGCTCTGAACACGCGAAACAGTGAAGAAGAGATTTCTTCTCACCGCAATAATGGAACGCGTCTGGCGGGGATCCTTTTCCTGCTGACCGTTTTAACGACAGTGTTGGTGAGCGGCTGGGTCGTGTTGGGCTGGATGGAAGATGCGCAACGCCTGCCGCTCTCAAAGCTGGTGTTGACCGGTGAACGCCATTACACGCGTAATGACGATATCCGGCAGTCGATCCTGGCATTGGGTGAGCCAGGTACCTTTATGACCCAGGATGTAAATATCATCCAGACGCAAATTGAACAACGCCTGCCGTGGATTAAGCAGGTGAGCGTCAGAAAGCAGTGGCCTGATGAATTGAAGATTCATCTGGTTGAATATGTGCCGATTGCGCGTTGGAATGATCAGCATATGGTTGACGCTGAAGGAAACACCTTCAGCGTTCCGCCAGATCGCACCAGCAAGCAGGTGCTCCCAATGTTGTATGGTCCGGAAGGCAGCGCAAATGAAGTGTTGCAGGGCTATCGCGAAATGGGGCAGATGCTGGCAAAGGACAGATTTACTCTGAAGGAAGCGGCGATGACCGCGCGGCGCTCCTGGCAGTTGACGCTGAATAACGATATTAAGCTCAATCTTGGCCGGGGCGATACGATGAAACGTTTGGCTCGCTTTGTAGAACTTTATCCGGTTTTACAGCAGCAGGCGCAAACCGATGGCAAACGGATTAGCTACGTTGATTTGCGTTATGACTCTGGTGCGGCAGTCGGCTGGGCGCCCTTGCCGCCAGAGGAATCTACTCAGCAACAAAATCAGGCACAGGCAGAACAACAATGATCAAGGCGACGGACAGAAAACTGGTAGTAGGACTGGAGATTGGTACCGCGAAGGTTGCCGCTTTAGTAGGGGAAGTTCTGCCCGACGGTATGGTCAATATCATAGGTGTGGGCAGCTGCCCGTCACGTGGTATGGATAAAGGCGGGGTGAACGACCTCGAATCCGTGGTCAAGTGCGTACAGCGCGCCATTGACCAGGCAGAATTGATGGCAGATTGTCAGATCTCTTCGGTATATCTGGCGCTTTCTGGTAAGCACATCAGCTGCCAGAATGAAATTGGTATGGTGCCTATTTCTGAAGAAGAAGTGACACAAGAAGATGTAGAAAATGTCGTCCATACCGCGAAATCGGTGCGCGTGCGTGATGAACATCGTGTGCTGCATGTGATCCCGCAAGAGTATGCGATTGACTATCAGGAAGGGATCAAAAATCCGGTAGGACTTTCTGGCGTGCGTATGCAGGCAAAAGTGCACCTGATCACATGTCACAACGATATGGCAAAAAACATTGTGAAAGCCGTTGAACGTTGTGGCCTGAAAGTTGACCAACTGATATTTGCCGGACTGGCATCAAGTTATTCGGTATTGACGGAAGACGAACGAGAACTGGGCGTCTGCGTCGTCGATATCGGTGGTGGTACAATGGATATCGCCGTTTATACTGGCGGGGCATTGCGTCACACCAAGGTAATTCCTTATGCTGGCAATGTCGTGACCAGTGATATCGCTTATGCCTTTGGCACACCGCCAAGCGACGCCGAAGCGATTAAAGTTCGTCATGGCTGCGCGCTGGGTTCCATCGTCGGTAAAGACGAGAGCGTGGAAGTGCCGAGTGTAGGTGGTCGTCCGCCGCGTAGTCTGCAACGTCAGACGCTGGCGGAGGTGATTGAGCCGCGATATACCGAGCTGCTCAACCTGGTCAACGAAGAGATATTGCAGCTGCAGGAAAAGCTTCGCCAACAAGGCGTAAAGCATCACCTGGCTGCGGGCATTGTATTAACCGGTGGCGCGGCGCAGATCGAAGGTCTTGCCGCCTGCGCTCAACGCGTGTTTCATACGCAGGTGCGTATCGGCGCGCCGCTGAATATCACCGGTTTAACGGATTACGCTCAGGAGCCGTATTATTCAACGGCAGTGGGATTGCTTCATTACGGGAAAGAGTCACATCTTAACGGTGAAGCAGAAGTTGAAAAACGTGTTACAGCATCTGTTGGCTCGTGGATCAAGCGACTCAATAGTTGGCTGCGAAAAGAATTTTAATTTTTATGAGGCCGGCGGTGATTACGGCCTCAGGCGACAGGCACATATCGGAGAGAAACTATGTTTGAACCAATGGAACTTACCAACGACGCGGTGATTAAAGTCATCGGCGTCGGCGGCGGCGGCGGTAATGCTGTTGAACACATGGTGCGTGAGCGCATTGAAGGTGTTGAATTTTTCGCGGTAAATACCGATGCACAGGCGCTGCGTAAAACAGCGGTTGGGCAGACGATTCAGATCGGTAGTGGTATCACCAAAGGACTGGGAGCTGGCGCTAATCCAGAAGTTGGCCGTAATGCGGCTGATGAGGATCGTGATGCACTGCGTGCGGCGCTGGAAGGTGCAGACATGGTCTTTATTGCAGCGGGCATGGGCGGTGGTACCGGTACAGGTGCTGCGCCGGTTGTTGCTGAAGTGGCTAAAGATTTAGGTATTCTGACCGTTGCTGTCGTGACCAAGCCTTTCAACTTTGAAGGCAAGAAGCGTATGGCATTTGCGGAGCAGGGGATCACTGAATTATCCAAACATGTAGACTCACTGATCACAATCCCGAACGACAAACTGCTGAAAGTTCTTGGCCGCGGTATCTCCCTGCTGGACGCGTTTGGCGCAGCTAACGATGTGCTGAAAGGCGCTGTTCAGGGTATCGCCGAACTGATTACTCGTCCGGGTCTGATGAACGTGGACTTTGCAGACGTACGTACTGTGATGTCTGAAATGGGCTACGCAATGATGGGTTCTGGCGTGGCGAGCGGTGAAGACCGTGCGGAAGAAGCGGCTGAAATGGCTATCTCTTCTCCGCTGCTGGAAGATATCGACCTGTCTGGCGCGCGCGGCGTGCTGGTTAACATCACTGCGGGCTTCGACCTGCGTCTGGATGAATTCGAAACCGTAGGTAACACCATCCGTGCATTTGCTTCGGACAACGCGACCGTGGTTATCGGTACTTCTCTTGACCCGGATATGAACGATGAACTGCGCGTAACCGTGGTTGCTACAGGTATCGGTATGGACAAACGTCCTGAAATCACTCTCGTGACCAATAAGCAAGTTCAACAGCCAGTGATGGATCGCTACCAACAGCATGGTATGGCGCCGCTGACGCAAGAGCAGAAGCCCGTGGCTAAAGTGGTGAACGACAATACGCCACAAACCGTGAAAGAGCCGGATTATCTGGATATCCCGGCATTCCTGCGTAAGCAAGCTGACTAAGAATTAGCTGGAATTTGGGTTGCGAGGCTCTTTGTGCTAAACTGGCCTGCCGAATGTATAGTACACTTCGGTTGGATAGATAATTTGGCGAGATAATACGATGATCAAACAAAGGACACTTAAACGTATCGTTCAGGCGACGGGTGTCGGTTTACATACCGGCAAGAAAGTCACCCTGACCTTACGCCCTGCGCCGGCCAACACCGGGGTCATCTATCGTCGCACCGACTTGAATCCACCGGTAGATTTCCCGGCCGATGCCAAATCTGTGCGTGATACCATGCTCTGTACGTGTCTGGTCAACGAGCATGATGTACGGATTTCAACCGTTGAGCACCTGAATGCAGCGCTCGCGGGCTTAGGCATCGATAACATTGTTATCGAAGTTAACGCGCCGGAAATCCCAATCATGGACGGCAGTGCCGCTCCGTTTGTTTACCTGCTGCTTGATGCTGGTATCGACGAGCTGAACTGCGCCAAGAAATTTGTTCGTATCAAAGAGACTGTTCGCGTCGAAGATGGCGATAAGTGGGCTGAATTTAAGCCGTACAATGGTTTTTCGCTGGACTTCACCATCGATTTCAACCATCCGGCAATCGATTCCAGCAATCAACGCTATGCGATGAACTTCTCTGCTGATGCGTTTATGCGCCAGATCAGCCGTGCGCGTACGTTTGGTTTCATGCGTGATATCGAATATCTGCAGTCCCGTGGCCTGTGCCTGGGCGGCAGCTTCGATTGTGCCATCGTTGTTGACGATTATCGCGTACTGAACGAAGACGGCCTGCGTTTTGAAGACGAGTTTGTGCGTCACAAAATGCTCGACGCGATCGGTGATTTGTTCATGTGTGGTCACAACATTATCGGTGCATTTACCGCTTATAAATCCGGTCATGCACTGAATAACAAACTGTTGCAGGCTGTACTGGCGAAACAGGAAGCCTGGGAATATGTGACCTTCCAGGACGACGCAGAACTGCCGTTGGCCTTCAAAGCGCCTTCAGCCGTACTGGCATAACGACATCTATACTGTCGTATAAAATTCGACTGGCAAATCTGGCACTCTCTCCGGCCAGGTGACCCAGTCGTTTTTTTTTGAGTTTTTACAGCGTCGTAAGAAATCGGTGCGAACGCTGTTTTCTTAAGCACTTTTACGTGTTACTTATCTTGAATACTGCTGTGGACTTCTGGCTTTAATGATAAGATTTGTGCGCTAAAAACGTTGAATACGATCGGGATGGCAATAACGTGAGTGGAATACTGACGCGCTGGCGACAGTTAGGTAGACGCTACTTCTGGCCGCATCTCTTATTAGGGATGGTCGCGGCGAGTTTAGGTTTGCCTGCGCTCAGCAACGCCGCCGAGCCAAACGCGCCCGCAAAAGCGACAACGCGCAATCACGAGCCTTCCGCCAAAGTTAACTTTAGTCAGTTGGCCTTGCTGGAAGCAAACACACGCCGCCCGAACTCGAACTATTCCGTTGATTACTGGCATCAACATGCTATTCGCACGGTAATCCGCCATCTCTCCTTTGCAATGGCGCCGCAAACGCTGCCCGTTGCCGAGGAATCTTTACCGCTTCAGGCGCAACATCTTGCTTTACTGGATACGCTCAGCGCGCTGCTGACCCAGGAAGGCACGCGGTCTGAAAATGGTTATCGCATTGATTATGCGCATTTTACCCCTCAAGCAAACTTCAGCACGCCCGTCTGGATAAGCCAGGCGCAGGGCATCCGTGCTGGCCCTCAACGCCTCAGCTAACAACGAGAAACCTTTACTTCATTTTATTTACTCCGCAATGCGGGGTGTTTGAGATTTTATTATGCTAATCAAATTATTAACTAAAGTTTTCGGTAGTCGTAACGATCGTACCCTGCGCCGGATGCGCAAAGTCGTCAACATTATCAATGCCATGGAACCGGAGATTGAAAAACTCTCCGACGAAGAACTGAAAGGAAAAACGGCAGAGTTCCGCGCGCGTCTGGAAAAAGGCGAAGTGCTGGAAAACTTGATTCCGGAAGCCTTCGCTGTCGTGCGTGAAGCCAGTAAGCGTGTTTTTGGCATGCGCCACTTCGACGTACAGCTGCTCGGCGGTATGGTTCTTAATGAACGTTGCATCGCGGAAATGCGTACAGGTGAAGGTAAAACCCTGACCGCAACGCTGCCTGCTTACCTGAACGCATTAACCGGTAAAGGCGTGCACGTTGTTACCGTCAACGATTACCTGGCGCAACGTGACGCCGAAAACAACCGTCCGCTGTTTGAATTCCTCGGCTTGACCGTCGGCATCAACCTGCCGGGCATGCCAGCACCGGCAAAGCGTGAAGCTTACGCGGCTGACATTACTTACGGTACTAACAACGAATACGGCTTTGACTACCTGCGCGACAACATGGCGTTCAGCCCTGAAGAACGTGTACAGCGTAAACTGCACTATGCGCTGGTGGACGAAGTGGACTCCATCCTGATCGATGAAGCGCGTACACCGCTGATCATTTCCGGCCCGGCGGAAGACAGTTCGGAAATGTATAAGCGTGTAAACAAAATTATTCCGTACCTGATCCGTCAGGAAAAAGAAGACTCCGAAACCTTCCAGGGCGAAGGCCACTTCTCGGTGGATGAAAAATCTCGCCAGGTGAACCTGACCGAACGTGGTCTGGTGCTTATTGAAGAGCTGCTGGTGAAAGAAGGCATTATGGATGAAGGTGAGTCGCTGTACTCTCCGGCCAATATTATGCTGATGCACCACGTAACGGCGGCGCTGCGTGCTCACGCGCTGTTTACTCGCGATGTCGATTACATCGTTAAAGATGGTGAAGTTATCATCGTTGACGAACATACCGGTCGTACCATGCAGGGTCGTCGCTGGTCTGATGGTCTGCACCAGGCTGTGGAAGCAAAAGAGGGTGTACAGATTCAGAACGAAAACCAGACACTGGCTTCGATCACCTTCCAGAACTACTTCCGTCTATATGAAAAACTGGCGGGGATGACCGGTACGGCTGATACCGAAGCCTTCGAATTCAGTTCCATCTACAAACTGGATACTGTAGTCGTTCCGACCAACCGCCCGATGATTCGTAAAGATCTGCCGGATCTGGTCTACATGACCGAAGCGGAAAAAATTCAGGCGATCATTGAAGATATCAAAGAACGTACTGCGAAAGGCCAGCCAGTGCTGGTGGGTACTATTTCAATCGAGAAATCGGAACTGGTATCAAACGAGCTGACCAAAGCCGGTATCAAACACAACGTTCTGAACGCTAAATTCCACGCCAACGAAGCGGCAATCGTTGCTCAGGCGGGCTATCCGGCTGCGGTGACCATCGCGACCAACATGGCGGGTCGTGGTACTGACATCGTGCTTGGTGGTAGCTGGCAGGCAGAAGTTGCCGCGCTGGAAAACCCGACCGCTGAGCAAATTGAAAAAATTAAAGCCGACTGGCAGGTGCGTCACGACGCGGTACTGGAAGCAGGTGGCCTGCATATCATCGGTACCGAGCGTCACGAATCTCGTCGTATCGATAACCAGCTGCGTGGCCGTTCTGGTCGTCAGGGTGATGCCGGTTCTTCCCGTTTCTACCTGTCGATGGAAGATGCGCTGATGCGTATTTTTGCCTCTGACCGCGTATCAGGCATGATGCGTAAACTGGGTATGAAACCCGGCGAAGCCATTGAGCATCCGTGGGTGACCAAAGCGATTGCCAACGCCCAGCGTAAAGTTGAAAGCCGTAACTTTGACATTCGTAAACAGCTGCTGGAATACGATGACGTAGCTAACGATCAGCGTCGTGCCATTTACTCCCAGCGTAACGAACTGCTGGATGTCAGCGATGTGAGCGAAACCATCAACAGCATTCGTGAAGATGTGTTCAAAGCAACCATCAATGCCTACATTCCGCCACAGTCACTGGAAGAAATGTGGGACATTCCAGGTTTGCAAGAACGTCTGAAAAACGACTTCGACCTTGATTTGCCGATTGCCGAGTGGCTGGACAAAGAGCCAGAACTGCATGAAGAGACGCTGCGTGAGCGTATCCTGGAGCAGTCCATCGAAGTGTATCACCGTAAAGAAGAAGTGGTTGGCGCTGAGATGATGCGTCACTTCGAGAAAGGGGTGATGCTGCAAACGCTGGACTCCCTGTGGAAAGAGCACCTGGCGGCGATGGACTATCTGCGTCAGGGTATCCACCTGCGTGGCTATGCACAGAAAGATCCGAAGCAGGAATACAAACGTGAATCGTTCTCCATGTTTGCGGCGATGCTGGAATCGTTGAAATATGAAGTCATCAGCACGTTAAGCAAAGTACAAGTACGCATGCCGGAAGAAGTTGAAGAGCTGGAGCAGCAGCGTCGTATGGAAGCTGAGCGTTTAGCGCAAATGCAGCAGCTTAGCCATCAGGATGACGACTCTGCAGCTGCGGCTGCGCTGGCAGCGCAAACCGGCGATCGTAAAGTTGGACGTAACGATCCTTGCCCATGCGGTTCTGGTAAAAAATACAAGCAGTGCCATGGTCGCCTGCAATAAAAGCTAAGTGTTGAAATAAAAGGCGCAGGATTCTGCGCCTTTTTTATAGGCTTAAGACAATGAAAAAACTGCAAATCGCGGTAGGTATTATTCGCAACGAAAACAACGAAATCTTTATAACCCGTCGCGCCGCAGATGCGCACATGGCAAATAAGCTGGAGTTTCCGGGCGGTAAAATAGAAACGGGAGAAACGGCAGAACAAGCGATGGTACGGGAGCTTCAGGAAGAAGTCGGGGTTACCCCGCAACGTTTTTCGCTGTTTGAAAAGCTGGAATATCAGTTCTCTGACAGGCATATCACACTGTGGTTCTGGTTGGTCGAAAGCTGGGAAGGAGAACCGTGGGGGAAAGAGGGACAGCCCGGTGAGTGGATGGCGCTGGCCAGCCTCGATGCAGAAGATTTTCCGCCAGCCAATGAACCGGTAATTGCGAAGCTTAAGTGTCTGGAGGTCGGATAAGGCGTTTACGCCGCATCCGACATTTACACAAGATGCCTGATGCGACGCTGGCGCGTCTTATCAGGCCTACATGGTTTATTAACTCGTTGATAAATCAGATTTTGTAGGTCGGATAAGGCGTTTGCGCCGCATCCGACATTTACACACGATGCCTGATGCGACGCTGGCGCGTCTTATCAGGCCTACGTGGTTTATTAACTCGTTGATAAATCAGATTTTGTAGGTCGGATAAGGCGTTTGCGCCGCATCCGACATTTACACACGATGCCTGATGCGACGCTGGCGCGTCTTATCAGGCCTATGAGGTTTATTAACTCGTTGATAAATCAGGTTTTGTAGGTCGGATAAGGCGTTTGCGCCGCATCCGACATTTGCACAAGATGCCTGATGCGACGCTGGCGCGTCTTATCAGGCCTACGTGCGGCATCGGACAAATGTCACTGCTTTGGCTCTTCGCTCCAGTCATCGCTCTCAGAAAGATCGCCACTGCTGGGGATTCGTTTTTCTTCAGCAGCCCATTCTCCGAGGTCGATCAACTGGCAGCGTTTGGAACAAAATGGCCGAAATGGGCTGACTTCACCCCACACCACCGTTTTCCCGCAGGTGGGGCAATTCACCGTAATAGTTTCTGACATTTTTACTCCTTAGCAACAAGCCAGTTCGAAATCCAGACGTTCCGGTACTTGTCCATTTTCACTGTCCAGCGGCATAAAGCGAATGGCAAAACGGCTCTTATGACCGGATATTTGCGGGTAAAGCTGTGAATCGAGTGCCAGATTCAGGCGTAACAAATCGGCGTCTTCGCCGTTATCCTGATAAAAACCGTTCAGACTGGTCAGTTTGCGGAACGGTGCCGACTGACGAATCAAATCCAACACCATTGTAAGTGCCTGTGTCAGCGGGCTCAGGCTGGCAATCCAGGTTTCGACCTGACTGTCGCGCTGCGACTGGGGTAAATGCAACCAGATATGCAACGTAGGTAAATCAAAGCTGCAACAACCGCCGGGAATGCTCAGACGCTGGCGCACCAGGGCAATCATCCTGTCTTCACGCAGAAATTGCCCGATACGCGGCGCGGAAATCAGTACGCTACCTGCGGCCTTCAACTGCTGAATTAATGCTTCAATACGGGTCTGGTCCACGCCAGGCACACCAATCCAGGTCTGGAGTTTACGCTGTTGACGTTCCAGCTCTTTCAGTAGTTCGGTACGAACTTCTCCACGCTCGAACACATCCAGCAATTCACTAACATTACGGAAGAAATGCAGAGCACCAGCGTAGTCAGCAATAGGCAAATTTACGGTGAGTTGTTGAATTAAAAACTCAATGCGCAGCCATGTACGCATTTTTTCATTTAGTGGATGTTCAAAAAGGACCTGGGTCTGCATTAAGTTTTTTCCTGTGAGACAAACTGCGACGCGAGCTGCAAATAGTGTGCGTGCAGGCGGGCAACATCTGATGCAATAGCATCTGGTGTGCCGTTATTATCAATGACGTCATCTGCCACCGCAAGACGGGCTTCGCGCGTTGCCTGGGCAGCAAGAATTTGTTCGACATGCTCGCGAGTAACATCATCGCGCTGCATGGTGCGCTTAAGCTGCGTTTCTGGGCTGACATCCACCACCAGCACTCGATTCGCTTTTTTATACAGTGAGTTTTCTACCAGCAATGGCACAACCCATAACACATAAGGTGACGTTGCTTGCTGGATCTGGCGTTGCGTCTCCTGCTGAATCAGAGGATGCAGCAGGGCATTAAGCCAGTTTTTCTCTTCCGGATAGGCAAAGATCCGCTCGCGCAAGGCGCGACGTTGCAATGTTCCATCAGCAGCAATCATATCCGCGCCAAAGTGTTCAGCAATGGCACGCAGTGCAGGTGTACCCGGTTCAACCACCTGACGTGCAATAATATCGGCATCAATGACATTAATTCCGAGGTCAGCAAATGCATTTGCAACGGTACTCTTGCCACTGCCAATGCCGCCTGTTAAGGCAACTGTATACCTCATAATATATATTCCTGGGAATTCATCATGATTATCAAAATGTTAATAAAGAGCGCGCGAAAGCGAAATTGATGAAACGTTCGCCCACTATTTACCAGGTAAATTTATGGGATTGTAGCGTAAAAAAAGACAATTTCGCAGTCTTGCGCCATATCGATTAGTGCGTATGATAACGTCACTGGAGTTGCGCTCTTACCCTTACAGCCATTAACCCCAGGAATCTGCACATGCGTATCGAAGAAGATCTGAAGTTAGGTTTTAAAGACGTCCTCATCCGCCCTAAACGCTCTACCCTTAAAAGCCGTTCCGATGTTGAACTGGAACGTCAATTCACCTTCAAACATTCAGGTCAAAGCTGGTCCGGCGTGCCGATTATCGCCGCAAATATGGACACCGTAGGCACTTTTAGTATGGCTACGGCACTGGCTTCTTTCGATATTTTGACCGCTGTACATAAACATTACTCTGTTGAAGAGTGGCAAGCGTTTATCAACAATTCTTCTGCTGATGTGCTGAAACATGTGATGGTTTCTACCGGCACGTCGGATGCCGATTTCGAAAAAACTAAACAAATTCTTGACCTGAACCCGGCATTAAACTTCGTTTGTATTGATGTTGCGAATGGATATTCTGAGCACTTCGTGCAGTTTGTGGCGAAGGCGCGTGAAGCGTGGCCGACCAAAACTATTTGTGCAGGCAATGTGGTAACTGGCGAAATGTGTGAGGAGCTTATCCTCTCCGGTGCCGATATCGTTAAAGTTGGCATTGGTCCTGGCTCTGTTTGTACAACTCGCGTGAAAACGGGCGTCGGTTATCCGCAGCTTTCTGCGGTGATCGAATGCGCCGATGCCGCGCACGGTCTGGGCGGGATGATCGTCAGCGATGGCGGCTGTACCACACCGGGCGATGTGGCTAAAGCTTTTGGTGGCGGTGCCGATTTCGTAATGCTTGGCGGAATGCTGGCTGGTCACGAAGAGAGCGGCGGCCGTATTGTTGAAGAGAACGGTGAGAAATTTATGCTGTTCTACGGTATGAGCTCCGAGTCTGCGATGAAACGTCACGTTGGCGGCGTTGCGGAATATCGCGCTGCAGAAGGTAAAACCGTTAAGCTTCCTCTGCGCGGTCCGGTTGAAAATACCGCGCGTGATATTTTAGGCGGTCTGCGTTCAGCCTGCACTTACGTTGGGGCTTCACGCCTGAAAGAGCTGACTAAACGCACCACGTTTATCCGTGTACTGGAACAAGAAAACCGCATCTTCAATAATCTGTAATCTCCCAATGCTGGCGTGGAGCAACACGCCAGCATTATCCCACCCCACTCATCGCATCGCCCAGATGGAAAATTGGCAGATACATTGCCACCACCAACGTACCGATAATTCCTCCAGTAATGACCAGCAACGCCGGTTCCAGTAAGGCGGCAAGGTTATCTGCCAGCGCCAGCGTGTTATCCCGATGATGATGGGCAAGATTCTCCAGCATGAGATCCAGCGACCCGGATGTCTCTCCTGTCCTCACTAACTGCAAACAGAGCGGGCTAAACTCCCCCGTATTTTTTAGCGCCAGCCAGATGGGGTGACCGTTACTGATATCATGCTGAATTTGTGTCAGAAGTTGCGCCCAGTACTGGCAGCGCATCGTCTCCCTGACGCTCTCCACTCCCTGCAAAAAAGTAATCCCTGCACTTTGTGTCAGCGCCAGAATCGTAAAGATCTGCGTGAGTTTTTGTCCCCGCATCAGGGCTCCCATTATTGGGATGCGTAATAACCATTTCTGCCGCGCAATAAGCCAGGTAGGGCGACGCATCAGCAGTTTGTTGGCTATCGCCAGCAGAAAGCCGAGCACTATCAGCAGCCAGCCCCATTTGCCACTAAAGTCTGCCAGCGTCATGATCCCCTGCGTTAGTACCGGTAGTGGGGTGTTAAAGGTTTTATAGATAGCGGCAAACTCCGGCAGAACAAAATGCAGCATTGCCACAACCACCATGATTGCCATCGCTAAAATGATGATGGGATAACGCAACGCTGATTTCACTTTGTCGGCCAACTGGCGCTGGGCTTTTTGTTGACGCGCCAGTTCAAAACAGCATTCATCCAGCTTACCGGTCACTTCCCCCGTGCGGATCATCGCCTGATAGAGCGGCGGAAATACCTCTGACCAGGGTAATAAGGCACTGGAAAAGGCAATGCCCTGTTCGAGATCGTGCGCCAGCGATTGCAACAATGCCTGCCATTGCTTACTTGGATGCTGTTCAGCCAGCAGTGCCAGCCCTTCAGAAAGCGTTAACCCGGCTTTAAGTAGCGTCGCCAGTTGATGAATGACTTCCGCGCTTTTATCTCCTCGCCAATGCGCAGAATTGATGGCGATTCGCTTCAGGCTTAGTGGGGTAACCCTTTGCTGCTGTAGAGCCAAAAGCAGCAAAGCACGGCTCTCTGACCATTGCATCCCATCTTGCGCATTGCCGTCGCCGGTTATGCCATGCCATCGCCAGAGTTGCTTATTCGCCATGTGGCATCCCCAGCACGCGGATTAACTCTTCAAAGGTGGTTAAGCCTTGTTCCACGGCCAGGCAGCCGTTTTCAAAAAGTGTGCGCATACCTGTCCGCCTGGCGTGCGTTTCCAGCGATTCAACTTCAGTATTAGAGGAAATAAGCTGGCGTATGGCTGGTGTAATGGGCAGGACTTCAAACAAGGCGGTACGACCATAAAAACCGTGGTAGCAATGTTCACAACCCAGTGCCTGCCAGCGGGACAGCGGAGATGACCATACATTGTCCGGAAGGCGGATCGGTTCCCCTTGCTGCTGGCGGCAATGCGGACAAAGTTTACGTACCAGGCGCTGGGCTATTACCAGAGTGAGGGCCGACGAGAGCATCCAGCGAGCAACGCCCATTTGCTGTAAACGCACCAGCGTTTCGCAGGTGGAGTTGGTGTGTAGCGTGGACAATACCAGATGACCCGTTTGCGCGGCTTTAATGGCAATTTCTGCCGTTTCGCCATCGCGGATCTCTCCGATCATGATGACGTCAGGATCCTGGCGCAATAACGCACGCAAAACGCCCTGAAAGGTGAGTCCGGCACGCGGATGGATTTGTGTCTGGTTTAGCCCGGCGATGGGGATCTCAACCGGATCTTCCACGCTGCAAATATTAATATCGTCGGTATTCAGCGTTTGCAGTGCGCTATACAGCGTGACTGTTTTGCCGCTGCCGGTAGGGCCAGTTACCAGCACCAGTCCCTGTGGTTGCTGCAACGCGTGGGTAAAGTCCGTCAGTTGTGATGGTTGCATTCCCAGCGTGTTGACATCCAGCGCCTGGTCCACCTGCTGTAACAACCGTAATACCACCTTTTCACCGCCGCGACATGGCAAGGTAGCAATACGAAATGAGACGGCGTTCCCGGCCAGTTCGACAGTGAATTGCCCGTCCTGCGGCAGGCGATGTTCCGCAATATCCAGGCTTCCAAGCACTTTTAACCTGGCGGTTAAAGCGACTCCGGCATCCAGTGAAACATCAGGTAAAGGATGCAGCACGCCGTCGATACGTAAGCGGATACGATAGCTATTGTCCGCTGGTTCGATATGAATATCTGACGCGCGTTGTTCCAGTGCAGATTGCAACGTATGAGCCAGCAATTCTGCTTTAGGCTGATGTTTCTCCTGAACGGCTACGGGCAATGTCTGTTGTTTGCGACTGGCGTGACCTTCCATCTGTTGGCGCGTCCAGCAGGTGATCTCAATACGTTTGGTGGTAGCGAAATGCAATGCGTCCAGCAACTCATGTGAGGGGGCATCGACCACCGCAACATGAACCACTTCTTCGCTGGCATCCAGTAAGACCCCCTGGTAACGCAAACACAGGGCGGTGAGCTGTGAAATATTCATCGCCGCTCCTTAGTTGGCGTCATCAAAGCGGAAGACATCTTCGCAGGCTTGCTGCAATGCGCTGTCACTTTGAATATTGCAGTTGCGCGTCCAGCCGGTGACACCGTTAGCGTTATCCCAACCGGGTGTCATAACGATGCTTAGCCCATTGAGACTCTCTTGCCCGGTCAGCGACACCACGCCCTTTGCCACACTCATGGCTGAAACATAGCGGGTGGTGGTAGGCGAGGGGATGCCATTGCTGCCGCCGTCGCAGGTGTCCAGTCCGCCATGTTCCAGCGCGCACAATTCTACGGCGGTACGGTAAGGCACAAAGGTTTGTAGCATGTCGGTAAGTGCGGCTTTGCGCAGGTAGTTTTGATAAGCGGGAATACCAATGGCGCTTAAAATGGCAATGATGCCAATAACCACCATCAGTTCGATAAGTGTAAAACCGCGTTGCTTGTCCATCTGTCTCGCTCCTTGATTTGGTTGGCGCTACTTTGGCAAACGCCATCAGCACAGGCGAGGGGCAAAAAACGAAACGGGAAGGCGGCTTCCGAGGTTTTTTATTACGTTGCAGCGAAAGACAGAAAATTTGCGAGGCGTTACGAAGAAAGTTGGGGAAGGGGAGATTATCCGCCCGCGATGGAGCGGATAAATCTGTCAGCAATTAGCGAAAACGCATTGAAAGATCGAGTGCCTGTACGTGTTTAGTTAGCGCTCCGACGGAGATAAAGTCCACGCCCGTTTCAGCAAACTCGCGTAGCGTTTTGTCGGTGACGTTGCCAGACACTTCCAGCAGCGCCTTGCCGTTGGTGCGTTTAACGGCTTTGCGCATCTGTTCTGTGTCGAAGTTATCCAGCATGATGATATCGGCACCTGCTTTCAGTGCTTCATCAAGTTCTTCCAGATTCTCGACTTCAACTTCTACTGGCGCATCCGGGTGCAGCCAGGACGCTTTTTCGACCGCCTGGCGCACTGAGCCGGAGGCAATAATATGGTTTTCTTTGATCAGGAAGGCGTCAGAAAGCCCCAGACGATGGTTAGCCCCGCCGCCGCAAAGTACCGCGTATTTCAGGGCAGAACGCAGGCCGGGTAAGGTTTTTCGCGTATCCAGCAACTGCGTATCGGTGCCTTCCAGTAACTCAACATAGTGGCGAACCTTACTGGCTACGCCAGAAAGAGTTTGTACAAAATTAAGCGCAGTACGTTCGCCGGTTAACAGCACGCGAGATGGGCCTTCGAGTTCGAAAAGGAGTTGATTGGCGTTAATGACATCACCGTCATCCACATGCCAGGTAATGGTGACATCGTCGCCTGCCAGTTGAATAAACACTTCTTCAACCCAGCGTTTACCACAAAATACGCCTTCTTCGCGGGTGATCACCGTGGCATGAGAGCGTGAATTTTCCGGTAAAAGTTTTGCCGTAATGTCGTTGTTGGCATCGACTGTTCCGCCTAAATCTTCTCGCAGCGCCTGAGCCACCGCGCCGGGGATATCGAGATTAATGCGTTCCAGCAGCTCGTCACGTCGGGTGTCAGGGTTATAGCGGCGAGGCGGCATGTTAAAACTCCAGATAGCTAACGAATCATAAGGTAGAAACATGCTACTCTGAACCGGGTATTAGCACCACATATAAGGAGATCCTGCATGTTGTTAGAACAGGGGTGGCTGGTCGGCGCGCGCCGCGTTCCCTCACCACATTACGATTGTCGCCCGGATGACGAAACTCCCACCTTGCTGGTGGTGCACAATATTAGCCTGCCGCCAGGCGAGTTTGGCGGTCCGTGGATTGATGCATTATTCACCGGAACTATTGATCCGCAGGCTCATCCCTTCTTTGCAGAGATTGCCCATTTACGCGTCTCCGCTCACTGTTTGATTCGCCGTGATGGTGAAATTGTCCAGTATGTTCCTTTCGATAAACGCGCCTGGCATGCGGGTGTTTCCGTGTATCAGGGGCGCGAACGCTGTAATGATTTCTCTATTGGGATTGAGCTGGAAGGCACTGATACGCTGGCTTATACCGATGCGCAGTATCAGCAACTGGCGGCGGTCACGCGGGCACTGATTGATCGCTATCCCGATATCGTTAATAACATGACGGGCCATTGTGATATTGCGCCGGAGCGTAAAACCGATCCCGGCCCTGCCTTTGATTGGGCACGGTTTCGCGCCCTGGTCAGCAAGGAGACAACATGACGCTGTTTACAACCTTACTGGTGTTAATTTTCGAGCGCCTGTTTAAGTTGGGCGAGCACTGGCAGCTTGATCACCGCCTCGAGGCGTTTTTCCGTCGGGTGAAACATTTTTCGCTGGGGCGCACATTAGGGATGACCATTATCGCGATGGGGGCGACCTTTTTACTGTTGCGCGCGTTGCATGGGTTATTGTTCAACGTCCCGACGCTGGTGGTGTGGCTGTTGATTGGTTTGTTGTGTATTGGCGCAGGAAAAGTTCGTCTCCATTATCATGCTTATCTGACCGCAGCTTCTCGTAACGACAGCCATGCCCGTTCCACGATGGCTGGCGAGTTAACCATGATTCATGGCGTCCCCGCAGGCTGCGATGAGCGTGAGTTTTTGCGTGAACTGCAAAATGCCCTGTTGTGGATTAACTTTCGTTTTTACCTTGCGCCACTGTTCTGGCTAATTGTAGGCGGTATCTGGGGACCCGTTACCCTGATGGGCTATGCATTCTTGCGTGCATGGCAATACTGGCTGGCGCGCTACCAGACGCCGCATCATCGCTTACAGTCGGGGGTTGATGCCGTGCTTCATGTAGTGGATTGGGTGCCAGTTCGCCTTGCGGGCGTAGTTTATGCCTTGATTGGTCACGGTGAGAAAGCGTTACCAGCCTGGTTTGCTTCACTGACCGATTTCCATACATCGCAATACCAGGTGTTAACGCGTCTGGCACAGTTCTCTCTGGCGCGTGAACCGCATGTCGATAAGGTTGAGACACCGAAAGCAGCGGTTTCAATGGCGAAGAAAACCTCGTTCGTGGTTGTGGTGGTGATTGCGCTACTGACGATTTACGGGACATTGGTGTAAATATTGCTGCCCTCACCCAGAACGGGTGAGGGCGTAGAGAGATTAATGTGCTTT
Organism: Escherichia sp. E10V5; assembly: GCF_004212315.1. Taxonomy (NCBI): domain Bacteria; kingdom Pseudomonadati; phylum Pseudomonadota; class Gammaproteobacteria; order Enterobacterales; family Enterobacteriaceae; genus Escherichia; species Escherichia sp. E10V5. The sequence goes on from NZ_RHJM01000003.1 coordinate 514,830, forward strand.
TACGGCTTTTGCGGTTTTCTCTTTGAACAGATAACCGATACCTAACACAACCAGCCATACCGGGATCAGGTAAACCGAAATCGCCATCCCCGGCGTCATCAGCATTATCACCAGTACCGCCGCCATAAACAGCAGGCAGATCCAGTTACCCAGCGGATAGAGCAGGGCAGGGAAACGAGTTACCACACCTTGTTCTTGCTTAGCGCGACGGAACTTCATATGTGCCAGGCTAATCATCGCCCAGTTAATAACCAGTGCAGAAACCACCAGCGCCATTAACAGTCCGAAAGCGGACTCTGGGGCAAGGTAGTTAATCAGTACGCACAATGCCGTAACCAGCGCAGATACCAGAATGGTATTTACTGGTACGCCGCGTTTATCGACGGAAGCGAGCATTTTCGGTGCGTTACCCTGTTGTGCCAGACCGAACAGCATACGGCTGTTGCAATATACGCAGCTGTTGTACACGGAGAGCGCAGCCGTCAGTACCACGATGTTCAGCGCATTTGCCACAAAGGTATCGCCTAACTCGTGGAAGATCAGCACAAACGGGCTGGTGTCAGCGGTAACGCGTGTCCACGGCATCAGTGAGAGCAGAACGGCTAACGAACCAATGTAGAAAATCAGGATGCGGTAGATAACCTGATTAGTTGCTTTCGGGATGCTTTGCTCCGGGTTATCAGCTTCTGCAGCGGTGATCCCCACCAGTTCCAGACCACCGAACGAGAACATGATAATCGCCATCATCATCACCAGCCCGGTGAAGCCGTGCGGCAGGAAGCCACCTTGAGCCCACAGGTTGCTAACGGTCGCCTGCGGGCCGCCGTTGCCGCTGAACAGCAGCCAGCCGCCGAAGATGATCATCGCTACCACCGCGATAACTTTGATAATGGCAAACCAGAACTCCATCTCGCCAAACACTTTTACGTTGGTCAGGTTGATGGCGTTGATCACCACAAAGAACACGGCGGCAGAAGCCCAGGTGGGGATTTCCGGATACCAGAACTGAATGTATTTGCCGACAGCCGTAAGTTCTGCCATGGCAACTAAAACGTACAGTACCCAATAGTTCCAGCCAGAAGCGAATCCGGCAAAGCTGCCCCAGTATTTATAAGCAAAGTGGCTGAAGGAGCCTGCGACAGGTTCTTCGACCACCATTTCACCTAGCTGACGCATGATCAGAAAGGCGATAAAACCTGCAATGGCATAACCCAGGATAATCCCTGGCCCTGCGGACTGTATTACGGAGGCGCTTCCCAGGAATAGCCCGGTTCCTATTGCGCCACCCAGCGCGATAAGCTGAATATGGCGGTTTTTAAGGCCGCGCTTTAGCTGCTCGCCGTGCTGTTGACCTTCCATCATGAAACCTCGTGCGGTGATTGTTTTTTTGATCTACGCAATGATGCGTGTGTAAGTTTGCAATTCCGTTTGTTGTATTAATTTGTTTACATTAAGGGCGTTTGAATTGTTACAAAAAGACTTCCGTCAGATCAAGAATAATGGTATGCGGCAGCGAATGCACCCGCTTTATGCATGGTTGAAGATGAGTTGCTTAAAAAGGAACCGTTTGTAAAGATCAGCCTCAAATCCGCTCAATATATAAAATGAATATAAATTCATTTTAATTGAATTAAAAATCGAAAAATTGGTAAGTGAATCGGTTCAATTCGGATTTTTATAGTTTAATAATCGTTAAAAAATCACTTTCCTACGTAAAGTCTACATTTGTGCATAGTTACAACTTTGAAACGTTATATATGTCAAATTGTTAAAATGTGCGCAGTTTCATGATTTCAATCAAAACCTGTATGGACATAAGGTGAATACTTTGTTACTTTAGCGTCACAGACATGAAATTGGTAAGACCAATTGACTTCGGCAAGTGGCTTAAGACAGGAACTCATGGCCTACAGCAAAATCCGCCAACCAAAACTCTCCGATGTGATTGAGCAGCAACTGGAGTTTTTGATCCTCGAAGGCACTCTCCGCCCGGGTGAAAAACTCCCACCGGAACGCGAACTGGCAAAACAGTTCGATGTATCCCGTCCCTCATTGCGTGAGGCGATTCAACGTCTCGAAGCGAAGGGCTTGTTGCTTCGTCGCCAGGGTGGCGGCACGTTTGTTCAGAGCAGCCTCTGGCAAAGCTTCAGCGATCCGCTGGTGGAGCTGCTCTCCGACCATCCTGAATCACAGTATGACTTGCTCGAAACACGACACGCCCTGGAAGGTATCGCCGCTTATTACGCCGCGCTGCGTAGTACCGATGAAGACAAGGAACGCATCCGTGAACTCCACCACGCCATAGAACTGGCGCAGCAGTCTGGCGATCTGGACGCGGAATCAAACGCCGTACTCCAGTATCAGATTGCCGTCACCGAAGCGGCCCACAATGTGGTTTTGCTTCATCTGCTAAGGTGTATGGAGCCGATGTTGGCCCAGAATGTCCGTCAGAACTTCGAATTGCTCTATGCGCGTCGCGAGATGCTGCCGCTGGTGAGTAGTCACCGCACCCGCATATTCGAAGCGATTATGGCCGGTAAGCCGGAAGAAGCGCGCGAAGCATCGCATCGCCATCTGGCCTTTATCGAAGAAATTTTGCTCGACAGAAGCCGTGAAGAGAGTCGCCGTGAGCGTTCTCTGCGTCGTTTGGAGCAACGAAAGAATTAGTGATTTTTCTGGTAAAAATTATCCAGAAGATGTTGTAAATCAAGCGCATATAAAAGCGCGGCAACTAAACGTAGAACCTGTCTTATTGGGCTTTCCGGCGAGAGTTCAATGGGACAGGTTCCAGAAAACTCAACGTTATTAGATAGATAAGGAATAACCCATGTCAGAACGTTTCCCAAATGACGTGGATCCGATCGAAACTCGCGACTGGCTCCAGGCGATCGAATCGGTCATCCGTGAAGAAGGTGTTGAGCGTGCTCAGTATCTGATCGACCAACTGCTTGCTGAAGCCCGCAAAGGCGGAGTCAACGTAGCCGCAGGCACCGGTATCAGCAACTACATCAACACCATCCCCGTTGAAGAACAACCGGAGTATCCGGGTAATCTGGAACTGGAACGCCGTATTCGTTCAGCTATCCGCTGGAACGCCATCATGACGGTTCTGCGTGCGTCGAAAAAAGACCTCGAACTGGGCGGCCACATGGCGTCCTTCCAGTCTTCCGCAACCATTTATGATGTGTGCTTTAACCACTTCTTCCGTGCACGTAACGAGCAGGATGGCGGCGACCTGGTTTACTTCCAGGGCCACATCTCCCCGGGCGTTTACGCACGTGCTTTCCTGGAAGGTCGTCTGACTCAAGAGCAGCTGGATAACTTCCGTCAGGAAGTTCACGGCAATGGCCTCTCTTCCTATCCGCACCCGAAACTGATGCCGGAATTCTGGCAGTTCCCGACCGTATCTATGGGTCTGGGTCCGATTGGTGCTATTTACCAGGCTAAATTCCTGAAATATCTGGAACACCGTGGCCTGAAAGATACCTCTAAACAGACCGTTTACGCGTTCCTCGGCGACGGTGAAATGGACGAACCGGAATCCAAAGGTGCGATCACCATCGCTACCCGTGAAAAACTGGATAACCTGGTCTTCGTTATCAACTGTAACCTGCAGCGTCTTGACGGCCCGGTCACCGGTAACGGCAAAATCATCAACGAACTGGAAGGCATCTTCGAAGGTGCTGGCTGGAACGTGATCAAAGTGATGTGGGGTAGCCGTTGGGATGAACTGCTGCGTAAAGATACCAGCGGTAAACTGATCCAGCTGATGAACGAAACCGTTGACGGCGACTACCAGACCTTCAAATCGAAAGATGGCGCGTACGTTCGTGAACACTTCTTCGGTAAATATCCTGAAACCGCAGCCCTGGTTGCAGACTGGACTGACGAGCAGATCTGGGCGCTGAACCGTGGTGGTCACGATCCGAAGAAAATCTACGCTGCATTCAAGAAAGCGCAGGAAACCAAAGGCAAAGCGACAGTAATCCTTGCTCATACCATTAAAGGTTACGGCATGGGCGACGCGGCTGAAGGTAAAAACATCGCGCACCAGGTTAAGAAAATGAACATGGACGGCGTGCGTCACATCCGCGACCGTTTCAATGTGCCGGTGTCTGATGCAGATATCGAAAAACTGCCGTACATCACCTTCCCGGAAGGTTCTGAAGAGCATACCTATCTGCACGCACAGCGTCAGAAACTGCACGGTTATCTGCCAAGCCGCCAGCCGAACTTCACCGAGAAGCTGGAGCTGCCGAGCCTGCAAGACTTCGGTGCGCTGCTGGAAGAGCAGAGCAAAGAGATCTCTACCACTATCGCTTTCGTTCGCGCCCTGAACGTGATGCTGAAGAACAAGTCGATCAAAGACAGGCTTGTGCCGATCATCGCCGACGAAGCGCGTACTTTCGGTATGGAAGGTCTGTTCCGTCAGATTGGTATTTACAGCCCGAACGGCCAGCAGTACACCCCGCAGGACCGCGAGCAGGTTGCTTACTATAAAGAAGACGAGAAAGGTCAGATTCTGCAGGAAGGGATCAACGAGCTGGGCGCAGGTTGTTCCTGGCTGGCAGCGGCGACCTCTTACAGCACCAACAATCTGCCGATGATTCCGTTCTACATCTATTACTCGATGTTCGGCTTCCAGCGTATCGGCGATTTGTGCTGGGCGGCTGGCGACCAGCAAGCGCGTGGCTTCCTGATCGGCGGTACTTCCGGTCGTACCACCCTGAACGGCGAAGGTCTGCAGCACGAAGATGGTCACAGCCACATTCAGTCGCTGACTATCCCGAACTGTATCTCTTACGACCCGGCTTACGCTTACGAAGTTGCTGTCATCATGCATGACGGTCTGGAGCGTATGTACGGTGAAAAACAAGAGAACGTTTACTACTACATCACCACGCTGAACGAAAACTACCATATGCCGGCAATGCCGGAAGGTGCTGAGGAAGGTATCCGTAAAGGTATCTACAAACTCGAAACCATTGAAGGTAGCAAAGGTAAAGTTCAGCTGCTGGGCTCCGGTTCTATCCTGCGTCACGTCCGTGAAGCAGCACAGATCCTGGCGAAAGATTACGGCGTAGGTTCTGACGTTTATAGCGTAACGTCCTTCACTGAACTGGCGCGTGATGGTCAGGATTGTGAGCGCTGGAACATGCTGCACCCGCTGGAAACTCCGCGCGTTCCGTATATCGCTCAGGTGATGAACGACGCTCCGGCAGTGGCATCTACCGACTATATGAAACTGTTCGCTGAGCAGGTCCGTACTTACGTACCGGCTGACGACTACCGCGTACTGGGTACTGATGGCTTCGGTCGTTCCGACAGCCGTGAGAACCTGCGTCACCACTTCGAAGTTGATGCTTCCTACGTGGTTGTAGCGGCGCTGGGCGAACTGGCTAAACGTGGCGAAATCGATAAGAAAGTGGTTGCTGACGCAATCGCCAAATTCAACATCGATGCAGATAAAGTTAACCCGCGTCTGGCGTAAGAGGTAAAAGAATAATGGCTATCGAAATCAAAGTACCGGACATCGGGGCTGATGAAGTTGAAATCACCGAGATCCTGGTCAAAGTGGGCGACAAAGTTGAAGCCGAACAGTCGCTGATCACCGTAGAAGGCGACAAAGCCTCTATGGAAGTTCCGTCTCCGCAGGCGGGTATCGTTAAAGAGATCAAAGTCTCTGTTGGCGATAAAACCCAGACCGGCGCACTGATTATGATTTTCGATTCCGCCGACGGTGCAGCAGACGCTGCACCTGCTCAGGCAGAAGAGAAGAAAGAAGCAGCTCCGGCAGCAGTACCCGCGGCTGCGGCAGCAAAAGACGTTAACGTTCCGGATATCGGCAGCGACGAAGTCGAAGTGACCGAAATCCTGGTGAAAGTGGGCGACAAAGTTGAAGCTGAGCAGTCGCTGATCACCGTAGAAGGCGACAAAGCTTCTATGGAAGTTCCGGCTCCGTTTGCTGGCACCGTGAAAGAGATCAAAGTGAACGTGGGTGACAAAGTGTCTACCGGCTCGCTGATTATGGTCTTCGAAGTCGCGGGTGCAGCAGGCGCGGCAGCTCCAGCAGCTAAACAGGAAGCGGCTCCTGCAGCAGCACCAGCGGCTGCAGCTGGCGTGAAAGAAGTTAACGTTCCGGATATCGGCGGTGACGAAGTTGAAGTGACCGAAGTGATGGTGAAAGTGGGCGACAAAGTTGCCGCTGAACAGTCACTGATCACCGTAGAAGGCGACAAAGCTTCTATGGAAGTTCCGGCTCCGTTTGCTGGCGTCGTGAAGGAACTGAAAGTCAACGTTGGCGATAAAGTGAAAACTGGTTCGCTGATTATGATCTTCGAAGTTGAAGGCGCAGCGCCTGCGGCAGCTCCAGCGAAACAGGAAGCGGCAGCGCCGGCTCCGGCAGCAAAAGCTGAAGCCCCGGCAGCAGCACCGGCTGCGAAAGCCGAAGGCAAATCTGAATTTGCTGAAAACGACGCTTACGTTCACGCGACTCCGCTGATCCGCCGTCTGGCACGCGAATTCGGCGTTAACCTGGCGAAAGTGAAGGGCACTGGCCGTAAAGGTCGTATTCTGCGCGAAGACGTTCAGGCTTACGTGAAAGAAGCTATCAAACGTGCAGAAGCGGCTCCGGCAGCGACTGGCGGCGGTATCCCAGGCATGCTGCCGTGGCCTAAAGTGGACTTCAGCAAGTTTGGTGAAATCGAAGAAGTGGAACTGGGCCGCATTCAGAAAATTTCTGGTGCTAACCTGAGCCGTAACTGGGTGATGATCCCGCACGTTACCCACTTCGACAAAACTGATATCACCGAGCTGGAAGCGTTCCGTAAACAGCAGAACGAAGAAGCAGCGAAACGTAAGCTGGATGTGAAGATAACCCCAGTTGTCTTCATCATGAAAGCCGTTGCTGCAGCTCTTGAGCAGATGCCTCGCTTCAACAGTTCGCTGTCGGAAGACGGTCAGCGTCTGACCCTGAAGAAATACATCAACATCGGTGTGGCGGTGGATACCCCGAACGGTCTGGTTGTTCCGGTATTCAAAGACGTCAACAAGAAAGGCATCATCGAGCTGTCTCGCGAGCTGATGACTATTTCTAAGAAAGCGCGTGACGGTAAGCTGACTGCGGGCGAAATGCAGGGCGGTTGCTTTACCATCTCCAGCATCGGCGGCTTGGGTACTACCCACTTCGCGCCGATTGTGAACGCGCCGGAAGTGGCTATCCTCGGCGTTTCCAAGTCCGCGATGGAGCCGGTGTGGAATGGTAAAGAGTTCGTGCCGCGTCTGATGCTGCCGATTTCTCTCTCCTTCGACCACCGCGTGATCGACGGTGCTGATGGTGCCCGTTTCATTACCATCATTAACAACACGCTGTCTGATATTCGCCGTCTGGTGATGTAAATAAAAGAGCCGGCCCAACGGCCGGCTTTTTTCTGGTAATCTCATGAATGTATTGAGATTATTAGCGAATAGACAAATCGGTTGCCGTTTGTTGTTTAAAAATTGTTAACAATTTTGTAAAATACCGACGGATAGAACGACCCGGTGGTGGTTAGGGTATTACTTCACATACCCTATGGATTTCTGGGTGCAGCAAGGTAGCAAGCGCCAGAATCCCCAGGAGCTTACATAAGTAAGTGACTGGGGTGAGGGCGTGAAGCTAACGCCGCTGCGGCCTGAAAGACGACGGGTATGACCGCCGGAGATAAATATATAGAGGTCATGATGAGTACTGAAATCAAAACTCAGGTCGTGGTACTTGGGGCAGGCCCCGCAGGTTACTCCGCTGCCTTCCGTTGCGCTGATTTAGGTCTGGAAACCGTAATCGTAGAACGTTACAACACCCTTGGTGGTGTTTGCCTGAACGTCGGCTGTATCCCTTCTAAAGCACTGCTGCACGTAGCAAAAGTTATCGAAGAAGCCAAAGCGCTGGCTGAACACGGTATCGTCTTCGGCGAACCGAAAACCGATATCGACAAGATTCGTACCTGGAAAGAGAAAGTGATCAATCAGCTGACCGGTGGTCTGGCTGGTATGGCGAAAGGCCGCAAAGTCAAAGTGGTCAACGGTCTGGGTAAATTTACCGGGGCTAACACCCTGGAAGTTGAAGGTGAGAACGGTAAAACCGTGATCAACTTCGACAACGCGATCATTGCAGCGGGTTCTCGCCCGATCCAACTGCCGTTTATTCCGCATGAAGATCCGCGTATTTGGGACTCCACTGACGCGCTGGAACTGAAAGAAGTACCAGAACGCCTGCTGGTAATGGGTGGCGGTATCATCGGTCTGGAAATGGGTACCGTATACCACGCGCTGGGTTCACAGATTGACGTGGTTGAAATGTTCGACCAGGTTATCCCGGCGGCGGACAAAGACATCGTTAAAGTCTTCACCAAGCGTATCAGCAAGAAATTCAACCTGATGCTGGAAACCAAAGTTACCGCCGTTGAAGCGAAAGAAGACGGTATTTATGTGACGATGGAAGGCAAAAAAGCACCAGCTGAACCGCAGCGTTACGACGCCGTGCTGGTAGCGATTGGTCGTGTGCCGAACGGTAAAAACCTCGACGCAGGCAAAGCTGGCGTGGAAGTGGACGACCGTGGCTTCATCCGCGTTGACAAACAGCTGCGCACTAACGTGCCGCACATCTTTGCTATCGGCGATATCGTCGGTCAGCCGATGCTGGCACACAAAGGTGTTCACGAAGGTCACGTTGCCGCTGAAGTTATCGCAGGTCAAAAACACTACTTCGATCCGAAAGTTATCCCGTCTATCGCCTATACCGAACCAGAAGTTGCATGGGTAGGGCTGACCGAGAAAGAAGCGAAAGAGAAAGGCATCAGTTACGAAACCGCCACCTTCCCGTGGGCTGCATCTGGCCGTGCTATTGCTTCCGACTGCGCAGACGGTATGACCAAGCTGATTTTCGACAAAGAATCTCACCGTGTGATCGGTGGTGCGATTGTCGGTACCAACGGCGGCGAGCTGCTGGGTGAAATCGGTCTGGCGATCGAAATGGGTTGTGACGCTGAAGACATCGCGCTGACCATCCACGCGCACCCGACTCTGCACGAGTCTGTGGGCCTGGCAGCAGAAGTATTCGAAGGTAGCATCACCGACCTGCCGAACCCGAAAGCGAAGAAGAAGTAATTTTTCGTTTGCCGGAACATCCGGCAATTAAAAAAGCGGCTAACCACGCCGCTTTTTTTATGCCTGCAATTTACCTTTCCAGTCTCCTTGTTCCACGCTCAGACAACCGTTCGCGTACTGCTGACCGTTGCTCATTATTCAATCGGGCAGTATGGTTATTGTCGTTCAGACGTTGCGGGCGGCTCTCCTGAATTTTCTCCCGCGCAACTTGACGCTGCTCAGGCGAGGC